>JBEAUK010000133.1:0-22046 GCA_041161465.1 Planctomycetota bacterium | reverse complement strand
GGCCGCTACCATCCCGCCCCCTTCCGGGAAACCCCATGACCGACACACTGATCCTCGCCACCGACGCCGTCACGACGGCCGCCGCCAATCCTGCCTCGCTCAAGATGTGGGCCTATGTGGGCTTCGTCGGCCTCGTGATCCTCTTCCTCGCGCTCGACCTCGGCGTCTTCCACCGCGAGGCGCACGAGGTCTCGATGAAGGAGGCCGCGACCTGGTCGGTCGTCTGGCTCACCTGCGGCGTGGCGTTCTCGGCGTTCGTCTACAAGGCCTACGACGCGAACTGGCTCGGGCTCGGCCTCGACACGCCGCGCTACAACACGCACGAGCTCGCGGGCCAGGTGCCCGAGCAGCCCATCATCGTCTCGGGAACGGTCGACGGCATGGAGGCCGCGAAGCAGTACCTCGTCGGCTATGTCGTCGAGAAGTCGCTCGCGATGGACAACATCTTCATCATCGCGCTGATCTTCTCGTTCTTCGCGGTGCCCGCGAAATACCAGCACCGCGTGCTCTTCTGGGGCATCATCGGCGCGCTCATCATGCGCGGCGGCATGATCGGGATCGGTGCGGGCCTGATCCTGAAATACCAGTGGATCCTGATCATCTTCGGCGGCTTCCTGGTGCTGACGGCGCTGAAAATGGCGCTGATCAAGGGCAACGACGACCCGTCGCAGAACCTCGCGGTGAAGCTCGCGAAGAAGTTCCTGCCGACCGTCGACTTCTACGACGGACAGCGGTTCTTCACGCGGCGCACGCTGAAGCCGACCTACAGCAAGGACCCCGCCACGGGCAAGGAAACGATGGATCCGCCGCCCGCCGGGTCGCTGTCTGCGAGGTGGGCGATCACGCCGCTCTTCCTTGCGCTCCTGCTCGTCGAGATCACAGACCTCGTCTTCGCGGTCGACTCGATCCCCGCGATCTTCGCGATCACCCCCGACCCGTTCATCGTCTTCACGAGCAACATCTTCGCGATCCTCGGCCTGCGCGCGCTCTACTTCTGCCTCGCGGCCCTGATCGCCAAGTTCCGCTTCCTCAAGCCCGCCCTCATCCTGATCCTCGCGTTCGTCGGCGTGAAGCTCCTGCTTCTCAGCGTGCCGCCGTACCTCGATGTGATCGGCATGGAGCCGCAGAAGTCGATCAAGATCGATACGACGCTCTCGCTCATCATCGTGCTCGCGACCCTCGCGCTCGCGACGGTGCTCAGCGTGCTCATTCCGGCGAAGGCGAAGGACGCCCAGGCAGGCTGAGTCCGGAGGTCTTCCAACCGAAGCCTCGTTCGCGAGGTTGACGCTGCTCCGAGGGTTCCTTGGGATCCGAGAGGGTGAACCGAAGCGCTTCCGTGGAAGCGCTGGCAGACCACCGACTCCGACGCCCGCCTCGCGCCGCCGTCGGTGCTGCCGGTCGGTTTCGAGGCGCCGCAGCGCAAGCGGGTCGGGTTCAGCGAAGTCAGCGACGCGGAGCCTGGGGGCACCCTCGGCATGCGGATCGAGCCGGGTGCGCTGGGGATATCTTGGATCGCGGACCGCAGCGTGGTCTCCGCACCGTTGGTGCGCCCCGCGACTTGAACGCAGCGAGCGGCTCAGGCCTTTCGCTTCACGCGCAGCCCGTCGATGCTGTAGTGACCCGCGCCGGCACAGAGGATCACGACGAACCCGACGAGGTACAGGAGCGCGAGCTCCTTCTCTGCGAGCGGATCGCTCCAGTGCACCACGAAGGCGGCGACCGCCATCGTCGCGGCGGCGGGAATCGCCGCCCAGCGCGTGAGGAACCCGACGATCAGGAAGGCGGGGGCCACGACCTCGCCGAAGACCGCGAGGGCGAGCGACGCGGTCGCGCCCACGCCGATCGGGTCGGCGAACTGGATCTCGCCGCCGGCGAAGAGCTGCTGCGCCTTCGGGTAGCCGTGGGTGAGCATGAGCCCAGCCATGCCGAGGCGAAGCACGAGGAGGCCGAAGTCGTTCAGGTTGCGCGCGAGGTTGTCGGAAAGTGCGGACATCGGGGCAGCGTACCGCATGCGCACGATGCCCTCCCGCAGCGGAGTTCCGCTATACTTGCATCATGGTGCAAGTACGCAAGCAATCCTTTCCGTCCCGGCGGCCCAAGACCCCGCGCCAGGCCGCGGCCTGCTGCCGTCCTGTCGACGGCCTCCTCGAGCCCGCGCTGTTCAAGGCGCTCGGCGACCCGACGCGCGTGCGGCTCCTCGCGTGCGTCGCGAAGTGTGGCCGCGCCTGCTCGGTGGGCGAGGTCGCGGAGTGCTGCTCGGTCGATCTCTCCGTGGTGTCGCGTCACCTGCAGGCGCTCGCGCGTGCGGGGCTCGTCGAGCCGTCGCGCAGCGGCCGCACCGTGAGCTATGCGGTGCGCTACGCCGAGGTGGCCGCGAAGTTCCGCGCGCTTGCGGATGCGATTCAAGAGTGTGCGCCCGATGCCAAGAACTGTTCCGAAGGAGGTCGCCGTGGCTGCTGCTGATCGAAGGATGCGCGTGATGTTCCTCTGCACCGGCAACTCGTGCCGGAGCCAGATGGCCGAGGGTTGGGCGCGCGCGCTCAAGTCGAAGGAGATCGACGCCTACTCCGCGGGAACGAACCCGCACGGGCTCAATCCGCTCGCGGTGCGCGCCATGCGCGAGGCGGGCGTCGACATCTCGGGCCATGCATCGAAGCGGCCGGAAGACATCGGTGTTCCATTCGATGTGGTGGTGACCGTGTGCGACTCCGCGCACGAGTCGTGCCCTGTGTTCCCCGGTGCGCGCGTCGTGCATGTCGGGTTCGACGATCCGCCGCGGCTCGCGAAGGGCGCGGCGAACGACGATGAGGCGATGCCGCACTACCGCCGCGTGCGCGACGAGATCCGCGCGTTCATCGAGCGGCTGCCGGCCGCGCTCGAGCAGGGCGGGGCGGTGAAGGCGGTCGAGGACGACTCGCTGCGCAGCCAGGTGCGCGAGGGCTACGCGGGAATCGCGCGCGCCGGCGGCTGGAGCGCCGCGCAGATCGGCGCAGGCGCTCAGTCCTGCTGCGCGCCGGGCGGCGGCTGCTGCGGCCCCGCGACCTTCACGCCCGACCAGCTCGCGCAGGCGATCGGCTACTCGCAGCGCGAGCTGTCGTTCGCGCCCGAGGGCGCGAACATGGGCCTTTCCTGCGGCAATCCGACGGCGATCGCCTCGCTCTGCGCGGGCGAGACCGTGCTCGACCTCGGCGCGGGCGGCGGCTTCGACTGCTTCATCGCGGGTGCGAAGGTCGGCGCGCAGGGCCGCGTGATCGGCGTCGACATGACGCCCGAGATGGTGTCGAAGGCGCGCCGCAACATCGAGGGCTATGCGAAGCAGACGAAGCTCGCGAATGTCGAGTTCCGCCTTGGCGAGATCGAGAACCTTCCCGTCGCGGACGCGAGCGTCGATGTCGTGATCTCGAACTGCGTCCTCAATCTCTCGCCCGACAAGCCGCGCGTCTGGCGCGAGGTCGCGCGAGTGCTCAGGCCGGGCGGGCGCGTGGCGGTGTCCGACCTTGCGTTGCTGAAGCCGCTTCCCGACGCGGTGCGCGCCGATGTCGAGGCGCTCGTCGGCTGCGTGGCGGGGGCGGTGCTCGTCGAGGAGACGCGCGCCCAGGCCGAGGCCGCCGGGCTCTCCGACATCGTGCTCTACTCGAAGCCCGAGTACATCGACGCGATGACGAACTGGGAGGACCCGCTCTACCGGAAGATCGTCGCGGCATTGCCGCCGGGCTCGAAGCCGAGCGACTACATCACGAGCCTCGATGTGACCGCGGTGCGGCGCGCCTGACGGACGGAACCACGCCATGCAGCGACTTCTCTCGGAGTTTCTCGGCACCTACGCGCTCGTCTTCGCCGGCACGGGCGCGATCGTGATCGACGCGGCGTCGGGCGGCGCGATCACGCATGTCGGCGTGGCGCTCGTCTTCGGCCTCGTCGTGATGGCGATGATCTCGACCTTCGGCGATGTCTCGGGCGCGCACTTCAATCCTGCGGTGTCGATCGCGTTCTGTGCGGCGAAGCGGCTGCCCGTGCGCGATCTCGCGCCCTACATCGCGGCGCAGTGCGCGGGGGCGTTCGCGGCGTCGCTCACGCTGCGCGCGCTCTTCCCCGCAAGCGAGACGCTCGGCGCGACGCTGCCGGCGGGTTCGGCCGGGCAGTCGTTCGCGCTTGAAGCGATCCTCACCGCGATCCTGATGCTCGTCATCCTCGCCGTCTCGAGCGGATCGAAGGAGAAGGGAATCACCGCCGGAATCGCGATCGGCGCAACCGTCGCGCTCGAGGCGATGTTCGCGGGTCCTATCTCGGGAGCGTCGATGAATCCGGCGCGTTCGCTCGCGCCTGCGGTCGTGTCGGGGCAGACCGCGCACCTCTGGGTCTATCTCGTCGCGCCGGTGGCGGGTGCGCTGCTGGCTGTCCCGCTTGCGCGTGCAACGGTGCTGGCGAAGAAGCCTGCGTCCGCGTGAGCGCGCGCCTCACCGTTGCGTCCTATCCTTCGCGTTCATGGATCCCGTCTCACACGGACTACTCGGTGCGACCGCAGCATTCGCCGTGCTTGGTGGTCGCATTGGCCGCCGCGCGGCCGTCGCGGGTCTCGTGGGCGGACTGATTCCCGACGCGGACATCTTTCTCGCGCCGATCTCCGATCCGGCGCTGCCATTCGAACTCCATCGACACTTCACGCATGCGATCGTGCTCGCGCCGTTCTTCGGCGCGCTGGCGGCGGCGCCGCTTCTCGCCGTCCCGCGCTGGCGCGACACGCCGTGGCTCTTCCTGCTCGCCGGCGCGGTCGGATGCCTGACGCACGGCATCCTCGACCAGTTCACAAGCTACGGCACGCACCTCTGGTGGCCGTTCATCGCCGAACGCACCGCGTGGGACGCGCTGAGCATCGTCGATCCGTTCATCACGCTTCCGCTTCTCGTCGGGCTCGCGATCGCGCTCTTCATGAAGCGCACGAAGGCCGCGACGGTCACGCTTGCACTTGTTGTTGCGTACGCCGGGCTCGGCTTCGTCCAGCGCGAGCGTGCGCTCGGGGTGCAGCGCGAGCTTGCCGCTGCGCGCGGCGACACGATCGAGCACGGTCGCGCGATGCCGACGCTTGGCAATCTCATCCTCTGGCGCTCTCTTTACCGAACGCCCGCCGGAGAAATGCGCGCCGACGCTGTGCGGCTTCCGCTCTGGGCTTCGGCGTCGGTGCGCGAGGGCGATGGCGCGCAGCCTGTCGCGAGGCTTGCGGAGTTCGCAGAGCAGGGGAGCGGAGAGCATGGGCGACTCGTGCGCCTCGCTACATTCGCCGATGGATTCGTGCTCGCGCGATCGATCGCCGACACTTCGTCGATCGTGCTCTATGACGCGCGCTACTCGATGGACACGGCAGGGTTTGATCCGATGTGGGGTGTGCGGGTCGATCGCTTCCGCTCGATCGGCGGTGACCGGCTTGCGTGGCATTCCGGCGACGCGCGCCGCAGCGAGCGTGCGAGCGAGTTGCTCGGCGAGATCCTTGGCTCGACGCCGCCGCCGACGGCCGCGGAGGCTGCGCCATGACCGCGGTCGCACTCACCATCGCTGGCTCCGATCCCTCGGGCGGCGCGGGCCTGCAGGCGGATCTCAAGACCTTCCACCAGCATGGTGTGTACGGAGAGAGCGTGGTCACCCTCCTCACCGTGCAGAACACGCGAACGGTCGCCGCAATCGAGTTCCTTGCGCCGGCGTTCGTGGGTGCGCAGATCGACGCCGTGGTGTCGGACATCCCGCCGCACGCGGCCAAGACGGGCGCGCTCGGTCGCGCGGACATCATCGAGGCGGTGGCGGCGCGCGCGAAGGACTTCCGCTTTCCGCTCGTCGTCGATCCGGTGATGGTGAGCAAGCACGGGCTCCCGTTGCTCGCCGACGATGCGGTCGATGCGTTGATGCGGCGGCTTCTTCCGCACGCAGCGCTCGTCACGCCAAACCTGCCGGAGGCGTCGCGGATGGTCGGATTTGCAGTCGACGACGCCGCGAGCATGGAGCGGGCGGCGCGCGCGATTCACGCGATGGGTCCGCGCGCGGTGCTCGTGAAGGGTGGTCATCTTGCGCAGGGGGCGCTCGACCTCCTCTTTGCGGATGGCCGCGTGACGCTGTTCCCAGGCGAGCGCATCGAGACCGTGCATACGCATGGCACGGGCTGCACGCTGTCCGCAGCGATCACGGCACGCCTCGCGCGTGGTGAAGCGCTCGAGGCGGCGGTGGCGGGTGCGCGGGCATTCGTGCGCGCGGCGATCGCCGCGGCGCCCGGTCTCGGCGGCGGTTGCGGGCCGGTCGATCACTTCGCGGCGATCGCCTGAACCTCGCGGCACGCCGAACGCTTCACTGCGCCATCAGCACGATCGCGCCGACAGACAGGATGAAATAGGGGACGAGCGCCGCTGCGCCGGCGTAGTCCTTCGCGAGACGCTGTCCGAAGAAGAGCATCACGATGTTCAGTGCGCACAGCTGCGCCGCATGCAGGCCGAGCGACTTCGAGCCATCAAGCGCCAGCATCACCGCGCCGAACGCGGCGAGCGCGCCAGCGGCGGTCTCGGTCAGGGTGATGACCACGAGCATCGGCATGACTTGCCCTGCGAGCGGCGACTTCGCGAAGTGGCCCTTGAGCCAAGCGAGGTTTCCCTTGAAATCGAGGATCTTGTCGACGCCCGACTGGAGGAACAGGATCGCGAGCAGGACCAGCGTGAGGAACTGAGCTGAGACGATTGGCTTGAGCAGGGTTTCGAGCATGACCATCCTCCGCGGCGGATGGTACTGCCCATGATGCCGCCGCGAGGCGGCGGAGTGGTCGCTGCGTGGTGCACCGCCTGGATCGTCGGCGTCTCGGGTCTTGGCCACGGAGCCGCGCGACGCGGATGCAAAAGCACTACTTGACAGGTAGTTAAGTATTGCTAAATTTCGCGCCCCCATGGCGTCCCCGTCCGCGATGCTCGTCCATCTGCGCCCCGATCCGGCGCTTTCCCTGCGCGACCCCGAGTCGACCGAGCAGGGGCGTGCGATGCTTGCGGGCGGGCTCGAGTTGATGAACACGCTCGGCCTCGAGGCGTTCACCTTCCGCAAGCTCGCCGCCGAGATCGGAAGCACCGAGGTCACGCTCTACAAGTACTTCCCGAACAAGCAGCGGCTGCTCCAGTACTACTTCCAGCTCTACTGGCTGTGGCTGAGGCAGGTCTGCGGACGGGAGGTCGAGCGATCGCGCGACCCGCAGGAGGCGCTCAAGCGCTCGGTCGAGGCGATCTGCGGCGTGTGGCCGAAGGATCTGCCGCCGCTCCAGCTCGACCCAGAGGCATTGCGCCTTCTCGTGATCGAGGAGGGAATGAAGAGCTACCTCCACAAGAATGTCGACGCCGACGACGCGCGTCGCCTCTTCGCCCCGTACCAGGAACTGAGCGCGTTTCTCGCGGAACGAATCAAGGCCTGCCGCCGCAATGTCCCGATGCCGCGGTCCTTCGCGACCACGGTCATCGAGATGGCGCACTCGCTTCCGTTTGCGATGGAGCATCTGCCGTCGCTCACAGAACTCAGCAGCCGCAAGGACCTCAAGCAGGTCGCGCGGCATCTGCTGCACCGGACCGTCACCTACATCGAGCACGCCAAGCCCCTTCGAGACTCATGACGAACGCCACCACGAGCAACCCGGCCCACACCATCACCGTCGCCAAGGGCGACGGCATCGGCCCCGAGATCACCGACGCCGTGCTCCGCATCCTCGATGCGGCGAAGTGCGGCCTCTCGTACGACTTCATCGAGGTCGGCGAGAAGGTCTACCTTGGCGGCAACTCGAGCGGCATTCCCGCGGAGGCGTGGGCGGTGCTGCGGCGGAACCCCGTGTTCCTCAAGGGACCGATCACGACGCCGCAGGGCTCCGGCTACAAGAGCCTGAATGTCACGATCCGCAAGACGCTCGGTCTCTACGCGAATGTGCGTCCGTGCCGCAGCTACAGCCCGTTCGTGCGCACGATGCACCCCGACATGGATGTCGTCGTGGTGCGTGAGAACGAGGAAGACCTGTACGCGGGCATCGAGCACCGCCAGACGACCGATGTCTTCCAGTGCCTCAAGGTGCTGAGCCTTCCGGGCACCGAGAAGATCATCCGCTACGCGTTCGAGTACGCGCGCGCGAACGGCCGCAGCAAGGTCACCTGCCTCGTGAAGGACAACATCATGAAGGTGACCGACGGCATGTTCGCCGACATGTTCCGCCGCGTCGGCAAGGAGTACCCGACGATTGCGCAGGAGACGCAGATCATCGACATCGGCACCGCGCGCGTGGCGACGCAGCCGAACCGCTACGACGTGATCGTGACGCTCAACCTCTACGGCGACATCATCAGCGATGTGACCGCCGAGCTGACGGGCAGCGTCGGCATGGCCGGCAGCGCGAACATCGGCGACACCATCAGCATGTTCGAGGCGATCCACGGCAGCGCGCCCGACATCGCGGGCAAGGGCCTCGCGAACCCGAGCGCGATGCTGAACGCGGCATGCATGATGCTCGTCCACATGGGCATGCCCGCGAAGGCGGAGGCGATCCAGAACGCGTGGCTCGCGACGCTCGAGGACGGCCTCCACACGGGCGATGTGTTCCAGGAAGGGCTCTCGAAGAAGCGGGTCGGCACGGTCGAGTTCGCCGACGCCGTGATCGAGCGGCTCGGCCGCAAGCCCGCCACGCTCAAGAGCGTCGAGATGAAGTCGGGCACCGATCTCAAGTTCGTCTACCACCGCCCGGTGGTGAAGCGCGAGCTCTGCGGCGTCGACTTCTTCGTGTGCGATGCCAGCACGACCGCGGACGAGCTGGCCGCGAAGCTTGCGAAGGCGACCGACGGCGTGATCAAGCTCAAGCTCATCACGAACCGCGGCGTCAAGGTGTGGCCGGAAGGCTTCCCCGAGACCTTCTGCACCGACCACTGGCGCTGCCGCTTCGTCGGGCCCTCGATCGACATCCACGATCCGCGCGCGACCTACGCGCCGATCGAGCCGACGCGCATCGTCGAGGCGCTGCGCCGCGCGGGCGAGGCCGGCATCGAGGTCGTGAAGACGGAGAACCTTTACCTCTTCGACGGCGTGCGGGGCTTCTCGCTCGGGCAGGGAGAGTAGCGGGGCGGGTTGCCGCGGCGATCAGGGCTCTTTCGCGGCCCGGAAGTGATCCGCGTGGGCGATCGCGTAGCGGATGAGGAGCACCTCGCGCTCGTCGGGGTCCTTGTAGTACTGGCTGCACGCGGCATCGAACGGAGGTGAATCGAGGTCGCCATCGTCGCCAGGAATGCGTGCGAGCTGCGCGCGCCGCGTGTCACGATCGACGCTCGGTGCTCCGCCTGAGAACGCCGCGAGCGTCTTGCGGAAGATCGCGAGGTCGCCTTGGCATCCGATCGCGATCAGCGCCTCCTGCGCCTCGCGCCAATGGTCGCCAGAGGAGTTCAGGAAGTACTGGGCGAAGCCGCCGTTCTCGACCTCGTCTTGAAGACGCGTGGCTTCACGGACATGGCGCTGCGGAGGCGTGAGCGCGTCGTCGCCGAGCTCTTTCGAGCGATCCCAGACGAAGCGATACGGGTCCTCGATGCCCGCCCGTGCGGCGAGCGCGCGTGCGGCGCCTTCGCGCACATTCTTCCACGGCGACTTGGTGCCTTGCTCGATCGCGGCCGTGGCGGCGCTCGACGAGTGGGGGGCGAGGAGCTGGATCGCGAACTTCACCGCGGTCGCGTTGTCGTCCGACAGCGGATTCTCATCGTGGATCTCGATCGAACCGACGAGCTCGAGGAGCACGGACTCGTCGACGGAGATGCCGCGCTTGTGCAGCGCCTCGAGGATGTTGCGAAGTTTCTTGGGCTTGCCGAGGAGCAGCGAGTGTCCGGTGAGAAGAGCTGCGCCGCGCGCCCGGTCGAGATCGAGGAGGATGCCAGGCGTCTGGTAGTTCCATCTCTTCCATGCAGCAAGCAGGTCGAACATGCGGCGCCGGAAGCTCGGACCGGCTCGTTTGGTCCGTAGAACGGCCAAGAGACCGTTCACCACGCCATCCTCGAGCGAGCGATCGTCGGTCTTGAAGATCGACGCGAGGATCTCCAGCGCCTCGTCGTGTCCGCTCGACGCGAGGAACTGTGCGGCGTTTCTCCGGACCCAATCGTCGGGGTGATCGAGGTGCCTCGAGACGAGCGGAATCGCCTCCTTCGGAGCCTCGCTCTCAAGACAGTCGATGATCTGCGCCAAGACCTTGGCGGCAGGGCTGTCTTCGGTATCGGCGGGCGTGCGCTCCGCGGTGGCCTTCTCGAGCGCAGCCATGAGGTGGGGGACGGCGTGCTCCCCGGCGTTCTGGATCGCGACGGTGTAGTCCAGCACTTCCCAGCGATCGGCATCGGCGCGCCTGCTCGCGCGCAGCATCTCGGCGACGAGGCTCTCAACGGGTAGCGAGGCGATGCGCTCGCGCCGCCGCGCGGTGTGCGGGTCGCCGAGCAATCCAGGGTTTCGGATCGCGTCGACGAAGCCGACGCGTCCTTGCCAGGGCGGAGAAAGGCCGATCTGGTACCAGGCCAGAGGCGTCGCGAGCCCGCAGAAGAGCAGCACGATGCCAGGCGCGGCGAACGCCGCGAACCAGAAGCCCGGGAAGCCGCCCGATCCGAGGGACGCGACGAGGATGTGGAAGATCACGAGGCTTGCAAGCGTGAGCGCACCGCCAACGAGCTCGCTGCGCCATGCGACGATCATCCCGATCGCCACGCCGATCGGAAAGAACGCGAGCAGAACCCACTCGTTCGCGGAAGGCGCGTCGCCGCCGCTCGTTGCGAACATCGCAAGCAACGCGAGGCTGACGACGCTTGTCGCGCGGGCGAGCCAGCGAAGCGCCTTGACTGGCAGGGGACCGGAGTTCGGTGCGAGAAACCTGATCATGCCGGATTTCGCGAAGCATATCGCGCGCGATTCCGACCGAGCCACTCAGCGGCGGCGGCGGCGCGCGCCGAGTGCGGCGAGCGCGAGCGCGCCTGCGGCGGATGGCGCGGGGACGAAGCTCACGGTGAAGTCGCTGTAGGAGGCGGCTGTGTCGTACGGCGCGATGGTCGAGCTGTTCCCCGTGTAGAAGCCGAAACGGATCGGCGCGCCCGCTCCCGAGAAGTCGGGAGTGGCGGGCTGCGAGGATGGGTCGACGCCGAAAGGCGTGCCGAAGTCGGCTGCGGCGAGGCTGAGCGTGTAGGCCGCGTAGGTTGGCGTGGTCAGCGAGTAGCCGGCGAGCCAGTACTTGCCGCCCTGCTCGACCGCGAAGCCGAAGGCCTGCAGGTTGGACACGCTCCGCGCCTGGATGCTCATCGTCAGGTCGGTGATGGCGGCAGACGCGCTCCAGGTGTAGGCGGAGTAGATGTTGATGCTGTAGATACCGCCACCGGGCGAGATCATGTTCTGCACGACACGGGCGTTGCCGGTGGAGCCGCTGCCGAGGGACTGCGACCCTGCGCTTGAACTGCCTGGGTTGAGGAAGTACGACTCGTGCAAGAACCAGTCGGAGTCGTTGAAGGTCGTGTCGCTGATGAAGTTGGCGTGGCAGAGCTGCGAGCCGGCGAGAGTGGCGAGCGAAACGGCGATGCTGCGGGCGAGAAGCGACATGGGGAACTCCGGAACGGGGCGTGGCAATCGGGGCGAGGGAGTCGCGGCGAGGGAGTCGCGGCGAGGGATGCCCCGACACGATCACGCTACCGATCCCGAAACGCTGTCGCAAGCCTCTTCATGGATCGGGTGGAAAAATGAACTGGTGGTAATCTCGCGGATTGCAGCAGTTTCTTGACAGGGCAGCGCGATCGATTTCGTTTCGCCGCCCGCTTCGTGGCGCGGGCGGAGTACGCTACGCGGGTATGCGCGAAGAGCGGAGTGTTCCTGTGTTCGATCGTCGGCCGATCGCCGCGCGTGGATTCGCGCCGATGCGCTGGTTTGCGGCGGCGCTGGCACGGGCGCGGGTGAGTCCGAACCTCATCTCGGTGCTCGGCGTCGTGGCGGCGGTGGTGGCGGGGCTGAGCCTTGCGCTCGTCGGCCGTGGGCTCGTGCAGGATGCGGTGCTCTACATCGTCGCCGCCGCGTGCATCCAGTTGCGGTTGCTCGCCAACCTGCTCGATGGAATGGTCGCGATCGAGGGCGACATGCGTTCGCCGCTTGGCGATCTCTTCAACGAGGTGCCTGACCGCGTGTCGGACACCGTGATCTTCGTCGGTGCCGCATGTGCGCTCGGCGGGCTTGCGTGGATCGGCTGGGCCGCGGCGTGTGCCGCGCTTTTCGTGACCTACATCCGTGTGCTCGGGCGGTCGCTTGGGTTTCCGAGCGATTTCCGCGGGCCGATGGCGAAGCAGCAGCGGATGTTCCTGATGACGGTGGCGTGCGTGTATCTCGCCGTAGCGCCTGCCGCGCTCAAGCCTGCGTTTGCGCCGTGGGACGGCGCGCCGGAACTCCTCGTGATGGAGTGGGTGCTGGTCGTGATCGCGTTGGGTTCGCTGGTGACGGCGGTGCGCAGGCTTCGTACGCTCGCGGCCAACATGCGGAGGGGCGCGGCATGAACGCGGGGATCGAGTACCTGTTCTCGTTCAGGGACGCGCTCGCGCAGCCGGCGACGCGCGTGTTTCTGTGGATCATCCTCGGTGCGTTCGTGGCGGCGCCCATCGTGATGCTTGCCCTGCACGGCCGGATGTCGGAGGCGACGCGGCGCGATGCGTGGGTTCGCTATCGAACCTGGCTCTTGATCGCGCCGGCGTTTCTTGCGCCCGTGCTCTTCGCGCCTGCGACCGCGATCGTCGCGATCGCGGTCGTCTCGATCCTCTGTTACCGCGAGTTCGCGCGCGCGACGGGGCTCTTTCGCGAGCGGAGCCTGAGTGCGATCGTCGCCGCGGGAATCGTGCTCGTCGCATGCGCGTCGCTCGACCACTGGTACGGGCTTTTCGCGGCGCTCACGCCGCTCACGGTCATCGTGATCGCGGCGGCGGCCGTGCTGCCCGACTCGCCGACGGGGTATCTCCAGCGCGTGTCGCTTGCGAGCGTGGCGTTCCTCTTGTTCGGATCGGGCCTTGGGCACCTTGGCTACATCGCGAACGATCCCGGGTACCGCGCGATCCTGCTTCTCATCCTCGTGAGCGTGCAGTTGAACGACATCTTCGCGTATGTGTGCGGCAAGAGCTTCGGGCGGCGCAAGCTGTTCCCGCGCACGAGCCCAGGCAAGACGCTCGGCGGGCATCTCGGCGCGCTCGTGTTGACGACGGCGTTCGCGGCGGCGATGGGGCATGTCGTGTTCGAAGGCACGGCGCTCGACCGCTGGCCGGCGCTGATCGCGCTCGGGCTGATCATCTCGGTCGGCGGGCAGCTCGGCGACCTCGTGCTCGGCTCGATCAAGCGCGACATCGGCGTCAAGGACATGGCGGCGACGCTGCCGGGTCACGGTGGGTTTCTCGATCGCATGAACTCGTCGCTGCTCGTTGCGCCCGCCGTCTTTCACTTCGTCGGTTACGCGCTTGGCTATGGGCTCGAGCGCGAGCCGCGCGTCTTCAGTTCGCTTCTTGGTTTCTGAGTCGCACCCGTGGACAAGTGGACCTACAAGCCCGCAGCCGATACGCAGCTCCAGCCGCTCGAGCGGCTGCAGAGCACGCGTCGCGAGGCGGGGCTTGTGTCGGTCGGACTGCACGCGGTCACGACGGTCGGGTTGCGCGCGTATCTCGGCGCGTATCACCGGTTGCGCGTGATCGGTCGCGAGAATCTGCCGCAGCAGACGCCGTTCGTCTTGATCGCGAACCACGAGAGCATGCTCGATTCGCTCGTGCTGATCTCGGCGCTGCCGCTTCGGCTGCGCATCGAGACCTCGCCGGTCGCTGCGGGCGATGTGTTCTTCACGAACGCGGTGTCGTCGTTCCTGTCGGCTGTCTTCATGAACGCGCTGCCGATCCGGCGGAGGGGCGTCACGACGCACGCGCTCGAGGACCTGCGGGCGCGGCTTGCGGAGGGGCGCGGCGGTCTCGTGCTCTTCCCCGAAGGGATGCGTAGCCGCGATGGAAGGATGCTGCCGTTCAAGTCGGGGCTTGGGAATCTCGTCGCGGCGACGCGCGTGCCCGTGATTCCATGCCATCTCGACGGGCCGTACCGAGCGCTTCCGTTCGGAAAGTCGGTGCCGCGGCCGGCGCGGATCACCGTGCGGATCGGGGCGCCGCTCTCCTTTGAAGCGCAGCCGAACACACGCGAGGGGTGGAACGAGGTCGTCGGCGCCTGCGAGAGCGCGGTGCGCGGGCTTGCGGCGGAGGCGGGGCGCGCGGAGTGACGCGGTCGGGGAGCGCGTATGCTCTGCCTTCAATGACGATGGATCTCGGCTGGAACTTCGACAACTCGTATGCGCGGCTGCCGACGGTGCTCTTCGACCCGAGTGCGCCGGCGGACTTTCCGGCCCCGAAGCTCGTGATCGCGAACGACGCGCTCGCGCGGGAACTCGGGCTCGACATTTCGAAGGCGTCGGCGGAGGAACTCGCGGCGATCTTCAGCGGGCAGGCGATTCCGTCCGGTGCAACGCCGATCGCGCAGGCGTACGCGGGGCATCAGTACGGGCACTTCACGATGCTGGGCGACGGACGCGCGCTTGTGCTTGGCGAACAGGTGACGCCAGCGGGTGCGCGCGTCGATATCCAGTTCAAGGGGTCGGGCGAGACGCGCTATTCGCGGCGCGGCGACGGGCGCGCTGCACTTGGGCCGATGCTGCGCGAGTATCTCGTGAGCGAGGCGATGCACGCGCTCGGGATTCCATCGACGCGGAGCCTTGCGGTGGTTGCGACCGGCGAGACGATCTCGCGCCCGGGACCGAAGCGGGGGGCGGTGCTGACGCGCGTGGCTGCGAGCCACATCCGGGTGGGGACTTTCCAGTTCGCGGCGGGGCTTGATGATGTCGCGGCGCTGCGGGCGCTGGCGGATCACGCGATTCTTCGGCATGACGCTGTGCTGGCGGGTTCGCCCGACAAGTATGGCGCGTTTCTCGACGCCGTGATCGCGCGCCAGGCCGCGCTCGTCGCGCGATGGCAGTGCGTTGGATTCGTGCACGGCGTGCTGAATACCGACAACACCGCCGTCTCGGGCGAGACGATCGACTACGGGCCGTGCGCATTCATGGACGCGTACAACCCGGACACGGTGTTCAGTTCGATCGACCACCACGGGCGCTATCGCTACGCGCACCAGCCCGCGATCATCCAGTGGAACCTCGCGCGTTTCGCGGAGGCGATGGTGCCGCTGCTGGCGGACGACGAGACGGTTGCCGTTGCGCGCGCGAACGAGGCGCTCGAGCGGTTCGCGCCTGTCTATCGCGTGGCGTGGCTCGCGGGCATGCGGGCGAAGATCGGGCTCGAGCGGGAGGAGCCCGAGGACCTTGCGCTCGTGCACGACCTGCTGTCGGCGATGCAGGAGAAGCGGGCGGACTTCACGAACACCTTTCGTGCGCTCTCGAGCGGCGCGAGGCCCGAGGGGCTGGAGGCGTGGATGGCGCGCTGGCACGCGCGGGTCGATCGCGATGGGCGATCGCGCGAGGCGGCGTTCGGCGCGATGCGCGCAGTCAATCCCGCGGTGATCCCGCGCAACCATCGAGTCGAGGAAGCGCTGGTGGCAGCGGAGGAGCGGGACGACCTCGCTCCGTTCCGCGAGCTGCTGGCGGTCGTCTCGCAGCCGTTCGAGCTCGCGGCTGCGCGCGAGGCGTATGCCGAACCGGCGCCGAAGGAGTTCTCGGAGTTCTACTGCACCTTCTGCGGCACCTAACCGACTGGTGCCAGGCACGTGCCGTGCAGTGCCAGGCACTGGGCGGCACGTGCCGTGCACCAATCGGAGCAACTGGCGCCCTCGGCCTGGTTTGCGGCATCCCCCGTGTTCTGGTGGGCGTGGCGCGGGCGCGCAACGGGTGCCAGGCACGTGCCTGGCACGTGCCATGCAGTGCCTGGCACTGGACGGCACGTGCCGTGCACCGGTCGGGGTGGAGGCGGGAACCGCTCGGCCGCGCGAGCGGACTTTGTTGCCCCAAGTGCGGCATGTATCCTCTGCCCATGCTGCTGCGTTGGACCGCCGCGATTCTCGCCCTTGGAACCGCATCCTCGCACGCGACCGCGGCTTCATCGCCACCGATCGTCCGTCCGCACCAGGACGAGGTCATCTACCAGATCATGCCGATCGCCTGGCGCGATTCGAACCTCGACATGACGGGCTCGGTGCAGACGCGCTTCGGCGACTTCGGCGGCCTCGCGTCGACGGCAAGTCTCGACTACCTGCAGTCGCTTGGCGTGACGATGGTCTATCTCCAGCCTATCTTCCCGTCGCCGGCGTACCACGGGTATCAGCATGGTCCGCCAGAGACGCTCAATCCACGCTTCGGCACGGAGCCCGAGTTCCTCGCGTTCGTGAACGCAGCCCATGCGCGCGGCATCAAGGTGATCCTCGACTTCGTTGCCTACGGGATCAGCCACAACTCCCCGTACTACCAGTCCGCGTTCGGCAACCCCGCCAGCCAGTACGACCCGTGGCTCGCGTTCACGAACGCAGCCAACACGACGTATGTCGGCTACACCTTCAACACCTGGAACGGCTCGCAGGTCGGCTTCATTCACTGGAACCTCGACAACCCCGCCGCCGTGACCACGATCGTCAACTGGGCGAAGAAGTGGCTCGATCCGAACGGCGACGGCGACCCGTCGGATGGCGTCGACGGCTTCCGCCTCGACCACGCGTGGGCGTCGGGCGGCGAGGGCTGGGGCGCGGACATCGATTTCTGGAACACCTGGTGCTCGGCGCTGCGCGCGGTGCGCAGCGATGTGTTCCTCTTCTGCGAGCCGAGCGACTGGGGCAACTACGGCACCGACCTGCTGCAGCCGAACGCGTTCAACGCGGTCATCACCAAGCCGTGGCAGTTCGCGTCGCGCGATGCGGTGAACCTGCGCGATTCGGCCGGGCTCTACAGCTCGATGGCGGCGACCTACGCGGCGGTGCCCGCGGGCAAGCTCGTCGTCGCGCAGATGAGCGACCACGACTCAGACCGCCTCGCGTCGGTGCTCGGCAACAACACCGCGCGGCAGAAGGTCGCCGCGGCGATCCTGTTCACGCAGCCATTCCCGCCGAACATCTACTACGGCGACGAACTGGGCATGCGTGGCACGAAGGCCGTGACGGGCACCGACGCAGACGACATTCCGATGCGCGAGCCGTTCAAGTGGAAGGCCGTCGCGGGTGCGCCGATGTCGAACTACCCGGCAATCACGGCGGGCACTGTTCCGCCTGCATTCAGTGCGAACAACGACGGCCGCAGCGTCGAGGAGCAGCAGGGCGTCGCAGGCTCGATGCTCGAGACCTACCGCGCGCTCATCGCGGTGCGCAAGAACTCGATCGCGCTGCGCCGCGGCTCGTATCTGCCGGTCACGAGCCCGAGCAACAGGATCTACGCGTTCGTGCGGCATCATGCATCGCAGACCGTGCTCGTCGTCGTCAACCTCAACTCGAGCACGACGGCCTCGACGATCGATCTCGGAGGGTTCGGGATCCCGGCGGGGGGCACTGTCCCCGTGAGCCTCGAGAACGGGGCGGCGCTGCCTGCGGTCACGGCTGCGAACAAGAGCGCGTACCAGATCTCGCTTCCGGCACGCAGCTGGTTCATCGCCACCGCCGCGCTCACCCCGCCGGTCGAGACATCGACCGCGAACATCGACGGCCGCAGCATCCCGTTCGATGCCGGCGCGCAGTCGCTCGTCTCGACGCAGCTCGCCGCCTCGACGCTCGGCGACAACATCGGCGAGCTCAACCGGCTCTACGCGCGTGCCGATGGCGACGCGCTGCGCGTGTCGATCACGGGCAACCTGCCGACCGACGGAACCGCGCTGAACCTGTTCGTCGATGTCAATCCCAGCACGACGGCGGGGCAGAACCGGCTCGTGACCGCGCATCTCCCTGCGCCGCCAGCGGGACTCGCGCCCCTCGATGGCACGACCTTCGACGCAGGTTTCGCGCCCGATGTCCTTCTCGCGGTGAACTCGGTCGGCTCGCTTCTCTATGTCGATGCGGTGTCGCTGCCGACCGCGCCGGCGCTCGCTGCGAAGACCTATCGCGGCGCATCGGCGGTGAACGGCGGGCGCGGCGTCCTCTCGGGCGGCGCGAACCCGAATGGCCTCGAGGTCGCGCTCGACAACACGAACACGCTGGGAGCGACCGCCGCGACGACGGGCTTCGAGTTCCGCATTCCGTTCGCGGAACTCGGACTTCCGGCGGGTTTCCGCGGGCGGCTCTCGCTCGCCGCGGGCCTCGAGCGCGCGAACGGCGTGCACGCGAACCAGTGGATGCCGAGCCTCGCGGCGGGCAGCGGTGAACTCGGACTCGCACCTATCCTCGCGAAAGTCGCGGGCACGCAGCATGTGACCTTCGCCGTCGGTCTCGTCGGAGACATCAATGCCGACGGCTTCGTGAACGGCAGCGACCTGTCCGTGCTGCTCGGAAGTTGGGGCCAGACTTCCGTCTCGAGTGGGTTCCTGGCGGCAGATCTCGACGGCGATGGGACGGTCGGCGGCCCGGACCTCGCGGCGCTTCTTGCGGCGTGGGGAAACGGCGTCTAGCGTCGAAACGGCCGAAGGGCTTCGCGCGCGCGTATGGCGCGGCTACGGTCGCGCGCGCGTGAAGGTCGCGACGGTGTTGTGGCCGTCGAGCAGCAGGAGCGTGTCGCCCGACAGGGATGCGTCGTCGATCGCATGGAAGATGCCGAGATACGCGCGCTCGAGTTCCATGCGCTCCGGCGGACCCGCCATGCGCGTCGCCATCATCGGCCCGAACGCGAGCCCGGCACCGACGGCGTTCGCCGTGCCGCTTAATCGGTTGACTCCGCCGAACCCGGCGATCTTCACCACGCCCGACTCGTCTGCCGCACCGAACTCGAGGGTCGGGGGAGAGCCCTCGGGCATCTCGATTCCCTCGATGCGTGTGCAGGTCCATGTGGTGCCGGCGAGGTCTTCGAGCCGCACCGAGATCGGAGCGGGGGTCGAGAATGTCGCGGTCCATTCCGCGCGCGTCATCTTCGACTTGAGCGCGAAGCGGTGGCGGATCATCTCGGCTTCGTACGCCGCCGCCTCGGTGCGCAGGCGCTCGACGAGGGCGCGGTACTCGGCGTCGGTGCCGGACGCGCGCCTGCCGAGCGCGATCCAGTCGTCGAGGATCTCACGACGGGACTCGGCATAGGCCTTGGTCGCGTCCTTCGCCTCGTCGGTGATCGCGAGGAGTTCCTTGCGCCGCGCGCGGTCCTCGACGGTCTCGCCGATGCGCGCCTCGACGCGGTCGAAGATGGGCGTCAGCGACGAGTCGCCTGAGCCGAAGAAGAGGATTGCAAGCAGGGCAAAGATCATCGGACGGCCTCCTTCTCGCCGCGAGGAGCGGTGTTACCTGTATCTGGATGCGAGGCAAGATCGGCGGCGGCCTCGAGCGCGAAAGCTCGGAACTTGCCGAGATTCTCCCACTCCGGCGCAGTCAGGATGTCCTTCGCCCGCGACTGAATCTCGAGCAGGCGCTCCTGGCGGGCGCGGGTCGATTCGCGCGCCTTCGCGAGCGCCGCCATGAACTCCGCCTCCGTACTGTCGTAGTTCGCGTTCAGCGCCATGATTCGCGCCTCGGTTTCGCTGCGCGAAGCGACCGCCTCGTCGAGGAGCTTCTCGAACTCATCGGTGAGGGAAAGGAGTTCGGCACGCCGAGTTGGGTCGGCGACCCGAGCCTGTATCTCGCGTCGAAGGTCGGTGAACGCGTTCGCCGCGACCTCGCGCGGGGATCGATCGGGCGACGCGCAGCCCGCGATCGTGGCGGTCGCGAGCCCGAGACCGAGACCGAGCCCGAGGAGAAGCATGGAGAGCTGGATGGGTCGGTGCATTGGCATGGTGTGGTGCCTGTCTGGTGGGCCGGAGCGCTTCCTGCGAAGCAGCTCGCCGCACGGGCGAAAGGGTGCCACGCACGGTGGCCGACGAGTCTAATCGACCGACTGGTGCACGGCACGTGCCAGTCAGTGCCAGGCACTGCACGGCACGTGCCGTGCACCAATCTTGTGCTCCAGGATTGACCGGCCGAGCGGCCGCCCTTCGGTGAGGCGGCGGCTCTCTACTGGCGCTTCTTCGGACGGCGTTCCTGCTTGATCGCGATCGGCACATGCCCGACCTCGAGGCCCGCGGGCGGCGTCACGATCAGCGCCGGATCAAGTGACGCGAGCGACCCGGTCGTCGGCGGCGCGATGTACTCGCGGTCCTTCGACCAGTTGCGATGGATCAACTCCACGCGGCGCTGCGCTTCCTCGCGTTCTGCGTCGGTCAGCCCAGCCATCATCATCGCGGGCTGGTCTGCGAAGCGGTACCAGCAGTAGACGACCGTGCTGCCGTCGCCCAGGGTGGTTTCGAACGGTCCGGCGACGGGGCCGGGCTTCTTGAAGGGACTGTCGGGCGCGTCGGGCGTGACATACGCGCCTTCGCCCTTCTCGCGGGGCGACTGCAGGCGCGCGCTCCCGAGCCCGGTCCCGGGCGGAAGCTCGCGGGCGGCGATCGCCGTCCACCGAGGCGACTTCCCCTCGCGGGCGTCGAGCCGGTAGTACTCGGGCAACTGGACGCGCGCACCGGGCGCGTCGTCGACGCGCTTCACGACCTCGGCGTTCCAGGTGTAGCCGTAGGTGGTCGGGTCATGCGCGGTCGGCGTGCCGAACTTCTTCCAGTCGAGATCGGGGCGGTCGTCGCGCTCGGTCCCATCTGCGAAGAGCCGCCAGGTCGAGCCGCCGCCCGACTTGAACTGCTGCACGAATGCACCGCGCGCGTCGAACGAGCCGCTTGGCGTCGGACCGCCCGCAAACCATGCGCGCACGGAATCCGTGAGCGCGGCCGCGGAGTACGAGGTGAGGCGATGCAGAACGACTGTGCGGCCATCGGCGTCCGATGGGAAAGTCGTGGTGGCCACGCGTGCGAAGGTGCTGCCGTCCGGCATGGGTGACGCGATCGCCGCCGGGATCCATTGCGTCTCCATCTGGAACGCCTTGTTCGGATCCGATGCGCGCGTGTCGAGGAGCTTTCCCGCGAGCTCGGGTCGCTCCGCGATGTTCTCCGCCCAGAAGTTCGGCGTGAAGAAGCAGAGCGGGCCCTTGAAGTTCTCCGTATTGAGGAAGAGCGTCCAGCACTGGTCGCCCTTCGGAATCGCTCGATCGGCGGACGCGGGCGTCGCGGGCACGAGCGGCAGCGGCAGGTAGCCGTAGCCGAACAGTTCGCCGCAGGTGCCCTGCGCGAGGTTGAGCCCATCGGGCGGCCAGACCACCCACGGGCTCAACTGCGCGATTGCATACTTGCCGAGCGGCTTGTTCCAGTCGCGGCCCTTGCCCGCACCAGGGCCGTTCGCCCACGCGATGAAGTCGGGCGCGACGCCGCCCATGATGAACTTCGGCGTCGTGGTCGCAAAGCGCGTGTCGCGCCACCAGCCGAGGCCGCCCTCGATGTCTGAGTACATGTCCTTCGGCTTGTCGTTCGGGTCGTGCTTGCCGTCGGCGCCGCGAGCGAACTGCGCGAACATCCAGGTGCCGAAGAGGCCCGACTGAAAGCGCGACCCCGGGTAGCGCTCGAGCAGCGGCCACGCGGCCGCATAGAGCGAGAAGCCCGCGTTGAACTCCTCGGGCACGCGCTCAACGGGCACGAGCATGTAGCCCGACATCTCGGCCGGCGTGGGTGCCGCGGGGGCGGGCGTCGGCGAGGTCGGTACGAACGCGGGCGCACCCTTCACAACGAGCGCGCGCATCGCCTTGCCGAGCGCGTCGCCGACGAGGAAGTAGGTCTCGGCGTTGCCGAACTCGTGGTGGCCGTGGCCGGGGTTCGGAGAATCCTCGGGATCGCGCACGAACGCCGCGGTCGGGGCAAAGGTGACGCGCGTGACGCCGTCGGCCGACTTGAGTTCTGGGCGCGCGGCGGCCTTGCGCTGCGCTTCGCGGAGCGTCTTCCACTCACCGGGGGCGTCGACCCAAGGACCGGTGATCTCGCCGATCACGACGGGGAGATCCGCTGCGCCAAACTCCCTGCGCA
>JBEAUK010000140.1:0-45123 GCA_041161465.1 Planctomycetota bacterium | reverse complement strand
GCAGCCCGCGAGCTCGAACGCCTCGCAGAGCTCGCCGTCGCAGTTGATGCCGGGCGCCGTGATGACGAGCGCGCGGAGCGATGCTGACTTCGCCTGACGACTCACGAGAATCCTCCTGCGGCCATGCCGCCGCTCCACGCTTCGCCAAGCGCGCGCACCTTCGCACGCGCGACGGCACCCGCGCCCGCGAGCGCGAGTTCGCCGCTTGCATCGAACGAACCGATCACCGCATGCGGCACGGCTCCGAGCGCCTTCGCAAGCGCGGGGAGATCGGACTCCTCGACCTCGAGCAGGTAGCGCGATGCATCCTCGGCGAACGCGCGCGCGAGGAAGCCGGCCTCGCCTTCGCACGGCAGCTTGGCGAGATCGAGCGAGAGTCCAAGCCCGCCGGCGAACGCCATCTCGGCGGCCGCGACGAGGACGCCGCCTTCGCTCGCATCGTGCGCCGAGCGGACGATGCCCGCGCGGATCGCGCGCGCGACCGCGGCCGCGTTCGCAGGGCCGGCCTTGAGGCACGGCGCCGCGATCTTCGGCGAACCGGCGTGCGTGCCCGCGAGCATCGCGAAGTGCGAGCCGCCGAGGCGATTCGTCGTCGTGCCGACCGCGACGAGCTTCGAGCCCGCGCGCTTTGCGTCCATCGACACCGCGCGCGAGTCCTTCTCGACGGGCGCGAAGCCCGAGATGAGCAGGGTCGGCGGGATCTGGATCGTGCGGCCGTCCTCGGTGACGAACTGGTTGTTGAGCGAGTCCTTGCCAGAGATGAACGGCGCGCGGTAGGCCTTCGCCGCGTCGTAGCAGCCCGCGCACGCGCGCACGAGAGCGCCCATGTTGCGCGGGTCCTTGCAGCTCGGCCAGCAGAAGTTGTCGAGGATCGCGATGCGCGTGTGGTCGGCGCCGACGCACACGAGGTTGCGCACGCACTCGTCGATCGCGGCGATCGCCATCGCGTAGGGATCGGAGCCGAGGCCAGTCGCAAGGCCGTTTCCGATCGCAAGCGCGCGGTCGGAGTCCTTCTTCGGGCGGATCACCGCGGCATCGCCAGGGCCGCCACCCGAAGTTCCGACGGGCGCGCCGACGAGCGGCTTGAGCACGCTCGAGCCCTGCACCTCGTGGTCGTACTGGCGGATGATCCACGCCTTGCTGGCGATGTTCGGATGCGCAAGCAGCATCTCGAGGACGCGCAGCGCGTCGCCCGGCGTCTCGGCGAGATCGCGTTCAAATCGCGGAGCGCGCCTCGGCGCGCGCTGCTGCGCGGCCCATGATGCGTCCCACACCGCTTCGCGCACGGGCATCGGGATCGCGCCGTGCAGGAACTCGCACGAGAGGCGCCCGACCTCGGTGCCGTGCCAGAAGAGCGCGATGTCGTGCCCGCCCTGCGCGTTCTCAAGCCCGAACACGCCGAGCTCGCACCACTCGACGCCGTGATCGGCGCAGATCTGCGCAAGCTCCGCGATGTTCGCGCGCGGAACCGCGAGCACGAGGCGCTCCTGCGCCTCGCTGATCCACACCTCGGTCGGCGAAAGGCCGTCGTACTTCGTCGGCGCACGGTCGAGGTTCACGGTCGCGCCGATCTCGCCCGCCATCTCGCCGACGGCGCTCGAGAAGCCGCCCGCGCCGCAGTCGGTGAGTCCGTTGTAGAGCGGGCCGCCCTCGCGGTCGCGCATCGCGAGGATCGCGTCAAGCACCTTCTTCTCGGTGATGGCGTTCCCGATCTGCACCGCGTGGCTGAACTCGTCTGCGTGCTTGTCGGTCAGCTCCGCGCTCGAGAAGGTCGCGCCGTGGATGCCGTCGCGGCCCGTGCGACCGCCGACCGCGATGATGAGGTCGCCGACCTTCGTGCCGCCCTTCACGCAGGTGCGCGGCATCAGGCCGATGCAGCCGCAGTAGACGAGCGGATTGCCGACATAGTTGTCGTCGAAGTACACGGCGCCGTTGAGCGTGGGGATGCCCATGCGGTTTCCGTAGTCGCGCACGCCCGCGACGACCTGCGTGAGGATTCGGCGCGGATCGAGGCAGCCTTGCGGCACCTCGGCGATGTCCGGGTACGCGACGCAGAACACATCGGTCGCCGCGATCGGCTTCGCGCCGAGGCCCGTGCCGATGATGTCGCGGATACAGCCGCCGATGCCGGTCGCCGCGCCGCCGTAGGGCTCGATCGCGCTCGGGCGGTTGTGCGTCTCGCACTTGAAGCACACCGCGTCGGTGTCGTCGAACGCGACGACGCCCGAGTTGTCGACGAACACCGAGAGGCACCAGTCGATGCCGTCCTTCATGAGCTCGTGCGTGCTCGCGGCGACGGTCGACTTGAGGAGGTTCTTCACCGTGACGGTGCCGTCGGCGGCGACCTCGTGGTTCGGCCGCGACTTCGCGTCGGCGGCGAGCGACCACTGGCCCTCGAAGGCAGGATCGTGCGACAGCTCGCGGTAGCGCACCGTCGACTTCAGCGTCTTGTGCACGCAGTGCTCGCTCCAGGTCTGGGCGAGCGTCTCGAGCTCGATCTCGCGCGGCTCGCGGCCGAGGCGGCGATACTCGGCCTGCAGCGCCTTCATCTCGTCGAGCGAGAGGAAGAGATGCCCTTCGCGCGAGAGCTTCTCGAGCTCGGCATCGGAGAGCTTGGTGATCGCGACCTCGCGGATGGCAAGCGTATAGGGCTTGCCGACCACGAACGACGCCGGCAGATACGGCTCGGTGTGAATCGCATGGATGACTGCGTTCGCAAGCAAGCGCTCGCCCACGGTCTGCGCCACCATCTTGTCGACGCCGTGTAGGTCATAGCGGTCGCCCGTGCGCACTTCCACGGCGCGCCCGGTGAGCGCGAGGATCGCTGCCTGCACGCTCTCGGCGGCCGGATCCGTGACGCCCGGCAACGGATGCACCTCGACCACCGCGACGCCGGGCGCCACGCTCGGGCGCGAGCCCTTGTTCGACGCGTGGATCTCGGCAGCCTGCGTGACGCAGTCGGCAAGCAGCTCGTTTGCGATGCGATCGACTTCCGAGGCGCTGAGTGTGCCTTCGATCAGGTACACCGCTGCATGCTCGACCTTCTTCGGCAGGCGCGCGAGCCCCAGAGACTCGATCGCGCGCTGGACAGAAGCGCCGCGAGGATCGTGGTGGCCGCGACGCGGCCGAACCTCGATGCGGTGGATCACCGTGGCGGCGGGCTGACTGGGTTGGGTCGCACTGGCTGCGGTCGGCATGGTCTCGGCTCTACTCGCTGGCGGCGTCACGCCGCCAGCGGCGGCGGAGCGCGACCTTCGGGGGAACCGAGAGTGTAGGAAAACGCCGTGCGGCTGAGGGCTGCACGGCGCGAGGAATTCGAGGCAAATGCTCGGCTCGTTGCGTCAGAAGGCCATCTGGAGCTGCGTCCGGAAGACGACCTCGCTCTGCTCGGCGGCGGCGCGCCAGCCATTGCCCTGGTTCGCCCAGACACCGTCGACCGCATCGAAGGCGAATCCGACATCGCTCGACCACTTCAGATCCTCGCCGTCGATGTACCAGTTGACGCCGACGGTCAGAACCGTGAACAGGTTGCCATTGTCGAGGCTTGCGGTTCCCGAGGGGGTCGTGATGAGGGCGATGTTCGGAATGTCGGCGCTGCCGACCTCCATGCGTCCGAAGACCTCCCACTTGGGCACGAAGTAATAGGAGCCCTGCAGCACGGCGCCCCAGGACTCGCTGCCGCCGATGTTGAAGGTCGTCGGAGCGCCGAATCCGTTGCCGCCGAGCACGTAGGCCGATCCCGACTCCATGTGCGAGTAGGTGAAGCTGCCGAAGATCGTGGCGCCACCGAACATCCAGCTCGCATCGGCGGTGAACGCGTACCAGTCGTTGGGCTCGTTGTTGTTCGGGCTGGTGCCCGTGTCTGGGTCGCCCGACTGCGCGAGACCCGCGATGCCGAACATGAACGCGTACTCGTCGCCCGGCGGGCTCGTCATCGAGTTGAACTGCGACCAGCGGCCCGCGAGCTTCCACTCCATGCGGCCGGTCACCGACCAGTCGACCTGATCGCTCGCCCAATCGGAGTTCAGCGGCTCGCTGCCGGCGCCCTTGAGCACGCCGTAGACATTGTCGGTGGCGCCATTCGAGATCGCGACCATCACGCGGACATCATCGGAGACGAACTGTCCTTCGATGCCCTGCGAGTAACCGAGGCCAAGGTGCTCGACGATCGTGGACCGTGCGACGGCGAGCTGGTATTCGGCGTCGACGAGCTGCTCGCGCGCAAACGGCAGCTTGAACTGGCCTGCGCGCACCGCGATTCCGTCGGAGACCTCCGCGCGGATCCATGCGTCGAGCAGTCGGAAAGTGCCGCCGCTTCCGCCGAGATTCGCAAGCGGCGCGGAGGCGAGCGCGGTCTCATCCTGGTTCACGAACTGGCCGCGAAGGCGATAGGTGAACTCCGGACCGAACACATGGCCACGGAAGTCGAGCTGCGTGTTCGGCAGATCGAAGCCGCTGCGCGACTCGACATTGTCGGCAACGGGCGAGTTCGGGATGTTCACGCCCGACAGTCCGTCGGGGATGTAGCTGTAGATGTAGCGCGCCTGGATGAGGCCGCCGACCTGCAGCCTGAAGCGGCCGTCAACCGACTGCATGAAGAAGCCGTCGTTCCATCCGGCGGTCATCTCGCTCGCTTGAAGCGAGTCACGCACCGAGCTGTCTGCGAGCACATCGGCGACGATGCCGCGGATCTCGCTGGCGCGCTCCTCGTTCAACCATGCGGAGCCCTCGGCCTCACGCAGCGTCGCGACCTCGGTCGAAAGCGCTGCGTTGGCGGCCTCGAGCCGCTCGATGCGCTTGAGCAGTTCATCGCCTGCCGGCTTTCCATCATCGGCGCGCGCGGCACCGACGATGCCAAGCGCCGCGATCATGAGCGGCGTCAGCAGAGGCTTTGGGGTAAAGAACGGGCGTCGTGGCCCTCTGCACATCCTGTGCGAGTCGGTCGGCATCCTGCCTTCTCCTTGTGGGCGCAAAGACGCCCTGTGTGGCGGTTATCGACGCGCCTCCATGCGTCGCCGCACAAATTGAGCCCCTGCAGGGCGCAGCCCCGGCCGCCATCGCGCAAAACGAAAATCGGCCGCCCCTTTCGGGGCGGCCGACTGAGCCGTGTTGTAGGCAACCAACCTTGTGGCAGGAATGCCTAGAGCAGGGTGGATGCTCGCCTGATCGAGTGCTCGATCAGAAGCTGAACGACATCTGGGCCTGGAACATCCACTGGCCGTCTTCGCCAGCAGCGTCCGTGAGCCAGTTGTTGCCCGAAGCAGCGGTGCTCCACGTCGAGCCGATGCCGTCGAAGGCATAGCCGAAGTTGAAGCCCATCTTGGCGGTGTTCTTCGCGAGGTACCAGTTGGCACCGAGCGTCATCGCCGAGAAGTCGTTGTCGGTCGCGGTGGTGTCCGCGTCGCCCATCTCGTAGCGGGCGATGACTTCGACGTCGTCAGAGACGAACACGCCACCCTGGAGGGTGAAGCCGTAGGGGTTCTCGCCCGAGGCAGCGTTGTCGTTGCTGTCCCAGTAGAAGGCACCCATGACGTTCGCGCCGCCGAAGTCGACGGTGACGTCAGCGGTCATGCCGAAGACGTCGCCGATCGTAGCGTCGTTCGAGTTCGCCCAGTTGGCGCCGACGCCAACGAGGACGCCCATCTCCTCGCCCTTGAAGGACGAGCCGCTGTTGAACTGATCCCAGTTGCCCGAGAACTTGAACTCGCCGCGGCCGGTGAGCGCGTACTCGTCAGCCGGGCTGCCCGAGCCCCACGCAACGTTGACCGAGTCGAGGCTGTTCACGTAGGCGACGGCAGCGCGGAACGCGTCAGCCGAGTAGCCGAACATGAGGCCCTGACCGTAGCCGTCAGCAAACGCGTTGCTGATGGTCGAGTAGTCGTTGAACTGGAGGTTGCCAGCGTCGAGGCCGTACTCGCCCGAGAAGGGGAGCTTGAACTGGCCAACGGTCATCTTGAAGCCGTTGCCGAAGTCCTTGGCAACCCACGCGTCCGCGAGGACGGTGTTGGCGCCGTTGAACTCGACATCGTTCGAGTAACCGAAGTAGTAAGCGACCTTGTAGCTCCAGCTCGAGTCAACGAGGTTGCCCGAGAAGCTGAGGCGGGTGCGCTTGTTCTCGAAGCCCCAGGTCTGATCGTCAGCGCCCTGGCCCTCGCGGTTGTCGAAGGTCCAGCGGATCTGCTCGAGGACGTTGACCTTCATCGAGTAGTTGCCGTCAGCCGACGACATGAAGAAGCCACCGTCGTAGCCGGCGCCAGCGCCGCTGCCCTGGAGGCTCGAGCGGGTCTCGGCATCAGCGAGGACATCGGTCACGATGCCACGGATCTCAGCGGCGCGCTGCTCGGTGAGCCACGCATCGCCCTGCGACGCCTTCATCGAGGCGATCTGGGCCTTGAGATCAGCGATCTCAGCGGCATAGTTGGTCTGGTCGGCGCCGAAAGCCACGCCACCGATGGCGAGGGTCGTACCGGCGAAGAAGCCGACGGTCTTGGTGAGACTCATGTAGAAACTCTCCGTACTAGTTTTTGGATCGGATTCATTCCGATCCGCGGTCATCCACCCGTCCGCTCTTGCCTTGCCCACGAGAGAGGCCAAGGCCGGACGGTCATTCATGTATCGGCCGACTCTGGCCGAGACGATGAGCGGGAAACTTACTCGCTGCCATTCCGTTCGTCTAGTCGGCCGTCTCCTCTGTGGGTATCTCGATGCGCGCCGCTCGAAGGGCTTGTATCTAAGTCGATGTGAAATGGTGACTTAGATCGTTTTCTCGCGGGCGCAGTCCTTGCCGATTGCACCCCCGCATCCAGACGCGCAAGATCAGCCGACCGAAGGTCCGCCTGCGGGCCGCCCGACGACCCTTTCGGTGCCGTCAACGCTCCGCTCGGACGCGGAGGTCCTCGGCCGAGGCGACTTCGGCTCGGCCGCGAGCGTGCGCTGGCTTGGTGTCAAGAACTCGAGGGCGCGCTCGATCGTGCCAACTTTCACGATCTGCGCATCGGACGCGCACTCCCCCCGCTGGGGACGCGCCGATTCGCTGATGCGCGCGCTCGCGGGGACGAGAACGACGCGCGCGCCTCTTCGCAACGACTCGTGCACGCGCTGCTCGATCTGCGGAACCGTACGCAGCTCTCCGGTCAGGCCGACTTCACCGATTGCCACGGTTCCCTGCGGCAGCGCGCGATGCAGGAATGCGCCTGCAATCGCGAGCGCGGCGGCAAGGTCCGCCGCAGGCTCCGCGATCTTCAGGCCGCCGAGCGACTGCGCGAACACATCTTGATCGGCGAGCCTGAGCCCGCCATGCTTCTCGAGCACGGCGATCAGCATTGCGAGACGCGATGCGTCAAGGCCGCTCGCGCGCCGCTTCGCGCTGCCAAGAAAGCCCGTCGCCACGAGCGCGTGGATCTCGCCGAGCAAGCACCGCGTGCCTGCCATCGTCGAGACGAACGCACAGCCGGGCGCCGCAGGCCCCCCCGTCAGCGGCACGCGGACAGACTCGACCTCGGCGAGCCCGTCGCCGCGCATCTCGAACAGGCCGATCTCCTGCGTGGAGCCGAAGCGGTTCTTGACGCCGCGCACCACGCGCACGGCCGAGTGACGGTCGCCCTCGAAACTGAGGACGACATCGACGAGGTGCTCGAGGAGCTTCGGGCCCGCCAGCGCGCCTTCCTTGGTGACATGACCGACCATCATCACCGACGCGCCGGTCGACTTCGCGAGTCCGACGAGATCGAGGCAGCAACGACGGAGTTGCGCGATCGAGCCCGGTGCGGCGGAAACATCGGCGCGATGCACGAGCTGAATCGAGTCGACGAGCACGACGGTCGGCTTCGAGCGCCGCGCCTGCTCGACGATGCGCGCGACATTCGTCTCACCGAGGACCAGCAGCCGTTCACCGAGCGCAGCGGCGCCCCCTGCCTTGACCACCGCCTCGAGCCGCTCCGCGCGCAGTCGCACTTGCTGCGGACTCTCCTCGCTCGACGCGTAAAGCGCAGAACCGCCACGCGCCGCGATGGACGCAGCGGCCTGCATGAGCAGCGTGCTCTTTCCGATGCCCGGGTCGCCACCGATCAGGAGAACGGAGCCGGGCACGATCCCGCCGCCGAGCACGCGGTCGAACTCGCCGATACCCGTCGGAACCCTGGGCACGGTCGCCTCGGGCACACTGCCGAGGGCGATGGCGCGGCCGATGCCGGACCTCGCGAGCTCGTCCGCATCGGCGCCCTCGGTCGGTGCGCCCCAGATGGGACCAGCACCGGCCTTGGCGGCCTCCGCTTCGACGGTGAACTTCTCAAGACTGTCCCATGCGCCGCAGTCGGGGCACTTTCCCAGCCACTTCGGATGGTTTGCTCCGCACTCGCGGCAGAGGAACTCTGTGCGCGACTTTGCCATGCGCGCGAGTCTAAAGGCGATTTGCGCCGACCCTCGATGTTCGGGAAAAGTTTGGGTGAAATCGCCCAGATTTTCGCACCGTCCCCAAGCACCAAAGGGAGCCGCCGCAGCGGCGACCGCTCAAGTCACAAATGCCGCCGCATGCGCCACGCCCAGCGGGCGTACTCGAGCATCGCGTGGCGCCGCGCGGCAGGGCTGGGCCACTTCGATTCAGCCGCGCCGAACGCGGTCTCCTTGCGCCACTTCCAGTAGGCGCCGTTCACGCGGAAGCGCGTGGCGAAGCCAAGCCGGAGCAGTCCAAGCAGAGACTGGATCATCGAACTCAGTGCTGGCTCATCATGCCCTGGCGCGGATCGGGGATCGCGCGGTCATCCAGCGCGACGCCCGGACGATTCGCCAGGGTCGATTCAGAGTCGGTGAGCGGGCTGAAGCGGCTGCCGATGAGGCGGATGCGCTTGTTGGCCTCGACATGCGCGGCCATGATCGGCTTGAGCATGTAGACGAGCACCGCGACGCCGATCGAGGCCGCCCACATGTACTCGGTCTTGCCGAAGTACACGAGGAACGACACGGCGAGGAGCAGGATCAGGGAGACCGGGATCAGGCCTTCCCACGAGAGCCGCATGAGCTGGTCGAAGCGGAAGCGCGGGAGCGTCCAGCGCAGTGCCATCGTCAGCGACACCATCAGCGTGACCTTGCCCATCACGATCGCGAACTGGAGGAGCGCCATGAGCGGACCGGCCTCCATGCCGAGGTCGGCGCCCGTGAACGGATTGAGCGACCAGCCGCCCATGAAGAGCAGGACGAAGAACGCGGAGCCCGTGACGATGTGGAAGTACTCGCCGAGGAAGAACAGCGCGAACTTCATCGAGCTGTACTCGGTGTGGTAGCCGCCGATGAGCTCGCTTTCGGCCTCGGCGAGGTCGAACGGCGCGCGGTTTGCCTCGGCGAGGAGGCACACATAGAAGATGACGGCCGCGAGCGGCTGCTGGACCAGGTTCCACTGGCCGTTGAGCTGCTGCGAGATGATCGCGTTTGGCGAGAAGGTTCCGGCGACGAGGACGACGCAGAGGAGCGCGAGGCCCATCGGGATCTCGTAGGAGATCATCTGCGCGCTCGCGCGGAGGCCGCCGAGGAACGACCACTTGTTGTTGCTGGCCCAGCCGCCGAGCGAGACGCCGTAGACGCCGATCGCAGCGGTCGCGAGGAGATAGACGATGCCGATGTTGATGTTGGCGCCGGCGAGGCTGACCTTGTATTCGGCGCCTGCCTGCCCGACTTTGAGCACATCCTGCACGAGGTAGGTCAGGTCGATCACGCCCGCCCACGGCACGACCACGAAGCCCATGATCGCCGGCGCCACGATGAAGCCGGGCGCGAGGAAGAAGAGCGCCTTGTCGACGCCCTTCGGGTTGTAGTCCTCCTTGAGCATGAACTTGATGCCGTCGGCGATCGGCTGCAGGAGACCCTGCGGGCCGACGCGGTTCGGACCGATGCGGTCCTGCATCCATGCGCTGAGCTTGCGCTCGAGCATGATCGCGTACGCGCAGCCGCCGAGGATCACATGCACCATCAGGACGATGATGCCGGCGTTGACGGCGAGCTGGACCGTCTCGGGAGAGAGCTGAATGTTCAGGGAGCTACCCATAGGGCGGGCAGTGTAGCGCGGATGCCCGAGCGCTTGGATCGCGGGGCCGGAACGCGCCGCCGTTGCGCGGCCGCGGTGCGGCGGCCCGGTCAGCGGGCGGCTGCGACGGTGTTCGCGGGCTTCTTCTCGCCCTGCTTGTCGGAGTAGACGAGTTCGCCGTCGGTCGGCACGCCGAGATACTCGAGGGTGCCGTTGACGATGTGCGCCGCGCACGGACCGGCAAGCGCGCCACCGCCGTAGGAGCCCTTCGTCTTGACCTTGTCGGGATCCTCGATGGTGACGAGGACGGCGATCTTCGGGTCGTCCATCGGCGCACCGATGATGAAGCTCGAGATGTAGCGGCCGTCGTAGTAGCCGCCCTTCGGGTTCACCAGCTGCGCAGTGCCCGACTTGCCGAACGCGGTGTAGCGAAGGATGTCCTTCAGCTTCTTGCCGGTGCCCTGGCGGATCACATCCTCCATCACCTCGCGGGTGACGAGTGCGGAGCTCTCGCCGAGCGCGCGGCGCGAGACGACCTGCGCGCGGGGATCGCGTGGCTCAAGCGACAGCGGCACCATCGTGCCATCGCGGCAGAACGCGGTGAACGCATGCATCAGCTGGAGCGGCGTGACCGCCACGCCCTGCCCGAAGCTCACCGAGACCTGTGCGCGGGTGCGATTGGTCCATTCCTCCGCCGGAGGAAGGATGCCGGGGCTCTCGCCACCGAGGCCGATGCCGGTCCGCATGCCGAAGCCGAACGACGACAGGCAGTCCTTCATCTCCTGCGTCGACATGCGCAGCGCCACCGTCGCCATGCCGGCGTTGACGGACTTGGTGAGGCAGTCGTGCCACGACTTCGTGCCGTAGCTCGAGGAATGCGCCTCGCGAATCGTGCGGCGCGCGCGACCGTCGGTGACGGTGAGCGGGCCATCGGGAAGGCGAATGGTCTCGTTCGCGCGAGCCTTGCCGAGGTCGATCGCCCAACCCCACACGAACGGCTTGAAGATCGAGCCGGGTTCGAACGGATCGGTCACCCAGCGCAGTCGCGCGAGCGAGGAATCGAGGCGACGCGCGGGATCCTCGGCGATCGGCGTGCGTCCCGTGTTCGGACGCAGGGTGTCGTACGCGGCGAGGATCTCGCCGGTCTCGACGCACACCACGAGGCAGCGTGCGCCGCCCGAGTTCGACTCGACGACCGTCTTGTTGATCTCGCGCTCGACGACCTCCTGCACGACCATGTCGATCGAGAGACGCACCTCTTCACCGGGCTCGCCCGCAAGATGTCCGTTCGCGGGAACCGAGATGACCTGTCCGCGAGAATCGGCGAAGTACAGCGTGCGGCCGGGAGTCGGCGCGAGGTCCTTGTTGTCGCGGTGCTCGGCACCGCTCAGGCCGATGCCGTCGGGCGTGGTGCGTCCGATGACCGCGGCGGCGAGTTCCTCGAACGGACGCAGGCGAACCGACTTCGGCTGCTCCGTGGCGCGCTTCGCCTCGGCGAGCGCATCGATCTGCGAGTCGTTGAGGTTCTCCTCGAGGACCACGAAGCGCGGCAGGCGCTTCCAGTCCTCGGTTGTCATGTCGCGCGCAAGAATGCGGAGCTCGGCCGGAACCTTGGCGTGGATGCGCGCCGCGATGTCGCCGGCGGGAATGCCGAGCGGACGCGAGAGCTCGGCGGAGAGTTCACCGATCGGATCGAGCATCGGGAGCGATGCAGGCGCGAGGGACGCCTTCCGCACATCGCCGTCGTCGTCGCTCGCTCGCGCGCGGTTCTTGCGCTCCGCACGCTCCGCCGCGTCGAGCGCGTCGGTGTAGAGGTCCTTCACATCGATGAAGAGTCGACCGCCGACGGTGTCGAGCGCGAGGAGACGACCGACGCGGTCCACGATGCGACCGCGCGGTTCGGGTTCTTCTGCAGCGCGCTGCTGGATGAGCTGGCCGTTCGGGCGCTCCATCGACCGCACGAGCTGGTCGCTCGGTGCGGCCTTGAGCTGTGCGACGCGGATGGCGGTGAGGGAGATGGCGACGGCAACGCATCCGATGAGGACACGAGACCAGATGGCGATGCTCGAGGCGCGCGTCTTGTTCATCCACCGAGCTCCTGCGTGGCGCCATCGCGACGGGTCTCGCCGCCGGCGAGCTCCTGGCCGACGGCGCCGAGCGCCTCGTCGGTCGCACGCGCCGGCGTGGCGCGGAACGGGATCGGCTTGAAGGCCTGCAGCACATCCTTGCTGCCGACGGCGACGCGAACCTTCTCGCGAAGGCGGTCGGGGCGCACGGCGGCGGCGACCTGCGCCTGCAGGTTGGTCCGCGCGCGCTCGTGCTTGATCATGCGGAAGTGGATGCGGCTGATCTCGGACGCCGCGTCGATGCGCTGCTGTCGGTTGACAAGCAGTGCGCCGAACATCGCTCCAAGAACCACGATCACCGTTGCGAGCTTCGCGAACATCGGGCCTCCATGCCTGATTTTCTCGCCTGGGCCTTCGCCTGACTTCGACTGCCTGTCGTTGATGTGCGGCGACTCAGCGGGCGAGCGCGTACTTCAGCTCGCGACCCGGCTTCAGCGCCTTGCCGTCACCGAGGTTGTTGAGCGCGGCGATCTCGTTCCAACGCGAGCCGTCGCCGTAGACGCGCTTCGCGATGCGATAGAGCGTGTCACCCTCGGCGACCTTGACGGTGCCGAACTTCGGCGACTCCGGCGCGGCCGGCGCGGGCGCGGGCACGCCGAGGGTGGTGTCCGTCACGAGCACGGCGCTCGGCGCAGGCGCGGCGGACGGATCGAGGACGGTGATGTCGGGGATGGCGACGGTCTGGCCGATCTTGAGGCGCGACGGATCGACCTTGTTGAACTCGGCGAGCTTCACGCCGAGCGAGCGCTTGCCGTAGTAACGCTTCGCGATGTCGCCGAGCGTCTCGCCCTTCGCGATCGCGTGGGTGCGCTCCTTCGGAGCGACTGGCTCGATCGCGACCGGCGCCTGCACGGCTTCACCGGGAATCGTCATGCCGTGATTGCCGTCATCGATGCCGAAGGGGCCGGCGACGGCGCGCTCGGGATCCGCGGGCGGCAGCGGCTGGCCGAACTGCTGCGGGTCGCCGCCGGGCAGCCGCGCCGGCTCGAAGCGCGCGACTTCCGTCTGCGGGTTCGCGATCTGCGCGTTGCGCGCAGACAGATGGTCGGACACCAGGATCCCCACGAAGAGGAGGAGGCCGAAACCGATCACGATTGCAAGCTTGTTTTCACGCGTCATGACTGAGCTTCCTTGCCGCAGTCTTGCTGCTTGCGCCTCCACCGCCGTCGCGCTCGTGCGCGTGCCTTCGGCGTCGGATGCGACTCTCGCACCAAGATGTCACGCTGATGTCACCTGATCTCACACTTCGACTGCGCGGTCGACCGTGACCGCGCGAAGCTTCGCTGATCTCGCCCGCGGGTTCACCGCGGACTCGTGCTCCGATGATACCAACGCGCCGTTGGTGATCTCGGTGCAGAGACCATCCCTCTGCATGGTGGCGAAGCTGCGCTTCACGAGTCGATCCTCGAGGCTGTGAAACCCGATGATCGCCACCCGCGCGCCGCGCGAGATCCAGGAAGGAGCGCCTTCGTGCACACGCAACGCTGCGGAGCGAATGGAGCCGAGGAGCGCGTCAAGCGCGCCAAGCTCGTCGTTCACCGCGATGCGGATGGCCATGAAGGCCTTCGTCGCTGGGTGCATCCGCGAGGTGCGGGCGCGGGAGCCGTAGGCATCCCGAACCAGATCCGCCAGTTGCGCCGTCGTATTGATCGGCGCAACCGCGCGAGCCTCCGTAATTTTGCGGGCGATCTTCTTCGCGAGCGGCTCGTCGCCGAACCGGAACAGGATGTCGGCGAGTTCCCGCTCGCTTGAACCGTTCACGATGTCGCGTGCGCTCACGACCGAGGTCGGGTCGAGGCGCATGTCGAGGGGACCGTCGCGAAGAAAGCTCAGCCCTCGCGACGGGTCGTCGACCTGAGTCGACGCGAACCCGAGGTCTGCGAGGACGAGGTCTGCGGAGATGCCTCGGGCGTTGAGTTCGCGTTGCACTGACACGAAGCTGCCCTGGACGGCGACCACTTCAAGACCGCTCTCCCGGCGAACGCGCTCCGTCGCGTACGCCAAGTTGCCGGCGTCGAGGTCGAACAAGACGACTTTGCCGCCCGGGGCGATCTGCTTCGCCACAGCGGCCGCGTGTCCGCCGCGTCCAGCAGTCAAATCGACATATACATCGCCGGGGCGCGGCGCCAGGCACTCAAGGGTTTCGCGAAACAGCACGGGCACATGCCCGCTCTCGTCGAGGCGGAATCTCTGGTCACATTGACTGTATTGCGAGTTCTGATCGAGTGCTTCTGACTCGCTCACGGCTTGCTCGAAGCCTCGGGCGAACCGCCAGATACCCGCGCCGACTTCGCCGGCGCTTCCGCTGGCTTCGGCGCTGGATCATCCCCCGCTCCGCCAAGCTGGGCCGCCCACCGATTTCGAAGCGCGGTCTTCAGGCTCACCGCCGCGATGGCGGCGAAGAGCACGATGGCCGCCACATAGACGATGCGGAGACGCACGATCTGCTCGATGGCCAGCGCGCCGAGGAGCACGCCGAGGACGCCGAAGAGGAAGGTCATGCCGTAGAGCGCAACCACCGCCTTCTTCACGCCCCCGAGCGCCCGCTTGGCGAGGTGATGGATGTGGTTGGCGTCGGCCTGAGACATGGAGACGCCAGCGAGCTTGCGTCTGAGGATCGCAAGCGAGGTGTCCATGATGGGCAGCGAGAAGATGATGAGCCCGGCGAAGACGAGATGGGTCTGGCCCTGCTCGCCGAGGAGAAGAATGATGACCACGAGCAGGTAGCCGATGAGCAGGCTCCCGCAGTCGCCGAGGAAGATGACCGCCGGGTTGAAGTTCCAGGGCAGGAACCCGAGCACTCCGCCAAGCAGCGCCAGGCAGAGGACGATGCGCACGCCCGCGAGCGATTCATAGGGGTCGACGATCGCGGTCGAGGAGGCCATGAGCAGCGAAAGCACGAGCAGCGCCGAACCCATGATGCCGGCGACGCCCGAGCAGAGCCCGTCGAGCCCGTCGATGAGGTTCATCGCATTGCAGCCACCGAGCACGAACAGCGCGATCAGCGCAGTGCCAGACCAGTAGTAGACATCGCCCGAGTGCAGCACCACCGGCCCAAGCGTGGCAAGCACCGTCGACGGCTCGCCGAACAGCGGGAGGAACGCGCCTTCCGCGACGCGCGTCCCGATGTCCTCGAGCGCGAGCGCCGCGGCCGCGATGAGCTGCCCCATGATCTTGAGGCGCGGGTCCCAGCCCCACACATCGTCCGCGAGACCCGTGAAGGTGATGGCGAGGATGCCGATGATGATCGAGATCGGCACCGGTCCGAGCTCGCCGCCGGGGCCGTCGACCACCATGAAGCTGAAAGCGATGGCCGCGAACACGCCGAGGAAGACGGCGAGGCCACCGAGATAGGCGATCGGATACTTGTGTTCCTTCCGCGACTCGTTCGGTCGGTCGATGATGTCCATCGCGATCGCGAGCCGCCGCACGAACGGCGTCGCCACGAGCGTGACGACGAATCCGACCAGGAAGACGCCGAGATAGCCGTTCAGCAGCTCGCTGAATGCAAAGACATGCGGCTCAGGTGGCTGCAACGGCACGATCGCCTCGATCGGCGTTCCGATCGAACCCGGCACTGGCGGGATCGCGATGCCGTCGCCATCGATCACCGAGCCACCCCCGCCGCTGCGTCGTGCGCACGGCGCCGCTCGATTTCAGACGCGAGGTCGCGGATCGTGTCGACGAGCGTGATCTTCGGCTCGAACCCGACGGCCGCGCGGATGCGCGTGAGATCGGGCTGACGCACGAGGAGGTCATCGAAACCAGCGGAGAAGGCCTTCTCGTATGGAACCACGCGGATCGCGCTCGACGAACCGAGCGTCTTGACGACGAGCTCGGCGAGCGCGCGGATCGTGATGGGTTCCTCGCGGCCGATGTTGAACACGCGCCCGTGGCAGGATGGATTCTCCACCAGCCTCGGCAGCACGCGGACGACATCGCGCACATCGCAGAAGCATCGCGACTGCGTCCCGTCTCCGTGCACCTCGAGGTCGCGGCCCTCGAGCGCGGCAGCGACGAAGCGCGGAAGCACCATGCCGTACTCGCCGATCTGTCGCGGCCCGACGGTGTTGAAGAACCGCGCGATCACCGCGGGAAGTCCGAACTCGCGGTGATACGCGAGGGCAAGGTACTCATCGATCGCCTTCGAGCACGCGTAGCACCAGCGGCTGTATGCGGTCGACCCGTAGACGACATCGTCGTCCTCGCGCATCGGAACGCGAACGCCCTTGCCGTAGACCTCGCTTGTCGACGCGATCAGCACCGGGAGCGCGCGTTCCGCGCAGAATCGCAGCACCGCGCTCGCCTCGTGCACATTCGTCTCGATCGTATGGATCGGCCGCTCGACCACCATGCGTACGCCGACGGCCGCCGCAAGGTGGTAGACGCAATCGAAGTCGAGCGGCGAGAGCGTCGGCAGCACGGCGGACACCGTGCCTTCGATCACGCGGTACCGGTCGATGCGCGACGGCACCGAGCGGACGATCGCGAGATTGCCGCGGCGGCCCGTCGAGAAGTCGTCGACCACCGTGACGGTGTCGCCTCGGTCGAGCAGGAGCTCCGAGAGATGGGAGCCGATGAAGCCACCTCCGCCCGTCATGAGCACGCGGAGTGGTTTATGCGGAGTCGACATGCGTCAGCCCGTCAGGATCGGATGCGTTCTTCTGCTGCGACGCCCTGCTCAGCCCTTCGCCGAGTAGGTCGCCATCACTTCGTAGTTCTTGCGGAGGTAGCCGCCCGCCGTGTTCTTCGGACGGTTGAGGACGACGCCGAGGCACTTGCCGCGCACATCGCTCAGCTGGTTGAGCAGCCTCGCGACAAGCCCGCGCTGCTCCTGCATCGCGCGCACCACGAGCACCGTGGCGTCGATCTTGTTCGCGACGGCGAAGGCGTCGCCCGCGACGACCGCCGGGGGCAGATCGACGAGGACGAAGTCGTAGCGCTGCGCGGCGTCGGCGAGCACCGCGTCGAACTTGGGGCTCGAGAGGAGCTCGAAGATCCGGTTCTCCAGCGTTCCGGCGGTGAGCACATCGACATCGCCGCCTGCCGGGCGGATCGCGTCGGCGAGTCCGATGTTTCCATGGAGCACATCGCCGAGACCCTTGGCGTCTGGCTCGATGCCCATGGCAGCCGCGAGGTGGCTGCGACGGAAGTTCGCGTCGATGACGAGCACCTTGCGGCCGCCTGCCGCAAGCGAGTCCGCGGCATTGCTGACGAAGGTCGTCGTACCTGCCTCGGGGAGTCCGCTGAGGAAGCCGATGGTCTTCAGACCACTGGCCGCACAGGCCTTCGAGATCTGTCCCGCCGTCTGGCGGCAAGACTCCGCGATGACGGACTTCGGCGCATCGCGCACGCAGCGCTCCGGCTTCGACGGCGCGACGGGGTCGTCCATGAGGTCGGGCACGGATCCGAAGATGCGGAGTCCCTGGATGACCGCGAGATCGGCAGCCGATCGGACGCGGGTGTCGAGGATCTCGCGGACGAAGATGAAGCCCATGAAGCCCGCAACCGTCAGGAAGAGCCCGAACGGAAGCATGACCTTGAGCATCGGGAAGCTGAGTTCGCGCGGAGTCTGGGCGCGACGGGCGATCTGCGCGGCGCGCGCGTCCTCACGCGCCTTGAGCTGGTCGAGGTTCGCGAGGACCTCGAGCTGCTTCGCACGCGCTTCCTGCAGGCGCTCGCGCTGTTCCTTCAGCTGCTGCACCGTGGTCAGGTTCGAGGTGTAGTCCTTCAGAGCGGTCGTGTAGGTCTCGAGCTTCTTCTCGAACTCCTCGAGCACAGCGGCCTGGCTCTGCACGACATCCGCGTACTCCTTGAAGTCCGCGTTGAGGTTGCGCTTGATGATCTCATCGCGCTTGACATCGCGCTCGATCCTCGCGGCGTCGAGGCGCGCGAGCATCGACCGGTACGCGGTGTGATCCTTCGAGAACTTCTTGCCGTAGGTCTCGAGCTCGACCGAGATCTCCTGCACCCGGAGGTTGGCAGAGCGGACCTGATCGTCTTCCTCGGCACGGCGCATGTCCTCGGGCGTGTACTCGATGACGCCCTTGATCTTCTGCTCGGTCTGCTGCTTGCGGCTCTGCGCGAGCGTGAGCTGCGTGCGAGTCTGGTTGATCTGCCGCGCGGTGTCCTCGACGCGCAGCAGGAGCTCGTTGCGCTCCTCGCTCGTCGAGGTCATGTTCTTGTCCTTGACGAACGCCGCGAGCCGGTTTCCGAGATCGGTGAGGTCGTTGTCAAGCTTGGTCAGCTGAACCTGGAAGGATGTGCGGTTGGTGGAGAAGCGAAGGTCGTCGTCCGACTTCTTCTGCTGGATGTAGGTGTCCGCGATCGCGTTCAGGACGACGGGGACATCCTTCGCGACATGGGTCGACCAGCTGAGTGCGAAGAAGTTGGTTCGGCGGAGATGGCTCGCGCCGAGGCTCTCCTCGAGATCATCCACCGCTTCCTCGGCATCGAACACTCCGCTCGAGTCGAGGAAGCGCTTGCTCCACTCCGTCTCCTGGATGTCGGGACGGTTCATCGCCTGCACGAGCAGCGCGCGCGAGCGGATACGCGAGGCCTCGGTCTGACCGAGACGCTCGACCGCTTCCTCGGTTCGCTGGTCACGCTGGATGACATCGCCGACCTCGCTCGGCGGCGCGGGAAGCTCGAAGAGGACCTGCCCTGAATACAGCGGGTAGGCGATCGCCAAGGCGAAGTTCGCGACCAACCCGAGCACCAATCCCGCGCCGGCAGAGATGCCGACGCCGACGAGATTCTGACGAATCACGCGGATGGGATCGATCTGTGCGGCTGCCGGTGCGCTCGAACGCTGGCGCTGGGGTTGGTTGCGGGCGTCGATCGGCGGTCGGGTCGGGGCAGTGGTCATGGGCTTCTCGCGATTCGTTTTATCGGGGCTTTCGGCGTCTCACTTGAAGAGACGGCCTGGGCTCCCGGCCTCGGGCCCCCGCGTGGATTCCACGTGGGGGTTTCGTGAGGATGGTGTCACTTCAGCTTCTGCTGGAGTTCCTCGATGCCCTTCAGCGTGGTCGGGTCGGGGTTGAGCTTGGCGGCCTGCTCGCAGGCGGTGCGCGCCTCGTCCTTGCGGTTGAGTCCGAACAACGCCAGGCCACGGTGGTACTGAATCACCGCGCTGTTGGAGATACCGGCCGCACGATCGAGCAGCTCGAGCGCCTCACGGTGCTGGCCATCAAGGCACAGCAGCTTGCCGAGGGTGTCGAGGTACTCGGCGCGACCCGGGCTCAGCTGCACCGCGCGACGGGCGGAGGGCAGGCCACGCTTCGGATCGTTGAGGCACTCGCCGCAGAGATACGCGTAGTTGTTGAGCACGGAGTCGGAGTCCGGAGCGAGCACGACGGCCTTCTCGAAGCTCGCGACCGCCTTGGCGCAGTCGCCGGAGAGGTAGCTCGCGGTGCCGAGGAGATCGAGCACGACGGAGCCGGTCCTCGCCTGCTTCGAGAAGTCATTGGCCTCGATCGGCTGCAGGTACGCAATCGCCTTCTGCGGTCCACCGCTGCCCGATCGCATCGCGAGCGAGGCAAGGTAGATGCGGCCCTGGACATCGAGTTCGCCGCCGGTGACCTTCTTGAGGAGGTCCTCGGCCTGCTGGTACTCAGGCGCGCCGTACAGAAGGTTGAGGGCCGTGTACCACTCGCCGACGAAGCGGTCGTCGCCGCCCTCGGCGGTCTTCAGAGCCGCCTGATACGACTCGGACAGCGTCTTGAGACCATCGCTCGACTCGCCAGCCGCGATCAGCGCGATGCCCGTGTAGGCCCGCGCGGTCGAGTTGGTGCGGACGAAGTCACCGCGTCGCCGCGCGGCGTCGGTCACGCCGCGGAAGTCCTTCGCACGGATCCGTGCATCGACCTCACGCAGGAAGCTCGCCGCATCAGGCCGCAGCGTGTCGGCACGGCTGAAGGCAGCCGCCGACTCTGCGAAGCGGTTGCGCTGGGAGAGAACATCTCCGAGCGCGAAGTGCCAGGCAGCCTCCCCGGGCGCGATTCCGATGGCCGTGCGGAGCGATGCTTCCGCCCGCGCGAGATCGTTCGTCGCAACGCAGAGCTCGACGACGCGACGACGCGCGTCGACCGAGGTCGGGACCAGCCTGAGCAGCCGCTCGAACTCGGTGATCGCGCCGCCGACATCGCCGCCGGCGAGGAGCACTTCTGCGCGCACCGCGCAAGACGGGTAGTAGGTGACGCCAAGGCTCACGGCCTTGTCGGCCGAAGCGAGCGCCTCTTGGAGACGGGCGCGATCGCCGGTCACCTCGAAGAGCTTGCGCTTGAGGAGCGCATCCTGGAGGAACGGCTGGGCGGCCGCAGGCTCGAGAGCCTTCGCGCGCTGGAAGGCACCAACCGCCGACTCGTAGGCCGCACGAGCCTCGCTCGCCTTGCCTTCGCCTCGCAGCCGGTCGCCAAGCGCCATCGAGAGCGCGCCGTCGAGGAGTTCCTCCGCGAACGGTCGTTCAGGGGTCGCGTTGGCCGCGGCGGTGAAGACTGCGCGCGCGTCGTCGAAGCGTCCGACGCGCATCAGCGCCTCGGAGTAGCGGAACTGCACGGTGGAATCCGAATCCTGCTTCGCGAGCGACTCGAGGTACGGCAGCGCAAGCGGGAATCGCTCCTGCGCCACGAGCAGCTCGATGATCGTTCGGGTCGCGTCGCGGGTCTTCGGATCCTCGCGGCGGATCGCCTCGTCGAAACTGGCGGCCGCCGCGTCGCGCTTGTTGAGCTGCGTCTGGAGGTTGCCGAGCGACACGAGGCCGCGCCATCCCGTCGCAGTGCCGCCGGCTGCCACGGCGTCGGCGAGGATCTTCTCCGAATCGGCCTCGCGTCCAAGCGCGCGAAGGAGGTTCGCGTAAGGCTCGGCGACATCGATGTTGCCCGGCTCACGCTTCATCGCGCCGGCGAAGATGTCCTCGGAGCGCTTTCGCCAGAGTCCGCGCGTCTTGTCGATCGCGCTGTTGCGTCCGGCCTCATTGAGCGCAAGCCACGCCGCCTCGCTGTATGCCGGCTCGCCGCCCTCGGTGAGGATGTCGAGCCGATCGGGAGTCATGGTTGCGAGCATCGTCGCAAGCGCGATGGCGTTGCGATTGTCCGCAGGCGTGGCGCGATACTGGTTCTCGCGCAGCGTCAGCGCGGTACGACGGTCGCCGACCTGTCCCTCGAGCGAGAGCCACACATTGGCGATCTCTTCATCGAGACCCGCGACCTGCCGCGCGACGCGCAGCACCTCGAGGGCGCGCGTGAGGTTTCCCGCGCGCACGCATGCGCCGACGAGCAGCCTCACCGTCTGCATGTCCTCCGGCTTGCGCTCATAGGCTGCCTCGTACTGGCGCAGCGCGCCCTCGAGGTTGCCCTGACGCTCGATCACGGATCCGAGCATGCGGTACACATTGGAGGTGTCGAGGCCGTTCTGGATCGCGCGCTCGAGCACTTCGATCGACTCGCGCGTCTTGCCCTGCTCCATGAGGAGCTGCGACTCGAGGAGCGGCACCTGCGACGGATCGCGGCCGGCCTCCTTCGCAAGCTTCACGACGCCAGCGGCGGCGGCGAAGTCCTTCTTGTCCATCGCCTCGCGGAAATCCGCCTCGAGGAGGATCGGATGCATCCGATCGCTCGCCTCTGCCTTCTTGCGCCACTCGACGAGACCCTCGGCGAGGCGCGTCGCCGCGCGCTGCGTCGACTCGGCGCTCGCGCTGCCGAGCCGCTTCTCCTGCTCCGCAGCGTCGCGCAGAACGGCCTCGGACTGAAGCAGTCGCATGTAGATCACGACCGGTCGCACGCTTGGGTCGCCTGTCTCGCCTTCGGCCATGGCGATCACGCGCTCGACGGGATCGTCGGATGAGAGCACGGCGTTGAGCCGCATGAGCGGACCGTCGCCCGGGTACTTCGCGATCGCATCTTGCGCAAGCTGCTTGGCCTTCGCATTCTCGCCCGCCTGCATCTCGACGATGACCGCGAGGCGGTCGACACGGACATCGGGCTCGGCGAGCGCCGCCTTCATCTGTGCGACAAGCTGACGGGCCTGGTCGAAGTTCCGGGCGTCGAGCGCGCCCTGGATGCGGCCGAACGCGTCGGCGACGGCACCGCCCGCCGACGCGCCCATCGCGGTTCCTGGGTCGTTCGCGACCATGCGCGCGATGCGGCCCTCGAGCTCTGCGGCCTCCTGGTCGTTGGGGTCGAGCGCGCGCACCTGGCGCAGCGTGGCAAGCGCGGCATCGCCGCGGCCCGTGCGCACCTCGAGCTGCGCGCGAAGCTTGAGGAGCTGCGTGTTCGATGGCGTGATCTGAAGTCCGCTCGAAACGAAGTTCAGCGCGCGACCCGTCTCGCCGAGCTGCTGGCTGCAGATCGCAGCAAGCACATAGAGCTCGAGGTCGACCGAGCTTCCCTTGCGGAGAATCTCGTTGATCTTGATGAGGGCAGCCTGGTACTCGTTGCGCGACATGTCGAGCTTCGCGTCGGCACGGAGGAGCGGCGATTGATCGGCGGCGCCCTGCAGGAGCTTCTCGACCTCGGCGCGTGCGGCGGTTGCCTTGCGCACCGCGTCCTCACGCTCAAGGCCTTCTGCGAACGGAATGGCGTCGTAGAGAATGTCAAAGCGAATGAGCGCGCACGAGAGGCGGTTGCCTTCATAGCTCGCGGCGACGATGCCTGTCGACGGTCGCTCGATCGCGAGCGCGGCCTCGATCTCCTTGAGCGCCTCTGCACGATCGGACGGACGCACGAGCAGCGCGCGTGCGCGACGCTGCATCAACGCATCGGGGTTCCGCGAGCAGTACTCGGCCAGCAGCGCGGCAGCGGTCTTGGCGCCTTCGGCGCCGCCGCGGGAGAGCACGCCCGCGAGGTTCAGCATTCCCATGCCGTCGGGCTTCGCGGTCTCCGCTGCGGCGCGCAACGCGTCGAGCTTCTCGAGAAGCGCGGGATCCGAGGCGTTGCCCTTCGCATCGATGACGCCGCGCTCGAACAGCGCGATCGCCGTCTGCATGCCATTCGGCGACTTCTCCTGCGCCTTGGCGATCATCTCATCGCAGGCCTTCGTCGCGGCGGCGAGCCGTGCGTCGGACGCCGCACCTCTCGCCCGCGCGAGCTCGAGCACGGACAGCCGGGCCATCGTTCCGTAGGCGAGGTCGCGCTCGGCAGGGGTCAGGCCCTGGTCGGCGACCGCTTCCTCGAGCTTCGGCGTGATCGCGGCTCGCTCGGAGTCGTCGAGCGAGTCGATGCGGCGCAGACTTGCGTAGCCGCTGTAGACCTTTGCAACCGCCTGGCCGACCGAACCCGGCTGAGAGATGCGCGCGATCTCGTCACAGGTATCGGAGACCGACTTCCATGCCGAAACGGTTCCGATCGCCTCGGCCTGCTCGACAAGAGCGGCGAGATAGTCGCGCCATCGATCGAGGTTTCCGCGGTCGGCGCGAGCAAGGCTCGCGAGCGCCTGCAGATACTGCTGGTAACGCTCGCGCGCATCGTTGTCGGTGGTCGAGCGGATCTTGAGCGTGGCCTCCGTGAACTTCTCGAGGTAGGCGACATTGGTGCGCTTCTTCTGGACGGCTCGCCCGTACGCCTCTGCGGCCTTGGTGAAGTCGCCCGCGGCCGTCGCTTGATCACCGGCGCGGATGTGGCGCTCCGCGTCGTAGCGATAGCGGATCAGCAGCACGCCGGCGCCACCGACCACGAGGGCGATGAGGAGCGAGCCGACGACGAACACGAGCTTCTTGTTGAGTTTCTGTGCCATGGCGTTCTGTCCTGGCGCCGAGTCGGACGAATGTCCGCTCAGCCGTTGTTTTCTTTCCCGTCTACCACCCGATCGCCCGTGAGCGGCGGCCCGTCCGACTTGGCCTCGTAGGTCGGCCAGTCAGGCAGGCACCGCATCACTTGCGGAATCAGTTCGCTGAGGAGTTCCGCTGAATCACGCGTGAACGGCTCGAGGAGCGAGCCACTCGGATCCTCGACCTTGCCGTCCTTGGACAGCTGAATCTTGCAGTAGTAGGCGTAGCGATCGCTGAGGTTGAAGGCTGCCTGCCGCACCCCGTAGCTCGTCGCGACCGAGCGGCCGTTGGCGATGAAGAAGTAGCCGCCGACCCGGCGCTGCTCCGGATTCCGCGGGCTCTGGAACTCGATCGTGGTCGCCACGATGTCGCCGAGCGGCATCACCACGCGCTCGATGTCCGCCGTGATCGGATCGGTCACCGCGAGCGTCATGTACTTGTTGGGCTCGACGCCATCGCGCACGAGCGGCTCCCACTTGGTGCGGTCGATCGCGAACTCCACGCCCTCGGAGTTTCGGGTGAGCTCGAGGCCGCCGACCGCCCAGCACCGTTCGGGAATATGCGGCACCGCATCGATCGTGCCGGTGTAGTAGGCGACATGCACATGCATGGCGCCCTTGGCGGGGTCGCCGTCGATCGCGTAGATCCGGTCGAGGTAGCTGCGTGTTCCGAGCTCCTCGATCAGCGTCTCGTCGAAGACGCTGTCGGTGCCGATGCGTTGCCAGCGGCCGAGCTTGGTGGGAACGCTGTCGAGCGGGCGCCGCAGATCGACGCGCTCCTTCATCAGGTAGATGTTGGCCTGCGCCACAAGCACACGGAACCCGATGGCGCCGAGGACGAGCACCGCGATCGCGATGAAGTACGCGCGGATTGAGGAACGGTCAGCGAGCATCGCCACCTCCCTGCTTGTCGCTCGATGCGGCAGGCTTCACCTCGGCAGGCTTGCCCTCGACGAAGAGGTTCCGGAGGAACCACATGATGCCGAGGTAGAGCACGAGGGCCGGCATGAGCCAGACGAGGCCGACGAAGCTGTGGAAGTCGCCCGCCGCGAAGTTCGCGTCGTAGAGCGACAGGATGCCAAGCGTGAAGACGCGAAGCACATTCACGCCGATCGCGACCGGCACGCCGGACATCACGAGCGCGATGCGCTGCCAGGTGACGGTCAGGCCGGTGTAGGCGATGGCGACGCCGAGCGCGAGGAACGCAACCAACATGCGCATGCCCGAGCAGGCCTCGGCGACATTCAGCTGGTTGGGCTCGCCGTCGACGAAGACCGTGATCACGTTGCCGCTTCGCTCGACATCGACGCCGAAGAGCAGCAGCAGGCCATGCGCACCGACGGCCGACCAGTCCTGCATGCGCTGGGTCACGAGCTGCAGCAGACGGTCGCTGACCGTCTGACCGAAGACGACCCAGTAGGCGAGCGGGAAGATCAGGTACTTCGTGGCGCGCCAGCCGAGGATCTGCAGCGAGAGCCCGAAGAGCGTGATGCCGATCGAGATGCCGCGGGCGTTGTGGTGCAGCACGAACCACGATGGGCCGAAGGTGGCGGCGACATACGCGGCCACGCCGAAGAGCACGATCGGGAGTCCGAGCCAGTTGGCCTTGAAGGGCTTCGCAAGGATCTCATCCTTCTTGAGATAGGCGAAGTAGCCCGACATGAACGGCACGAAGAGCGTGTGCCCCCAGTCGGCGGGCTGCTCGAAGGCCTGGATCACCTGCTGCTTCACGAACACCCAGAACACGGCGACGAGCGCGGCGAGAAGCACCGTGCCCGCCACGATGAGCTGGCCATGCGAAAGCGTGCGGACGCCGGCCAGCGCTGCGCGCGGCGACATCGGGGCGTTCGCCTGTGCTCCGTTCACGGAAGTCATGCGCACGAATCCATCAAGCCCCCCACGGATCCGTGCGGGGTGTCCCGTCCCGAGACTGCACGCGGCAGCACCGCAACGCGGAGCAGGGCTACGCCGCGCGCTCGCGAGGGGTTCGGGAAGGTGGTGAATTCGCAGGACATGGAGAAGGCAGGATCGCTTCGGGCGGCGCGTAGTCCAAACGGTTTGAGATCCGCGGATCGAGAACCGAAGTTATGGGAAGGGCGAGACCTGCACGAACTCCGGCGGCGGGCCGAAGACATCGTTTCCGAAGTTGCGGTCAAGCAGGAAGCCGAAGCCGTAGGTCATGCGGAAGCCGTTGCGGATGACCGCCAGCGGCGTCGCGATGAGATTGGTTCCGATGATCACATGGTCGTCAGGACGCATGTAGATGTCGGGTTCGGAGCGGTTGCGGATCGCGGCGAGGTCCACTCGGATGGTCGCCTCGCGATCCTTGCCGATCACGCGCACGAGGTCGACGCGGTTCGGGATCGCCGTCGGTGCGAGACCACCGGCTGCGGACACGAAGCGGCTCAGCGTCAGGCGGCCGTTCGAGTTCTGCAGTTCATAGACACCGATTCGATTGATCTCGCCATCGATATAGATGAAGCCGGTCTCGGGCGGTTCGACATAGATCTGGTCGCCGGGTCGGATCACCACATTGAGATTGGGGTCGCCCTTCACGAGCGCCTGGTAGTCGACCTCGATGATGCGCGTCGTGTACATCGAGTCCTGCGCGCGGGCGGCCTTGCCGGCCTGCTCGCTCGCGCTCGGAGCACCACCGCGCGTCCAGCGACCTGTCGTCGTATCGAACACCCAGCCGCTCGCCGGCGTCGCGCCGGTCGCGCTTCCGCCGCCCGCGTCGATCGCGCGCGCCGCGGCCGCGTTTGCATCGGGCGCCATCGCGTCCTGAACCTTGGGTGCGGTGACTTCATCGATGTCGATGGCAGGCGGCTCGTTCTGCGCGAGCACGCTGCGCGTATCGCGCACCATGCCGGGAGCGGGAGCGGGCGCCGCATCGGGCGCCGGGGTCTCGGGAGCTGCTGGAGCTGGTGCTGCCGGCGGCGTGGCCGGCTTCGCTCCGCCATCGAGCTGATCGATCAGCTCATTGATGTCGACGGGCTTCTGCGTGCCTGGCCTGCCACCGCCGTTGTCGGTGGTCGGCGCAGGTCCACGACCTGCCTCCGGCTCGGGATAGACGGGATTCAGCGTGTCTGCGAGCGGCGCCGAGCGAATGACCGTGACGCGCTGCGTGGTCGGCAGCGTGCCGCCCGCGAGGGCGATCGCCTCGGACAGGCGGAAGTCGGGGCGATTCAGGCCGAAGACGCCGACGGTCTGGACGCTTCCCGAGATCGCGAACTGGAAGCCCTGACCGCGAAGCAGCGACACGCCGACGACGGGGTTCGTCACCAGCCGCGCGACCTTGCTCTCGACTTCCTTCTGCAGTTCCTCGATGGTGAGGCCTGCTGCGACGACATCGCCGATCTCCTTGATGCGGATGTTGCCGGTCTGGTCGACGATCCGCTCGAGCACTTCGGTCTCGCCGGGCGCGATGAGCTCGTACACCTCGACGCGCACTTCGTCGCCGGGTGAGAGTCGGTACTTGAGTTCGCCGGGCGTGAGGTCTTCGGAAGTCGGCGGGCTGATGTGCGCGCCGCGGAAGGTCGCGCGCTCGACCACATCGAGGCGCGACAAGATCGGCATCGTCGTCGGCGTCGTCTCGAAGTAGCCGGTGCGGCTCGGATCCATCCACGAGTCGGCTTCGCAGCCAACGAGCGAGGCGGCAACGGCTGCGCACGCGAGCGTGCGACCGAGGTTCCGCCCGACTGTGGCGATGAAGCGCGAGTGCATCGCGCGTTCAGAGACTCTGAGCGGGCGCGGGGAGGGGACCGTGCCGGGGTCGAACTGCTTCGGATTCACGAGGGAGGCTCCAGCGTTGCCTGACAACTGCACGAACCGAGCCATCCACCGGGAGGGCCACGGAACGCTTGCGCATCCTTATCGGCATGCGCGGCGGTTGGATTTGAGGAAACGCCCCTGACTTAGACGCATCACTCAGGGAGCGATGGCCCGAAGGAGCACCGCCATGCGTGCTGCGACGCCGCAGGAAACCTGCGCCAAAATGACGCTATCTGCCGCATCGTCTGCGACCGCGTCATCAATCTCGACCCCGCGATTGACTGGGCCGGGATGCAGGATCAGGGTGCCCGGACGCAACTTGGCCCGACGCTGCGCCGTCAAGCCGTAGCCGCTTCGATAGTCTGACGAGATGCCGTTCCCAGCGGCGCGTTCCAGCTGAATACGAAGCATCATGATCGCGTCAATTTCGCCTAGGATCGAATCAAGATCGTGCGTGATCGTGATTTTACCTGCTCCGCGAGCGATCGAATCGAACCCTTGGGGCACGAGCGATGGCGGCCCGACAATGACGACTTCCGCGCCGAGGGCGACCGCGGCGTGGGTCGCGGACCGAGCGACGCGGCTGTTGGCGATGTCGCCGACGATCGCAATGCGCTTGCGCGAGAGGTCGCTGAGCCGAAGCCGCAGTGTCAGCATGTCGAGCAGCGCCTGCGTCGGGTGCTCGTGGCGCCCATCGCCGGCGTTGATGACCGGACACTCGACATGCTGCGACACGAGTTGCGCGCCGCCCGAGATCGAGGTGCGCACCACGATCGCATCGACGCCCATCGCCTCGATGTTGCGCGCGGTGTCGATGAGGCTCTCGCCCTTCGACGCGCTCGAGCCGCTGGCGCCAAGGTTCACGACCTCAGCCCCAAGCCGCTTGGCAGCGACCTCGAAGCTGACCCGCGTCCTCGTCGAGTCCTCGAAGAAGATGTTCGCCACGACCTTGCCGCGCAGCCGCTGATCGGCCTGCGCATCGCCCACCGCCGCCGGCAGCAGACGCTCGGCGCTGTCGAGAAGACCGCGCAGTTCCTGAAGCGGAAGCCCCTCGATCGCAAGGAAATCGCGCGCGGATCGAGAAGCGGCGGGGCCACGGTTGCGGGTGATGAGTCGCACGGGCCACAGGATAGCGCCCCCCGCCATCGGGCAGGGGGCGCAAGAGGGAGTCGGGACGGGCGGGAAAGTGCGGGAAACGCTCGAAACGAGCGGATTCGTCAGTCAGCGGTCGCCGCGGCCGCGGCCATGGCCGGATCGGCGACAACCTGGATCGGAACCGTGGATGTTGCCACCACGCCGGTCGCCTCGTCACGAACCTCGATCTTCAGGCGATAGCTGCCGACCGAGAGATACTCGCTGACGGGGATGATCTCGCAGAGGAAGAACTCGCCGCGGCGGACATCCGAGCTGTCGACGACGGCGGTCCACTCGGGGCTGCGCTGCCAGACCTCGATGTTGTCGCGCTCCGACTCGATCGAGACGCGCGTCGCGAGGCGCGTCACGAAGTTGCCGTCGGCGTACTCGCTGTTGAAGCCGTCGAGCTCGGTGTACACGATGAATCGGCTGTTGGCGCGCGCGAGGAACTTGTGGTTCGTGAGCGGGGTGTAGCGGCCGAATCCATCGACGCGCGTGCAGAGATCGACCTTTGGGATGGCGAGCTTGGGGCCACCGGTGAGCGCCGCGATGAGCGACTCGGTGATGCCGCGATCGACCTCGCACTGACCGTCGCGCAGCGCGGCACCGACCTTCACGAACGCTGCGTGCGCCTTGACGATCCGCTCGCGCTCGGAGGGCAGGAGATCCGCGCCGAAGTTCTCCGGCAGCGCGATGTCGGGGTTCGCCACAGCGATCGCCGCGAACGCAAGCCACTCGCGCATCGGCTGCGAGCTTTCCTCACCGTGCTTGGCGAGGCTCTCCGCGAGCGCCTTCGCGAGTTCGCCGGGCGTCGTTGGTGCCGGCGCTGGCGGCGGCGGCAGCTCGAGGGCGCCGTTGGCGCGCACCATCTCTGGAGAGGCAGGAATCGCAGCGGCGACGGTCGTCTTGCTCTCGGAGGCTGCCGGCGGGGTCGCCGTCGCAGGCTTCGGCTCGACCACCGTGTTCTTCGGAGTCGGGTCGGTGGTGGTGCCGTCGGCGGCTTCGGCTGCAGGTTCGGTCGCGGGATCCGTCGCGGGATCCGTGGCGGGATCCGTGGCAGGCTGCGTCGCGGGCTCTTCGGCCGCGGGAGCCTGTGCCGGCTCGGTCGCAGGTTCAGCTGCGGGCTCGGTCGCGGGCTCGGTGGCAGGCTCGGTGGCGGGCTCGGTGGCGGGCGTCGGCTTGTTGGACGGCTTCACCGTCGGGGTGCGCACCAGTGTCTTCGGCGCGGTCTCGGTCGGCGGGTTGCCTGTGGGTGCATCGTCGGCGAACGCCGCGCTCACGGGAGCGATCGGGGTCGCGCGGACCGTGGGAGCGGCCGTGGCCTTCGGCGTCACGGCCACTTCGGCGGCTGCGGCGCGCTGGGTGCGCTGCATCTCGGCGAGCGCCGCCATGTCCGCGGCATAGCTTGCGGCCAACGCGTCAACGAGGCCGTCGGAGGCATTCGCGTTCAGCGGCGGCTGCTGGGAATTGGCAATCGAGTCGGTGAACTCGGCCGACGGACGCAGCGTGCGGCCCTCCACCACTTCGGTGCCCGAGGGCTGCGGATCGCTGTCAGGCGCCATCGTCGAAACAGCGCCATCCGTGTCGCGGCTCGCGGCCGGGAACGAACATCCCATCGCCGCCATGGAGAATGCGCCAAGGAGAAGCAGCGGCGTTCGCGCCGACACTGCGAAGATCGGCGAGAACGGCTGGAGTCCCAGCGGTGGCTGGGCCTGCGCGTCGAGAGCGGCGGACCGGAGATTCTGGAAGGGGCTGGTGCTTTCCTGCACGGCGATGCTCCTCTGATGGAAAGGCGCTTCCATGCGCCTCGGGGTGTGTGCTGCACTGCTGGGTGCGCCTCGCGGCGCGCCGGGGACTCGTACGACGGCAAGGGACAACCCGAGTCGGATCCGAACCCTTTCCCACAGCGCGGCCGTGTCGGGTGGATCGGCTGAGGGCGTCCGAAAACCGCAACTTTCGTCGCAGGCGCGGGGCTCAGCGGGTCGCGGTCGGGGCGCTGCGACCGCCGCGCGGGGCGAGGGCGGCGCTGAAACTCGTCACGAACGCCTCGAGCGTGCGGGGCAGTTCGCCTGCGAGACCGCTCTTCGAGCGTCGGTCGAGGTCGATCGCTTCGTCGAAGAGCTGCGCGGCCCGACGCGGCCCGAGCGCGCGCGCCGCCTTGAGGGTTGGCGCCGCCGACGGGCCCCACAACTTCACCTGTCGAGACACCCCCTGCTCGGGAACGCCCTCGGCGAGCATGCGCGAGGCGTCATGCAGCTTGCGCGAGAGGTCGACGAGCGACCAGATGATGAGTTGCTCGGGCGCCTGCGAGATCTCGACGAGTTCGCGCACCTTGCGGACGGCGGTCGCGGCACGGCCGCTCAGCACCGCTTCCTGGACCTCCCACGCGGCTTCCTCCCGGCTCTGGCCGGTGAGCGCCGTGACGAGCGCGCGATTGACGCGGCGCTTGCCCTCGGGCTCGGACGAGAGATAGGCGGCGAACTTCGCAAGTTCGGTGTCGAGCCGGGCGAGGTCGCTGCCGACGCGCTCGACAAGCGCCTCGACGGCTGCATCATCCATCGCGATGCCGTGCTCCTTCTCGGCGCGTCGGCCGCACCAGGCCGTGGCGGTCGCCGCGTCGGGCGGCTCGCACTTGAGCACCGTGCCCACCTTCGCGACGAGCTTGTCGAGATTGCCCGGGCGCCACGCCTCCGAACGCAGCACCAGCGTCGCCTCCTGCATCGGGCTCTCGGCGTACCGCTCGAGCGCGCGGCGGGTCTCCTCGCCGGCGACGAACTGATCGGCCTTGTCGACCACGATGAGCTTGTGCGTGGCGAGCAAGCCGAAGGTGCGGAGTTCATCGAGCACATCGACGAGCTTCGCGGTGGCGCCATCGAAGTCGAACCGCGAGACCTCGCCGTGCGCGGCCATCAGCGCCTGCTGGAAGCGCCGCAGCCGCTCGCTCATCGTGAAGGCGTCCTTGCCATGAAGGATCACCACGCGCATGGAGGGTTGGAGCGGCTCGGCCATGAAGGCATGGTAGAGCGCGGTGCCGTAGGATGGACGCATGCTCGCGCTCGTCGTCGTGAGAGGCCCCGACCGAGGCCGCGCCTTTCCGCTCCCAGAGCGGGAGCCGCAGCTCGTCGGCCGCTCGACCGAGGCGCTCGACCTCACCGATCCGACGATCAGCCGCCGTCATGCGGAACTGACACCCGACCAGGGATCGTGGCGCATCCGCGACCTTGGCAGCCGGCATGGCACCTTCGTGAACGGCGCGCGCATCAGCGGGTCGGTGCCGATCGCGGCGGGCGACCGCATCCGCTGCGGCGACAGCGACTTCCTCGTCGTGCGCGAGGGACACACGCCCGCGAGCCCTGTCGACGATGGCGCGCGCGTGGCGGGCGTCGCTGTGCGCGGCGAGGCCGCGCGGGGCGAGATCGCGGAGACGCAGCGCGACCCGGAGGCCGCGCTCGCGCTCGTGATCCTCGCGCGCGCCACGGAGCCAACCGACGCCGACGCGTTCCTCGCCGATTCCGCCCGCGCGATCTCCGCACGGCTCTCATGCGAGGCGCTCGCGTTGCGTGCGACCGACCCGCGGCTTGACTCGTTCGTCGCTCCTTCGCACGGCGGCGCTGGCCCGCGCGTGCCGCTCGATCTCGTGCGCCGTGCGCTCGATGCCGGCGAGATCCTCGTGGCGGGCGATCGTGATCCGTCGTTCGAGCAGACGCTCGTCGCACCGTTCGGCGCGGCCGGGTCGCTGCGCGGTGCGTTCGTCCTCCGGCGCTCCGGAGGCGCGTTCAGTCCGAATGAAGTCGCATGCACGGGGCGCGCCGCCGAGATCGCCACCCTCGCGCTCGCTGCGCGCGGGCAGCGGCCATCGCACGGCACGCAGGAGCGACTCGCGCTCATCGGCGAGACGGTCGCCGCGCTGAGCCATTCGATCAAGAACATGCTGCAGGGCATGCGTTTCGGCGCCGATGCGGTCGAACTCGCCCTGTCCCGCGGCGATCTCCCGCGCGCGCAGGAGGGTTGGCCTGTCCTGCAGCGCAACCTCGACCGAATCCACGCGCTCGCGCTCAACATGCTCGCCTGGGCGAAGGAACGGCCGCTCGAGCCAGAGCCGACCGATGCGAACGCCATCGTGCGCGAAGTGCGCGACCTGCTCGCGCCCGCGGCCGGCCGGCGCCGCGTGGGCGTGCTGCTTGAACTCGACGACGCGCTACCGCCTGCGTCGCTTGACGCGCCATCGATTCACCAGGCGCTCACCAACCTCACCATGAACGCGATCGAGGCGGCGCCCGAGCGCGTCGGCATCGTCACGCTGGGCTCGAGCTACATCGCAGAGCGCGACGAGGTCGTGCTCTCGGTGCGCGACAACGGCGCGGGCGTACCCGACGCCGTGAAGGCTCGTCTGTTCGAACCGTTCGTCAGCTCGAAGGGGCAGCGAGGCACCGGCCTTGGGCTCGCGGTCGCCCGCAAGATCGCCGAGCGACACGGCGGCCGGCTCGAACTGACCGCGACCTCGAGGTCGGGCACGACCTTCTCGCTCTTCCTTCCGGCATCGGGCGACGGCGCCGACCCCGCCGAGACGCGCGCGCCGCGCGGCATCGATCCTGCAGAATTCCGTTGGAAATTCGCGTAGTTGTTGCCCATTTGCGCGCCTCGCCGCGGGCGCTTCATGAACCGAAGTCGCATGGGTGCGGGCAATCTTGTGAAAGGAATCCGAAGTTCCTTCATTGGCTTGCCGATCAACTTCACGCCGATACGATCCCGCCGCCCTCCTCGAGCAGCGCCCACGGGCACCAGACGAGGAACGACGGGCGCATTGCGTCAGTTCGACTAGACCGCGTTCAGAACCCGACTTCAGATAGGCCCCGCGCATGACTTCCATCCTCGAAGCGCATCTGCCGCACATCATCGCCTCGCTCCCCCCAGAGAAGCGCCATGAAGTGCTCAACGCGACCTCCTACCAGCGCACCCGCGAGATGACGATCGACGAGCTCCTGCTCGAGAACCGCGTCGTCTTCTTGATCGGCGAGATCAACTACTCGTCGGCCGCGCGCGTGATGATGCAGATGCTCTACCTGGAGAACCAGAAGAAGGGCCAGGACATCAACTTCTACATCAACTCGCCCGGCGGATCGGTGGACGACACCCTCGCCGTCTACGACACGATGCAGTTCATCTCGTCGGATGTCGCGACCTTCTGCATCGGCCGCGCCTATTCGGGCGGTGCCGTGCTGCTCGCCGCGGGTCATCCGGGCAAGCGCACGATCCTGCCGCACGCGAAGGTCATGATCCACCAGCCGCTCGGCGGCGTCACCGGTCAGACGAGCGACATCCAGATCCAGGCCGAGCACATCTCGAAGATGAAGCGCACGCTCAACGAGATCATCGCGCGCCACACGGGCCAGCCGATCGATCGCGTCGCGAAGGATGTCGAGCGCGACAAGTTCTTCAGTGCCGACGAGGCCAAGGCCTACGGACTGGTCGACGAAGTCGCGGCGTTCCCGGACAAGTCGAAGAAGTAATCGCGCACGCACCCTGACCACGCACACGAGACGAGATCCGAGACGACAACCATGACCCTGATCCCAATCGTCATCGAGAAGACCGGTCGCGGCGAGCGCGCCTACGACATCTACTCGCGCCTCCTCACCGACCGCATCATCTTCCTCGGAGGCCCCGTCAACGACCAGATGGCCAATCTGATCGTGGCGCAGCTCCTGTTCCTCGCGAGCGAGGATCCCGACAAGGACATCTCGCTGTACATCAACAGCCCCGGTGGCAGCGTGACCGCTGGCCTCGGCATCGTCGACACGATGAACTTCATCAACTGCGATGTCGCGACCTACATCGTCGGCTGCGCGGCGAGCATGGGTTCGGTGATCGCGTGTTCAGGCGCGAAGGGCAAGCGCTATTCGCTGCCGAACTCGGAGAACCTCATGCACCAGCCGCTGATCGGCGGCGTGCTCGAGGGACAGGCGACCGACCTCGAGATCGAGGCGCGCCACATCCTCCGCATGCGCGATCAGCTCTACGCGATCTACTCCAAGGCGACCGGACAGCCCGCGACGAAGATCGCGGAGGACTGCGACCGAAACAACTGGCTGACGGCCCAGGAGATGCTGTCGTACGGCCTGATCGACAAGGTGCTCGACAAGCTGCCGGTCCAGCCGGGCGGCGCGCGCCACAAGTCGGAAGACTGAGCGAGCGGTTGCTCGACATCTCGAATCACGCGCGACCCGGCCAACGCCGGGTCGCGTTGCATTCGGCGACCGCAAACAGGTGACTGTTATTGGCCGCTGGTCGGCAGGTCCGGCCGAAGGCGCGCTGTGACCTGGGAAGTCCCCTGCAGACGCGACGGGAATTCGTCATCGATTCGCGGTTCCCGCTTGCCTCGCCCCGAAGTCGGAGCATCTTTCAGTCGGTTCGATTGTTCCCTCCCTCTGCTTTTGGCTTTTTGGACACGCGTGGTGTCCAAGGATCCCGAAGTCGGTCGAACCAAAAGTGTCCCTGGTGTGTCCATGTCATCAAAGAAAGAGAGCCTCGACCGCGAGGCCGCTGTTGCGTCTCATCCCAAGATGCAGGCGGTTTACGACGGTTTCAGCGCCATCTATCCTCAATTGCGAGCTCTGGCTTCGTCCATGATGAGCCGCGAACGGATGTCGCACACCCTGCAGCCGACGGCTGTCGTGAGCGAGGCGTTCCTCCGCATTGCCGACCGACAGGGGAGCGAGTTCCAGAGCGAATCGCATCTGCTCGCCTATGCGGCGACGGCGATGCGTTCGATCCTCGTCGATCATGCGCGTCGCCGGCGCTCGAAGAAGCGTGGCAACGGCGCGAAGGTCGGTTCCGACCTCATCGCAGATCTCGCCGCCGACCCGAAGGTCGGGGTCGATCTCCTCGAGATCGATGATGCGCTCCGTGCGCTCGAATCGGCAGATCCGCGTGCCTCGAAGGTCGTCGAGGCGCGAATCTTCGGCGGCCTCTCCATCGAGGAAACCGCAGAGGCGCTCGGCCTCTCGCTCTCAACCGTCTCCCGCGACTGGCGTTTCGGCCGCGCGTTCCTCGCCGGCCAGCTGTCGCAGGATGGCGCCGAATCGATCATCGACGAGGAGGCCGCGTCGTGAACGCAAGTCCATCCACCATCCGTCGCGCACGCGCCGTGTTTCAGTGCGCGATCGAGCTTGACGGCGTCGAGCGCGACGAGTTCGTGCGCGACGCCTGCAACGGCGACGACTCGCTGCACGCGTTCGTCGAGACCCTGCTCGCCGCCGACCTCGACGAGGGGGCGTCGTTCACGATGTCCCCGGCGATCGAGCGCGCCGATGACGCACAGCGGTCCGAGCCGCGGCGCTATCCGCTCCCATCGGGCTACTCGCGCGTGCGCGAGCTCGGCGTGGGCGGTTCCGGTCGGGTCGAGCTCTGCCGCGAGAACGCCTCAGGCGCGCTCGTCGCCATCAAGATCGTCGACCTGCGCGGCCTTGGCCAGGGTGGCGTCGACCGCGTGCGCCGCGAGTGGCGCATTCTGAGCTCGGTCGTCCATCCGGCGCTCGTCCGCCTGCGATCCGCGGGCACCCTCGAGGACCGCTATGCGTACCTCGTGATGGAGTTCGTCGACGGCCTCGACATCCGCAACCATGTGGAGATCAACATGCTCGACGCGCGCGGCGTCGTCGAGCTCATGCTGCCGGTCGCGGAGGCGCTCTCGCTTGCGCACGAGCGCGGCGTGGTGCATCGCGATCTCAAGCCTTCGAACATCCTCGTCGGCGACGACGGTTCTGCGCGGCTCCTCGACTTCGGCGCGGCGCGCATCTCCGTCGGCGGGGCGGTGAGCATTCACCATCACACGCTCACGGGAGAAATGGTGGGCACGCTCACCTACATGAGCCCCGAGCAGGCCGCCGGTCGCCCGAGCGAGGTCGATGGCCGCACGGATGTGTATCAGTTCGCGACTCTGATCTACGAGCTCATCGAGGGCCAGCCGCCCTTTGAGCTCGATGGCCTCACGCTCGCCGAGACGATCTCGGCGATCGTGAGCACGAAGCCGTCGCCCATGTCGAAGCCCATCGAGCAAGGCGGCGCGTCGCCGGAGCTCGCGCGCGTCATCATGAAGGCCCTCGCGAAGAAGCCGGCGGGTCGCCATCGCGACATGAAGGCGTTCATCGTGGCGCTGCGGCGCGCGCTGACGAAGAGCGCACGGGCTTCAGCCACGAAGTGAGCCGCGAGCATTTCTCACGCAGAAAGACCAGCGCCCCGCGATTCGCGGGGCGCTTTGTCTTCGGGGACTCTGTGGCTTCGGCGACGCTTCGACCGCGCGCCGCGCGAGGCTCAGCCGACCGACTTCGCCCGAGACCGGGCCCGGCGGGCGGCGGCACGGAGGAGTTCGGCGCTGATCGATGACTTCGGCAGCAGCACGGCGTCGACGGAGAAGCGCCCGACGCCAAGCTCGAACTGCAGGCTCGGGGTGCCTTCCACGGCCTGGAGGATGTCGCAGCCGAACGCATCGCGGACGAGCACCTGGCTGCCCGGCGCAAGGACGCCGCGGAGGTGGAGGCGGCAGCCGCGCGGGTCATCGACGCGGATCACCGCGCGCACGCGAACCTCCTCGCTGGATGCCTCTGCGCTGAGGTGGGCCGGCACCGCGGAGAACCGCGCCCCGGGAACGGCGTCCGAAGAGACACCGGTCTCGAGGATCTCAAACCACTCCGTCTCGCAGTCGACGCCCGCCCAGAGCTGGATCCACTCCAGCCGAGCGGCTCCGACGGGAGCCCGAAGTAGCGAGTTGAATGCTGTGTCTGGCTGCTTCATGGTGGAAATTCGCCTGCCATCACACGCCCACAGAGCCTTTGCGGATTCCCCACGGGATTCCTGTCAGCTGCTCATGAAGAATCTCGCGAAGAGGGATTGATTCCCCTAGATCGCCCCCTATCGGGGTACGGAAGTCGGGTCGCCTCTGATCGTAAGTGCTTGTTATGAATGCGCTTGCGGGTTCATCCTGGGTTGCTTTCGGGCCATCCCAAAAGTGACCGCGCGGACAGGCTCAAAGAGCCTACCCGCGCGGTCGTGCGTGGCAGAATTGCCAAAGCGGAAGCCGCCTTGACGGTGGCAGAGGCGTGAACGGTTGGCGGTTCGTGTCAGGGTGTCGCGCGAATTCCCGCGAAAAGAGCCGCGAGGTCGCGCGAACCTCGGGAGAATGCTGCGATGGCTTTCGCACCAGACTCGACGCCCTCGCTGTTCTCCACGCTTGGGGACGGGGATCCGCTCAAGGCCGCCGGCGTCGACGCAACGCGCCGCAGCGGCGGTTCGGTGGGCCCCGCATCGGTCGGAACGGACATCACCGCGCTCGCGTCCCGCCTGCCGCACAACCTCTGGCTTGGCACCTCGAGCTGGAGCTTTCCTGGCTGGAACGGCCTCGTCTACGACCGCGAGGCAGCTGAGTCGTCGCTCGCCCGAGAGGGGCTGGCGGCGTACGCCCGGCACCCGCTCTTCCGATCGGTGGGCGTCGACAAGACCTTCTACCGACCCGCGCCGCGCTCGGAGTTTGAACGCCTGGCGGCGCAGGTGCCGGACGGATTCCGCTTCCTCGTCAAGATGTGGCGCGGCGTGGTTGAACGCGATGTCCGCGGTCCCTCCGGCGGCGCAGGTGCGGCGGTCGACGCGTTCCTCGACCCGCGGGTTGCGGAGGTCGAGTGCGTGCGGCCCGCGATCGAGGGACTCGGCGACAAGGCCGGCCCCCTGCTCTTCCAGTTCCCGCCGATGCACCTCAGCGGCGGGCGCGCGTGCCGCGGGTTCCTCGCACAGCTGTCGAACTTTCTCGGCGCGCTGCCGAAGGGGCCGCTCTATGCGGTCGAGCTGAGGAACCGCGTGCTCGTGTCGCCCGACTACGCGCCGCGGCTCGGAGAACTGCTGGCCGAACACGGCGTCGCGCCGTGCCTCACCGTGCATCCGACGATGCCGGATGTCGAGACCCAGTCGCGCGAACTCGCGCTGAACCCGTCGCTCCCGCTCGTGATGCGGTGGATGCTGCGCGGGAACCACGCGTACGGCGAGGCGAAGGATCTCTACGCGCCGTTCGACAAGCTGGTCGAGCCGGACGACGCAAGCCGCGACGCCTTGGCGCGATTGGCGACAGGCGCGCTCCGCGCGGGCCTCGGCGTGTGGGTGATCGTGAACAACAAGGCGGAGGGCTCGAGCCCCCTGTCGGTGGAACGCCTCGCGCGGAAACTGGTGCCGGACCCGTAGCGGGCAAGGTCAGTCTTGGCCGAGGAATTCACGCATGCGCGCGCCGACTTCAGCGGGCTTGTCGTACAGCAGCACATGCCCCGCGCCCTGGTAGACCTCGCCTTCCATCGCCGGGAGGCCCTCGCGCCAGACCTCGATCATCGACGGATCCGTCAGTTGGTCGAGCGATCCGTACAGCACGAGCGCGGGCGTCTTGATCGAGGGCAGCATCGGCTCGACGCCTTTCACGAGGAACGGCCGCAGATCCTCGACGATGCGGAGGAACGCGGCGCGACGCTCGACTGCGAGCGAGACGAACTGCTCGCGCACCGGGGCAGGAATCGGCGGCGGATTCGGGAAGTTGAGCCGCAGCACCTCGCCGAAGCTCGCGTCGTCCTTGATGTCGAGCGGGAGCTCGCCCGCCGCGACGCGCGACATGAACTCATTCTGTCTCGGTGCCACCACGCCGGCCGGCGAAAGCAGCACGATGCGCCGCACGGACTCTGGGTAGGTCGCCGCATACGCCGCGGCGAACGCGCCGCCCATCGAGGTGCCGACGACATCGACCTGCCCGAATTGCTCGTGCGCACGGAAGCGCTCGATCGCATCGATGTAGAGACGCCAGTCGTGCGGCATGTCGCCATGCATCGGGTGATCGCCGAAACCCGGCAGATCGGGAATGACGACCCGATGCGAGCCCTCCAGCATGCGTGCGACCTCCATCATCGCCTCGGCGGTCGTGCCGAGCCCGTGGAGCACCAGGCAGGTGCGGCTCGGCGCCGCGTCCGCGGCATCTCCGCCCGCCGGATGCGTATCAAGAACTCGCCAGCGGACCCCATTGATCTCGACAAACCGCTCGGTGACGCCGGCGCGCGCATGCCCTGCGGCCATCGCGAGGTTGAACGCGCGAACGGGGTCGTTCCAAAGCCAGACAGCGGCCGCGGCGCCCGCAACCGCGAGGACTGCAATCGCCACCAAGGCAAGACGAAGGAAACGTTTCACGCGGCAAAGCGTAGCCATGCGCACCCCGCCCCGCCATCGCCATTAGGATGCATTCATGACGACCATGCCGTCCCTCGGATCTGACCCGCAAGCCCTCGCATTCCGCGAGACCTTCGAGCGCACCCGCGCCGAGATCGCCAAGGCGGTCGTCGGCCACACCGAGATCGTCGACGGCGTGCTGGTCTGCCTCTTCGCAGGCGGCCACTGCCTGCTCGAAGGCGTCCCCGGCCTCGGCAAGACGCTCCTCATCCGATCGCTGTCGCAGGCGCTGCACCTCAAGTTCAGCCGCATCCAGTTCACGCCGGATCTGATGCCCGCCGATGTGACGGGCACGACGATCGTCGTCGAGACGGAGAACGGCCGCGACTTCCAGTTCCGCAAGGGACCGATCTTCGCGCAGATCGTGCTCGCCGACGAGATCAACCGCGCGACGCCCAAGACGCAGTCGTCGATGCTCGAGGCGATGCAGGAGCGCAGCGTCACCGTCGGTGGCAACTCGTACGAACTCGAGAAGCCGTTCTTCGTGATGGCGACGCAGAACCCGATCGAGCAAGAGGGCACCTATCCCCTGCCCGAGGCGCAGCTCGACCGCTTCTTCTTCAAGCTGGTCGTCGGATACTCGACGCGCGAAGAGCTGTCGACGATCCTCGACCGCACCACCACGGGCGAGTCGCCGAAGATCGAGCGCGTGCTCGACGCCGCGGGCATCGTCGCGGCGCAGAAGCTCGTGCGCAGCGTCGGCGTGGCGCCGCATGTCCAGGACTACGCGGTGCGCATGGTGCTCGCCACGCATCCGGGCGGGCAGTTCGCGACGCCGATGGCGAACCAGTTCCTGCGCTTCGGCGCGAGCCCGCGCGCCGCGCAGACGCTGATCCTCGGCGCGAAGGTGAAGGCGCTGCTCGCCGGTCGCACCGCTGTTGCGTTCGACGACATCAAGTCGGTCGCGCTGCCGGCGCTTCGCCACCGCATCCTCCTCAACTTCGAGGCGGAAGCCGAGGGTCGCACCACCGACGAGATCGTGCAGAACATCGTCGACACCCTTGTCCTTGACGCCCGCTGACACGCGGCGCGCGCTCCAACCGAATCGAGAATCATGAAGACGATCGCAGCATCGACCGTACTCGCCCTCGCGGCGACTTCCTTCGGGCAGACCACCGCGACCACCGAGTCGGCGCCCAGCGGCGCGAACATCGAGTCGACCGCGGCGGCGAAAGACGACCTGAAGTACATGCTCGCCGGCGGCTATGCGCACTTCTTCGACACCGACTTCGACACGGGCGGCGGCGGCGTGGCCGTGAACCGCGGCTTCGGCGCGCTCACGGTCAAGGGCGCGCCGAAGGATGAGTACGAGTGGGGCTTCACGATGTCGTGGGAAGGCTCGTGGTACTCGTTCCAGTCGGGCGGCACGCTGGCGACGATCGCGGGCGGCGATCCATGGGGCGCCGTGCAGTCGGTCAATCTCGTGCCGAGCGCGACCTTCAAGCTTGACGAGCGCTGGCGGCTCAACGCGTCGCTCATCGTCGGCTTCGCGGGCGAGAACGACGCCGACGCCTGGGACAGCGCGACGATCGGCGGCGTGGTTGCCGCGTCGTACGCGTTCTCGAAGGATTTCTTCCTCGGCGCGGGCGTGCTCGCCTCGACGCGCATCGAGGACGACATGCTCTTCATCCCGCAGATCATCGTCGACTGGAAGCCGTGCAAGGAGTTCCGCCTGACGAACATGGCCGGACCCGAGGCGTACCCGGGCGGCGCCGGCCTCGAGGGAATCTGGGTTCTCAGCGACGAGTACGAACTCGCGCTCGGCGGGCGCTACACCTACCGTCGGTTCCGTCTCGACGACGACGGCGCACCCACGCGTGCGGGCGGCGTCGGCACCGACCAGGGCCTGCCGATCTGGATCCGCGCGACGATGCGCGCCAAGTGCGGCGCACGGCTCGATCTCGTCGGCGGCGTGCAGGTCGCGAGCGAGATGCAGCTCGACGACGCGGCGGGCAACGAGCTCGCGAGCGTCGATGTCGAGCCGAATCCGTTCCTCGGCATCTTCGCGAGCTGGCGGTTCTGAATGGCGACGGCGACCTCCTCGCGCAACCCAAGCTCACGGCCGTACGCACTGGTGACAGGCGCATCGGCGGGCATCGGTCGGTCGTTCGCGCTGGCGCTCGCGGCGCGCAACTACAACCTGGTGGTGACCGCGCGACGCACCGACCGGCTGGAGGCGCTTGCCAAGGAATTGCGCGAGAAGCATGCGACCGAGACGGTCGTCTTCGCCGCGGATCTGGCAGAGCCCGACGCACCGAAGGCGATCGTCGACACCGTGCGCGCCGCGGGCATCGATGTCGCCTATCTCGTGAACAACGCGGGCTACGGCATCCGCGAGCGCTTTCTCAACACTCCGTGGGAAACGCATGCGCACTTCCTCCGCGTGATGGTCGACTCCTGGCTCGAGCTCACGCATCGACTTGCGCCTGCGATGGTCGAGCGTGGCAGCGGACGCATCCTGAATGTCTCGAGCCTCGCATCGCTTGCGCCCGAGCCGCCGGGAAGCCTTTACCCCGCGGCGAAGTGCCTCATGACGAGCGCCAGCCGCTCGCTTCGGCTCTCGCTGCTCGGGACGGGCGTCCATTGCACCGCGCTATGCCCCGGCTTCACCTACACCGAGTTCCACGATGTGCTCGGCGCGCGTGAGGCGATGAACAAGCTGCCGAACTTCATGTGGCAGTCGGCGGAGGCCGTCGTCGCCGCAGGCATCGATGGCGTCGAGCGCAACAAGCCCGTCGTGGTGCCCGGCGCCTTCAACAAGTTCGCGGCCTTCGCGTGCCGGTTCATCCCGTACTCACTCGCGCATCGGATGACGCCGAAGGCGATCCTCGAGGAGAGCGTCACGAGCGCGAGCGCGGGCTCCGCGCAGCGAGGCAAGTGAGCTCATGTCGCTGATCTGCTGCCCCATCGCCGTCGAGAGCGCCGCGGAGATTCCGCTCGCGGTCGAACGCGCCGCGCGCGCGCGCGTGCTTGGCGCGCGCATGGTCGAGTGGCGCTGCGACGGGCTCGCGTCGCGCGAGGGCGCCGAGGCGGCAGACGCGATCGCGCGGCTCGTGCGCGAGTCGCCGTTGCCGTCGATCGTCACCGTGCGCTCGTCGGAGGAAGGCGGCGCGTGCTCGCTGACGGAGTCCGAGCGGCTGGCGCTCCTTGCGCGCGTGGCGAAGGCGGCCGACGCGCCGCGCATGATCGATGTCGAGCAAGCCGCGCTTTCCGCGGATCTGCCGCGCGCGCTCCTCACCGCAGCGCTTGCGCCACGCGGCGACGACGCGGATGCGCCCGCCGCGCCGAAGCTGGTCGCGAGCTCGCACGACTTCACCGGACGACCGATCGACCTTCTGCGCCGCGTCGCCGCGATGCAGGAGGATCCGCTTGTGTCGGTCGTCAAGCTCGCATGGATGGCGCGCAGCATCCGCGACAACCTCGAGGCGTTCGATCTCCTCGCGACGCGCACGAAGCCAATGATCGCGCTCTTGATGGGCGAGTTCGGACTGATGAGCCGCGTGCTCGCGCCGAAGTTCGGCGGGTTCCTCACCTTCGCGTCGGACGCGGAGGGCTCGGGCACGGCTCCGGGGCAACCGACCGCGCGCGAGCTGCGCGACCTCTACCGCTTCGGCTCGATCGGCCCTGCGACGCGCGTGTTCGGCGTGGTCGGCTGGCCCGTCGCGCACTCGCGTTCGCCTGCGTTCCACAACGCGCGCTTCGCCGAGCACGGATACGACGGCGTCTATCTGCCGCTGCCGGTTCCGAGCGAGTGGGAGCATTTCAAGGCGTCGATCGGCGCGCTCGTCGACCACGATCGCCTCGACTTCGCGGGCGCAAGCGTGACGATTCCACATAAGGAACATCTGGTGAGATTCGTGCGCGAGCACGGCGGCGAGGTGGACGCAGATGCCGCGTGGCTCGGCGCCGCGAACACGCTGATCGTTCGGCCACTCGGCACGCCCGACGCGCAACGGCTGTTTGCGACGAACACCGACATGCCTGCGGCGGTCGAGGTGCTGTCGGCGGCGCTCGCGACGCGCGGGCACGCGCTCGAAGGCGCGCGTGTCGCGGTGCTCGGCGCAGGCGGCGTCGCGCGGGCGGTCGCGGGCGGGCTCGCGCTTGCGGGCGCGACGGTTGTCGTCGTCAACCGCACGCGCGAGAGGGCCGAAGCGCTTGCAACCGCACTCTCGGGACGCACGCGCGCCAACGGCAAACCAACGCGCGTGATCGCAGGCGACGAGCGCGACTTCGACTGCAACGGCCCGACCTGCGAGGCGTTCCACGCGTTCGTCAACTGCACGCCGCTCGGCATGGAAGGCGGACCCGATCCGAAGGGCTCCGCGATGCCGGACGACGCGTTCCTCGACGATTCGGTGGTCGTGATGGACACCGTGTACGCGCCGAAGGAGACGCCGTTCCTCCGCGAGGCCCGCGCGCGCGGAGCCGTGACGGTCGACGGCGAGGCGATGTTCCTGAAGCAGGCCGAGCTCCAGAGCGAGCTGTTCCGCGCGCGCTGGTGAACCCGTTACCATCGCGGCATGCCGGACGAGGACGAGCACGACGACGAGGACGAGCACGAGGATTTCATTCCCGAGGACTTCATTCCCGAGGACTTCATCCCCGAGGAGCACGCGGTCGACGACTCCATGCTCGACGACTCCGTGATCGACGCCTGCCGCTACCTGCGCGCGCACCTCACCGGGCTCATCAGCTTCGACGGCGAGTTCGTGCCAATCAAGCTTGTGATCGCGCCGGACGGCGCGCTGGTGGCGCCCGTGATGGTGGCGATGCTGCGCTCTTTCGACATCGCGCTCTTCCTGCCCGATGAGGGCGAGGACTCGATGCACATGCAGATCACCCTCGAGGAGATCAGCGAGAAGGGCGAGCATGCGGCGCTCTGCGACCGCTGGCGCATCTACCACGGCGAGCCCGAGGATGTGCGCTGGGCGCGCATCACGATCGATGCCGCGAAGTTCCGCGGCCTCATGTTCGACGGGCTCGCGCTCATGCGGCCGAATCCGCTCGCGGATGTCGAGGTGAAGCTCATCCGCCGCATCAACGGCGAGATGCGCGAGACGCTCAAGG
>JBEAUK010000090.1:0-62948 GCA_041161465.1 Planctomycetota bacterium | reverse complement strand
TCAACCTGGCCGCGCCGATCGTCCACATCTGGTTCTTCAAGGCGACCCCGTCGCGCCTCGGCAGCCTGCTGCAGATGAAGACCTCGGACCTCGAGAAGATCATCTACTTCCAGGATTACGTCGTCACCAACCCCGGCAGCACCGACCTCGACTACAAGAAGGTCCTGACCGAGGACGAGTACCGCCAGGCCGTCGACAAGTACGGCACGGGCAAGTTCGACGCCATGATGGGCGCCGACGCGATCCGCGAGCTCCTCCAGCAGCTCGACCTCGACAGCCTGTCGAAGGAGATCCGCGAGGATCTCGCGACCACCAAGTCGAAGCAGAAGCAGACCATCCTGTCGAAGCGCCTCAAGATCGTCGAGGCGATCCGCGGCTCGAACAACGAGCCGAAGTGGATGGTGCTCGATGTGATCCCGGTGATCCCGCCGGACCTGCGTCCGCTCGTCCTCCTCGAGAGCGGCAACTTCGCGACCAGCGATCTCAACGATCTCTATCGCCGCATCATCAACCGCAACAACCGTCTCAAGAAGCTGATGGATCTCAATGCGCCCGAGGTCATCGTGCGCAACGAGAAGCGCATGCTGCAGCAGGCGGTCGACGCGTTGTTCGACAACGGCCGCTGCCGCCGCCCCGTCGTCGGCTCCTCGAGCCGTCCGCTCAAGTCGATCACCGACATGATCAAGGGCAAGCAGGGTCGCTTCCGCGAGAACCTGCTCGGCAAGCGCGTCGACTACTCGGCGCGTTCGGTCATCGTCGTCGGTCCGGAGCTCAAGCTCTGGCAGTGCGGCCTTCCGAAGAAGATCGCCCTCGAGCTCTACCAGCCGTTCATCATCCGCAAGCTCAAGGAGCACGGCCTCGCCGACACGATCAAGAGCGCCAAGCGCATGCTTGAGCGCCGCGATCCCGAGGTGTGGGACATCCTCGAGCAGGTGATCCAGAATCACCCGGTCATGCTGAACCGCGCGCCGACCCTCCACCGCATGGGTATCCAGGCGTTCGAGCCGGTGCTCGTCGAGGGCAATGCGATCAAGATCCACCCGCTCGTCTGCACCGGCTACAACGCCGACTTCGACGGCGACCAGATGGCAGTCCACCTGCCGCTGTCCGTCGAGGCGCAGACCGAGACCCATGTGCTGATGATGTCGACGCACAACATCTTCAGCCCTGCGAACGGCAATCCGATCGTCAGCCCGTCGCAGGACATCGTCATGGGCGTCTACTTCCTCACCGTCGGTGGCGACGACTCGAAGAAGTCGGTGCGTCGGTTCAAGGACATGGAGGAGGCGCTTCTCGCCTTCAACCTGCCCCACACCGATCCGAACAAGATCTCGTTCCATGATCCGATCGAGGTCCGCCTCGCCCGGTTCAGCGATGTCGTCAACGACCAGAAGAAGCCGACCGAGCCGATGCCGGCGAACCGCCGCATCGTCACGACCCTCGGCCGACTCCTCTTCAGCGAGATCCTTCCCGACGGCATGCCGTACTACAACTGCGCCCTCGGCAAGAAGGGTGCGGCGCGCGTCATCGACGACACCTTCGCTCGCAAGGGCAAGGCCGCGACCATCGATCTCCTCGATGCGATGAAGGCGACCGGCTTCCGCTACTCGACCGTGTCGGGTCTCTCCTTCGCGATCACCGACCTTCGCATCCCCGAGGAGAAGCGTGCGCTTCTCGACGAGACGCAGAAGAAGGTCAACAAGGTCGAGCGCGACTACGAGATGGGCGCGCTCACCGAGCGCGAGAAGCACAACCGACTCCTCGACCTCTGGACGCAGTGCCGCGCGGAAGTGACCGCGAAGCTCGTCGAGACCCTCAAGAAGGATCGCCGCGACGCAGACGGTCGCCCGACCTCCATCGAGAAGGCCGAGGGCTCGCGCTACCTCAACCCCGTGTTCCTCTTCTCTGACTCGGGCGCCCGCGGTAACGTCAGCCAGATGCAGCAGCTCGCCGGCATGCGCGGCCTCATGGCCAAGCCGAGCGGCGAGATCATCGAGACGCCGATCCGCGCGAACTTCCGCGAAGGTCTGTCGATGCTCGAGTACTTCAGCTCGACCCACGGCGCGCGCAAGGGTCTCGCCGACACCGCGCTCAAGACCGCGGACTCGGGTTACCTCACGCGCAAGCTGTGCGATGTCGCGCAGTCCGTCGTCGTCCTCGAGGACGATTGCGGCGCGCCGTCGGGCATCCCGAAGAAGGCGATCTACAAGGGCGACGAAGTCGATGTTCCGCTCCGCGAGATCATCCGTGGCCGCACCAGCGTCGAGACGATCATCAACCCGATGACCGACGAGACGATCGTTCGCCGCAACGAGGTCATCACCGAGTCGATCGCCCGCAAGATCGAGGAACTCGGCGTGACGAGCATCCAGGTGCGCTCGCCGCTCACCTGCCAGACCGCCCGTGGCGTCTGCGCGCGCTGCTATGGCCAGGACATGTCGACCGGCAAGCCGGTCGAGATCGGCATGGCGGTCGGCATCATCGCTGCGCAGTCGATCGGTGAGCCCGGTACGCAGCTCACCATGCGTACCTTCCACACGGGTGGCGCAGCGACCCGTGCGCTTCTTGAGAACAGCTACAAGAGCACGGCCGCTGGTACGGTCCAGCTCCGCGACTGCATGGAAGTCGAGGTCACCAAGGCCGATGGCGCCAAGTCGATCGTCGCGCTCAAGCGCAACGGCGAACTGGCCCTCATGGACGGCCACGGCCGCGAGCTCGAGCGCTTCAAGATCCCCTACGGCGCCCAGCTCTTCGTCCGCAACGGCGATCAGGTCAAGAAGGGCACCACCCTCTGCGAGTGGCAGCCGCACGCGACCCCGATCCTTGCCGAGAAGTCGGGCATCGTGCGCTTCAAGGACCTCGTCGAGGATGTCACCTTCCGTATCGATGCCAAGAAGGGCTCGGAGGAAGGTGCCGAGATGATCGTCATCGAGCACACGGGCGAGAAGCACCCGCAGATCCTGGTCGTCGACGAGAACGAGAAGATCCTCGACTCGCACCACCTGCCCGCCAAGGCGCGCATCGAGGTGAAGGACGGCCAGAAGATCGCGCAGGGCCAGATGCTTGCGCGTCAGCCGAAGGAAGCCGCCCGCTCGGCGGACATCGTCGGTGGTCTCCCCCGCGTCACCGAGATCTTCGAGGCGCGCATCCCCAAGGATCCGGCCGTCATGGCGGAGATCTCGGGCCGCGTCGAGCTGTACTCGGACAAGCGCAAGGGCAAGATGACCATCCGCGTCGTCAGCGACGCCGGCCTCGAGCACGACCACCATGTCCCGCAGGGCAAGGCGCTCCTCGTGCACACCGGCGACCGCGTCGAGGCGGGCGATGCCCTCACCGAGGGACCGCTCATCCCGGCCGACATCCTCCGCATCAAGGGTGAAGACGCGCTGTACGTCTACATGCTCGATGAGGTGCAGAACGTGTACCGCGCCCAGGGCGTGCCGATCTCCGACAAGCACATCGAGGTCATCCTCCGTCAGATGCTGTCGAAGGTCCGCGTCTCGAACCAGGGCGACACGGAGCTTCTCCCGAACGATGTCGTCGACAAGTTCGTGTTCCGCGATGTCAACGACGCGCTGGCGCGCAAGCTTCGCATCGACGACTCGGGCGGCACCACGCTCCCGGTCGGCGCGCTCGTCGACAAGGACGAGATCCGCGAGGCGAACGCGATCGCGGAGGCCGAAGGCAAGTCCGCGTGCAAGACCAAGAAGCCGCGTCCCGCGACCGCGAAGACGCTGCTCCTCGGCATCACCAAGGCGTCGCTCCAGGCCGAGAGCTTCCTCTCGGGCGCAAGCTTCCAGGAGACCACCAAGGTGCTCACCGAAGCCGCTCTCGGCGGCAAGTCGGACGAGCTCCTCGGTCTCAAGGAGAATGTGCTCCTCGGACACCTCATCCCCGCCGGCACCGGCTTCGAGGCCTACTCGAAGGCGAAGGTCAAGCGGCTCGTCGAGGAGTCTGCCTACGACGACGAGGCTGCCGCGGCGATGTACGAAGCGGCCGCCGAGGAAGCCGAGGCGCTCGGCGCAGAGCGTCGCGGCGAAGGCGCGACCACCGTCCGCGACCGTCTCCAGACGATGGCGGCTGGCCAGGACGGCGGACTCATGACGGAGCCCTCGACCGACGCCCCGCAGGGCTGAGCCTCGAATCGGACGCGCCCTGTGGCGTCCTGAAGATTGAATTCCACGCAGCCCCGGTCTCGGCCGGGGCTGCTTTCTTTCGGGATGCGTTCCCGCGACGCCGCGGGGTACACTCTTGCACCCCAGGGAACCCACCATGCCCTACTACACCAAGCTCGGCAATCTTCCCTCCAAGCGACACATCCAGTTCCGCCGCCCAGACGGCAAGCTGTACGCCGAAGAAGTGTTCGGCACCGAAGGTTTCGTCGGCCCAACCTCGACGCTCTACCACATCAATCCGCCGACCCAGGTGATCGGATGGAAGCCCCTCTACTCGACGAAGGCTCAGTACGTGGAGCGCGACACGATGCGCATGCGGCATGTGAAGAGCATGCCGATGAAGCCGAAGGGCGATCCTGTCACGGGGCGCACGGTGCTGTTCGGCAACAACGATGTCGAGATCGGCGTCTGCGTTCCTGCGGAGCCGATGAAGTACCACTTCAAGAACGCGATGGCCGACGAGTGCTTCTTCATCCACTTCGGCTCAGGCGTGGTCTACACCATGTTCGGCGCGCTGAAGTTCGGACCGAAGGACTACATCGTGATCCCGAAGGGCACGATCTACCGCATGGAGTTCGACAAGCCCGCCGCGGGCGAGCCTGCGCCGCGCTTCCTCCTGATGGAGAGCGTGAACGGATCGCACATCCTGCCGCCGCCGCGCTACATGTCGAAGAAGACCGCGCAGTTCCTCGAGCACGCGCCCTACTGCGAGCGCGACCTGCGGCTGCCGGAGATGCCGATGACCTTCGACGAGAAGGGCAAGTTCGAGGTTCGCATCAAGAGCCGTGATCAGGTGCACTCCTACAACTACAGCTATCACCCGCTCGATGTCGTCGGCTGGGACGGCTGCTACTACCCGTACTGCTTCAACATCGACGACTTCAGCCCGATCGTCGGCAAGCACCACATGCCGCCGCCGACGCACCAGACGTTCGAAGCCCACAACTTCGTGATCTGCTCGTTCTGTCCGCGTCCGCTCGACTTCCATCCGCAGGCGATCGTGGTGCCGTACAACCACTCGAATCTCGATTCAGACGAGGTGCTCTACTACGTCGAGGGCAACTACAAGGCTCGCCGCGGCATCGAGCAGGGCTCGCTCTCGCTCCACCCGCAGGGCATTCCGCACGGCCCGCACCCGGGAACCGTCGAGGCGTCGATCGGCGCGACCCACACCAACGAGCTCGCGGTGATGTGCGACACCTTCGCACCGCTCTATCCGACGAAGGCGGCTCTTGCGCTCGACGACATGAACTACCCGAAGAGCTGGGAGTCTGGCTGGACCCCCGAAGAGCGCGAGGCGCTCGCCGCCTCCAAGGACGGCGCCGCGCGCAAGCCTGGCAAGAAGAGTGTCGGGAAGCCGGCCAAGAAGTCTGCCAAGACCACCGCGGCGGCGCGGACTCCTGCGCGGAGCGCGCCCGGCAAGGCTCGCGGCGGCGCGGCCGACACCTGGGCCTAAGAGCCGCAGAAGGACGCAGGAGTCGCCGAAAGGCCTGAGGCTTCTGAGGGCCTGAAAGTCGTCTGGGCTCGATCGATGGTTGGACCGACGACTTGTGCGCCGGTCGAACCGATTGCGAAGGGAACTCCTGATGTTGACCGTCGTCCTCGCCGCCCTCCTCCCGCTCATGCAGGGCGCTGCGCCAGCGACTCCATCGGCACCGACGCCGCCTCCGGCCGAGGCTCCAAAGGACTCCGGCTCGAAGCCGGCATCGCCGCCGACTCAGCAGCAAGCCCCGGAGAAGCCAGCGCCCAAGCCGGCGACCGTCGTGACCGCCAACGATGTCCTGCATGTCACGGCGCAGGAAGGCCTCCCACGCCAGAAGTTCACCTTCTTCGGCGAGGAGTTCGACTGCGAGCTCTGCCTCGACCAGACGAGCCGCAGCACGGGGATGGGAGCGCGAACCGAGTTCCCCGAAGGTTCGGCGATGATCTTCGTGCACCCCATTCCGACGCTCCTCAACTACTGGATGAAGGACTGCCTCATCGACATGGACATGGTCATGGTCGATGAGAACGGCATCATCTGCGCACTGCACGAGGGTGTCCGCGAGAAGCTGCGCACCAAGCAGGAGTCGCTCCAGCAGTACGAGGATCGGCTGCGTCGCTACTCCTCGTACCGACGCGCGAAGTATGTGCTCGAGTTCCCGTCCGGCACGATCGCGCGGCTGAAGCCAAAGCAAGGCCAGAAGATCGCCATCGACTGGAAGTCGCTCGACAAGCGCGCCAAGTGATCTGAAGCCGTGCTGATCCTGCGGGAACCGGTCATCGAGAGGATGCTCCGCGTCACGGCTTCGCGACCGCTGCATCGACGAGCCGCGCGAGACATCGCACAGCTGCCCGTGCCGCTCGTTCGCGGCTGAGTTCAAGACGGAAACCGCGCGCGTTCGCAGGATTCGGTGACTGCAGAATCACGCAGATCGCCTAGGACCGCCTTTCCTCAAATCTGGCGGTCGAGCGGGTTCGGGGGAATCTCGGGCGTTCCGTACTGCCGCGAGCGCTTCGATCGGGCGATCGCGGTACGCGGGCGGCAGCCGGGGCATGGCTCGGATGAAAGGAAACACCGCTGCTCGGTGACCCGAGCAGCGGTGAGAATTGTTCGTCAGGCCGACTCTGTTCGTGACGACCGAGAGCTAGGTCTCTCGCGGTGCCTCGGACGATGCTCACGGCATCGGGGGAATCGGCTGACCGACGGGCGGCCGGGGCGGCTGCGCGGCGCCCCTGCAGCGGCGGTGATTTGCCTCGGCTTGCCGGACGCAGTCGCGCCGCGCTTCGACAGCTCGGGTCTCTGCGATGACGAAGTTGCGCTGTGCGGTCGCCATGCAGGCATCGAAGGTGGCGATGGCGTGGCGACCGCAGTTCAGTCGAATTCCGCCGACGAGAACGAGACAGATAGCCAGCTCCGCTTGACCGACACCTGGGATCCAAGAACCAAACACACAGGCCGCGAGCTCTATTCCGCCTTCGATCCGGCAGTTCAGAAGATCTCGCTCAAGGGCGGTCTGACAGTCCTTCCTCGCGAGTCGCCGATCCTCCAGGGCATCCGCGAGCGCGTCTCCGAAATCCTCGTCGCATTGGCAGATTTCGCGTCGGAGCGTGGAGTCACAATCGTTGCCTGGGTGCAGGGCATTGCAGTCGACCTGATCGCCCATGGCACCGTTGGGGGCGCCGCCCTGGGCGGCGCCGCCAGCGCCGTTCGCAGGCGCGTCGGGATCTGCCACGAAGGCAAGCGCTGTATCGAGGCCCTCCTCTGTGTAGGGCAGCGCGATGGACACACCCTCCGCGACGGTCGACTCGAGAATCAGGATGTAGGTCTCTGCATTCGCCGTACCGGAGTGCAGCGAGCCGAACGCTGGGTAGACCCTGAGGTTGCCGTACTGGAATCCCTCGTCCAGAATCTCGATGTTTGCGACGAGCCCAACACCGTTGAAGCTGGCGATGAACACCGAGCTCTCACCGCTGAACCCCTGAAGTTGAATCGTGCCCTCGTCAGAGGTCTGCCCGAAGAGCGCGCCGTAGACATCGTCACGCCACGCGATTGAGGCCGAGATCCCGTCATCGACGACAACCCCCGCCTGCTCTGTTGATTCCAGTTGGATGCCGACCGCAGCCGGCGGTCCCATGACGGATCCGGCATCGAGCGAGACTGCATAGCAGGTGGCCTCGAATGTGAGCGCGGTAGCCGCACAGGCTGCGACGACGGATGCGACTGCCGTTCTACTGAATCTGAGATTGATCATCAATTCTCCTCTCGATAGAGCGCTCGGTTCTGAACACGCGTCAGAATCGATGTACGACGACAATGGATTTCTGCGACAGCGATGCAAGCGGAGATGCCGCCGCTACGCCGTTTGCGAGTCCGAATGAACCAACTGTACGGCCTGCCGCCGACGGTCTCCCCGGCAGTCGCTGCGCTTGTCGCGGGACTCGGGCACGTTTCTGCAAATGCCCTGAAGAGTTCTGGCCGAGCATGCTCGCGTCCCGCGCTCGAGCGTTGCAACTCAGCGGACCCGACCGCGCTCTCCCGAGCACTTCGGGCACCAGCGGCTGGATCTACGGAGACGAGACCTTCCTGAGGAAGCTCGAGATGCACGGGGCGAGGCGCAACACAAGCCAGATGCGAGATCCGTGAAACAACGCGACGATCGAGCAGCTCTTCAGCACGCTGCGCTTCAACAACTTCTAAGGACCCAATGCGGGAGCGATGCGGATCGCAGAATCGGCGAGTGAGCCGGGCAATTCTAAAACCCGCACCGCAGTCACGCGACGCTTGGCCGTGAGCCCGATCTATCACGAACTGGCTCGGCACGATCGAAAGCGGAGGACACTGTCAAACTGTCCGAGGAGTCGAACAGGCTGGATCGGCCGGTCCAGCCGCCGCTCAGCGCGCAGGCTGCACGATGCCGCGGCATTCGCCGAAGCCGATGCGGGGACGACCCGAACGCTCGCAGTAGCCCCGCATGATGACCTCGTCGCCATCCTGCAGGAACTTTCGCTCCGTGCCGTCGCCGAGGGTGATCGGCTCGGCCCCGCGCCAGGTTCGCTCAAGAAGGCAGCCCCGCGAGTCCTTGCCCGGTCCGGAGACCGTGCCCGAGGCGAGGAGATCGCCGGCCTGCATGTTGCAGCCGTTCGAGGCGTGATGCGCCAACATCTGCGCGGGCGTCCAGAACATGTCCTTGAACGAACCGCGGGAGATGAGCGTGGCCGGCTGCCCCGCCGCGCGCATCTTCTCGCTTGCGATCAGCACCTCGAGGGTGATGTCCACATTGCGGCCATCTGGATCCGAGAGATACGGAAGCGGCAGCGGATCATCGGGGCCGCGGACGGGCCCGGGCACGAGGAACGGCGCGAGCGCCTCGGCGGTCACGACCCAGGGCGACACCGTGGTCAGGAAGTTCTTCGCCAGGAACGGGCCGAGCGGCTGGTACTCCCACTTCTGGATGTCGCGCGCCGACCAGTCGTTGACGAGGCAGAAGCCGAAGATGTGGTTCCACGCCTTGGCGATGTCGATGCGCGAGCCCAGTTCGTTGCCGTGACCGACGAAGAAGCCGACCTCGAGTTCGTAGTCGAGAAGCCGCGACGGCCCGAAAGTGGGCGGTCCATCGTCGCTCGACACGGTCTGTCCGCATGGCCGCACGACGCCCGCGCCGGACGCCACGACCGAACTTGCGCGCCCGTGGTAGCCGATGGGCACATGCTTCCAGTTCGGAAGCAACGGATTCGTGGGGCGGAACATCGAGCCCACGTTGGTCGCATGATGCAGCGACGCATAGAAATCGGTGTAGTCGCCGATCGAGAACGGGATCTCCGGCGTCACGCGGGTCGCATCGCGGAGCAACGGCTCGACGCGCGCGCGCACGGCCGAACCCTCTGCGAAGAACGCCGCGATCTCCGAGCGAAGCCGACGCCTGAGATCCGCCGGCATCTCCGCGATCAGGTTGAGAAACGGAAGGTCGAGCCCTTCCTCGAACGAGTCCCACGAGAGGAGTTCGTCGGAGAAGAGCCCTGCGTGCAGCGCATCTTGCAGCACGAGCAGCGAGTCGCCGATACGCACGGCCGCCGCGCCATCGACGATGCCGTACGGGAGGTTCTGGATCGGGAAGTCGCCGTTCGGGTCGTTGGCGCCTGCAACCCACGAGCGAAGCGTGGGATCGTTCGGTTCGAGAAGCGGCGGACGGCTCATGGATGCACTCCCTCTTCAGTCGGCAGCAGGCCAAGCGCCCGCAGATCTGCGAGCGGCTCCTCGAACGAACACGAGCCGAAGCTGTGTGCGAACCGTTCGCGGGCTTCGGCGATCTGGTCGAACTTGAGGAAACGATTGCGCCAAGCGAGGCCGCTCGGACCGAACTCGAATGCCGCGGCGCGCTCCTCGACGAGGATCTTCTCGATCTCCTTCTCGTCCATGCGATCGTCGTTCCACAGCATGCAGCCGGCGACGAACACATTCAGGAAGCCGAACTGCATGCAGCCGACATCGGTCGCGAGGTGGCGGCACGGGTGATGAAGCCCCGCCGTCGCCTTGAACGGCACCTCGGCGGCTCGGCAGATCTTGAGGAAGCGCGCGACCTGCTCTGGGGTCGGATGTGCGTCCGGGGTCAGGCCGCCCGTGCGGATCTTCGCACCCGTATCAAGCGACGCCATGGTGGCGACGAGGCCGCGCGCGTCTCCCTCGACCGGAACCTCGAAGTACGCGAAGATCTCGTCAGGGACATACTCAAGCGCCCGGTCGATCTCATGCGGCGTCGTCGCGCGTGTCTCGATCGTGTCGATCGTGGCACGGCCGTGGGCTCGGCTGAACTCGCGATCCTCCATGCGGGCGTTGAAGCGCTCGATGCGCTCGAGATCCGCCACGATCTGGCGGTCGGAGGCGGGCGCCACCAACACCGAAAGCGGCCAAGGCTCGTCCCCCTCGACATCGGCCGTCTTGGGCAGGAGCGGGTCGGCCGCAGCCACGAACTCCGGAAAACGCGTCACAGGCACGATGAGCCGCGCCAGCATCCACCGCTCCGGTGAACGGCGGTATCGGGCGAAGTTGGCGACGGTGGGCGCCATCTCGAGCTTGGCCGGCGGGAAGAGCCCTGCGTAGTCGAGGACGGAATCGAGGAGGAGGCGGACGGCGTGCATGGATGCCTTGGGCTTGGACGGGCGCCGCGGGCGGCCGAACATGGCCGAGGTGCCGTCGGAGGACGGAATACCAAGCGCCCGCGGGAAGTCGATTATGCCCGATCCCGCGGCGTCGCGCGTTGCCGCCGCAGGGTAGATTGCCCGCTTCCCAAGGCACCAACGCCCCACGGAGCGGGCGGTGGACAGGACGGGTCGACTCTGGTTCGACCCGCAGATCGAGCTGGAGGCTCCCATGCAGGTTGCGCGACTCGCGCGTCGAATCGGTGGAATCGCCCTTTGCGCCTCGGCCATGGCCATTGCCCTCTGGCCCTCGCCGACGGCTGCGGCGCAGGACGGCACGGCCAGCGGCGCCCAATCGACGGAACAAGTCGCGCCGGCCAAGCTCGCGATCGCCGTGCCGACGGTTCGCGCGCTTCCCGCGGTCGTCGAGAAGGTGACTGGCTATGGGCAGCAGAACGAGCTGGCGCAGATCGCGCAGGGACTCGACGCGAAGCTCTCCGACGCGCTGCAGAACACCCGGAAGTTCGAGGTGCGCGCGCATGCGGACCTCGCGAAGATTCTGGGAGAGCAGCAGGCACAGGACTCGGGCAACTACGACCTCAGCGATCCCGCGCGCGCCAAGCCGTTCAAGCTGGCTGGCATTCCCTACCTCGCGCTCGTTCAGATCGACGACTTCCAGGATCAGGTGCAGACGGCGAACTTCGAGGGCGTCGGACAGAAGGCGACTCGCCGTCAGATCCGCCTCAGCGCCGTGTGCCGCATCTTCGACACGACCAAGGGAACGCTGCTTGAGTCGACGCGCATCACGCTGAACGACTTCGACTTCAAGAACAATCCGCAGTATGTCGTCGATCAAAAAGGCGGCGACCTAACCGAGGCCGTGGTCAATGTCATCGCCGACAAGATGGCGAACAAGGTCGCGCAGAAGATCACCGACACGATCTTCCCCGCCAAGGTGCTGGTGGTCCGCGACGGCGTCGTGACGCTCAACCGTGGCGAGGGAACCGACATCGCGGTCGGCGAGGTGTGGGAGGGGTTCGCTCAGGGCGAGGCGCTCATCGATCCGGACACTGGCGAGAACCTCGGTTCCGAGGAGGTCGCGGTCGGTTTTGTGCGGGTGATCTCGGTCGCTCCGAAGTTCTCGCGCGCCGAGGTGTGCGGCATCGACCGCGGCATCGCCAAGGGCTGCATCCTGCGGAAGAGCTCGCGGTCGGACTGCGATGGAGCCGACGCGCCCAAGATGATCATGCCTGTCCTGCCGCAGGATTCTGGCGACTCCGCCCCCCCGCTCCGTGGCGCCGGGCGTCAGACGAACGACGGCCCTGCGGTTCCCCCGGTTCAGGCGGCGCCGACAGCGCCCACCCAGCAGGCTTCCACGGAGTCGCCGCGCTACACCGCGGCGATCTTCGTCCGCAACCGCGAGAAGCGAATCGACGATGACCGCGTGATGGCGCTCGAGGACTATCTCGTCGGCGAGCTTGATGGCGCGTGCTTCACGACCATGAGCCGCGAGGACGCCATCAATGCCGTGTCGAAGTTCGCGAAGGAGGGCGCGAACGCCGGCACGATGAAGATCGACCCGGAGAAGGACCTCGACAAGATCCTGTCGGACAACACCTCGGCGCTGAGCCTGGCGCAGTCGATGGGTGCTGACTATGTCCTCATCGCCTCGATCACGGCGCTGTCCGTCGATCGGCGCCGCATGAACGACCCAGCGCGCGGCGTCTTGTCGGATGTCGAGAGCCATCGGCTCGACGCGACCTATCGCATCCTCGGCCGCGCCGAGGGCCGCGTGATCGCCTCGGGTGTCGCGAGCGCCAACGATTCGATCCGCCAGTCGCCCGACCTCGTCATCGAGCGCGATGTGGTGGCGGATCTGATCCGAACGAGCGCCGCAAAGATGGCGGCCGCGATGAAGAAGCGCTGCGAGAAGAGCGCGCTTCCTGCGCCGGATGCGCTCGTGCGCGTGCCGCTTGAGATCAGCGCGACGGCGAGCGACTTCGCCATCCCCGAGATCGTGAAGGATGACAAGGGCCAGTGGACGGTCTCCGCGGGACGCTATCGCCTCGAGCCGACCGACTTCATGGTCGAGATCGATGGAGTGGTGGCCGGATCGACGCCCGCGCCGATCGAGGCCGTGAAGGGGCTGCGCAAGCTGCGTGTTTCGCGGCCCGACTACGAGCCATACGCGGCCACCATCAATGTGCAGCCAGGCATCGGCGCGATCAGGATTCCCATGAAGATGACCGATGCGGGGCTTGCCCGAATCGCCGAGATGACCGCGTTCTTCCAGGGCCTCAAGCAGGGCCAGCAGCTCACCGACGCCCAGGTGAAGGTGCTCGAGGGCTATGCGGAGTTCTTCCGCAACTCGAAGCACTCGGTGGAGCAGAAGACCGACATCAAGGTCGACACGAACCAGGCCCCGGTCTTCGAGAACAACAGCTTCTGGAACGGAGTTCCGTGGGCGTGGTGAGGCTGGTGACGGTCCAGCGGTTCATGCGCGTCGTCTCTGGCGCAACGCTCGCGGCGGCCACCCTGCTGTCTGCCGCGTGCTCGCATCAGGATCGGATGAAGCCGATCGTGACCGCCTATGAAGGCGGGAACTACGGCCTTGCCGCCCAGGAGATCGCACCGCTCCTCAAGGATCGGCGTGACAGCGAGAAAGACCGCACGCTCTACGAACTCGAGGCTGGAGCGGTGTACGCCGCCGCTGGCGACATGGAGCAGTCGATGGCCGCCTTCGCCGCGGCGGACGACCGCATGTGGGAGTACCTCGACGATGCGCCGGATGTACGGATCTCGGAGCAAGCCGCAGCGATCCTGACCAACCAGACGATCATCACCTACACCGGTCGGCCCTACGACCGGATCATGTGCACCACCTACCAGGCGCTGAACCACCTCGCGCAAGGCAATCTCGATGCAGCCGGCGTCTCGTTGCGCCGCGCCTACGAGTGGCAGCGCGACGCCGCGGACAAGTACTCAAAGGAGATCGAGGCGCTCGAGAAGAAGGCGAGCGAGGCCTCGAGCGGCGAGAACTACGACTCGAAAGCCGCGCTCGAGGATCCCCGCGTCAAGGGCGGGCTCGACTCGGCGTACGGACCGCTGAGGGACATGCAGGGCTACGCGGAGTTCGCGGTGCCCTACTCGACCTACCTGCAGGGACTCCAGTTCCAGCTCACGGGCCGCCCGGAGGCGCTTGCACAGGCGACCGTGGCCTTCCGCCGCGCCGCGGGCATGCTCCCAGAGTCGGACCGCGCGTATGTGGAGGAGGACGCACGCCTCGCCGAGGCCGCTTCGAACGGAGCCGCCATTCCACCGACGGTCTATGTGCTTGTCGAGTCGGGGATGGGGCCGTGGCTTGAGGAGTTCCGCATCGACATCCCGCTCTTCATCCGTGGGTTGCCGTATGTCGGCGCCGCGTTCCCCGTGCTGAAGTTCAAGGAAGGCTCTGCGAGCGGCTTCACCGCGCGCGCGGGCGGCACGGGGTATCCATCGAGCGTCTTGACCGACATGGACCGTGTTGTCGCGGGCGACTTCAACCGCCGGCTTCCGGCGATCATCACCATGACGATCGTCTCGAGCGCGACCAAGGCGATCGCGACCTACCTCGCGCAGCAGGCCGTCTACGAACAGAATCCCGACGCGGCCTGGATCGTCGCCATCGCCGGCGCGATCTACCAGATCGGAACCAACAACGCGGATCTCCGGATCTGGCTCACGCTTCCGAAGCAGGTGCTCTACGCGCGATTCCCCGCGCCCTCTGATGGCGTGTTCGAGATCGAACTCGGCGATGGGCAGCGAATCGGGCCGATCGCGACGGAATCAAACGGCGCAACCCTCGTCCATGTCCGCACGCCGCGCATGGGAGCGGCCCCCTCTGTGCGTACGATGCGCTTTCCGCTGAAGTGACTTGAGAAGGAACAACCACATGTCGACCGCCCCGACCCAACCCCTGCGTGTTTCCGCCCGCTTCGCCCTGATTGGCGCCGCTGCGCTCGCCTGCGTGCTCGTCGGATGCAACACGGCCAACACCACCACCGCGACCGGCCCCACGAACGCCGATGGAACGGTTCCGTTCAAGCAGATCATCACGAACGGCTGGCTCAACTACAAGGCGAACATCGTCTCGGTGCGCGAAGGCGTCGTGAATGGCGACATGAAGCGCGTCGCGGTCGATGTCTACAGCGACCAACTGACCACCCAGCGATTCAGCTACAGATTCGACTGGTCCGATGCAGCCGGCATGCCCGTGCAGAGCGCGACCGCGTCGCTGACGAGCGTCACCATCAAGCCGAAGGAGACGATCACCCTCACTTCGGTGGCGCCCTCGCCGCAGGCCGTCCAGTGGCGGCTCACCTTCCTCGACAAGCAGTACTGAACCGCCTCTCGAACACTTGATCCGACCGCGCTCCACGCGAAAGCGACACCTCCATGAACACCCGTCTCCTCGTCATCGCCGCCACCCTCCCGCTCGCCCTCATCGGTTGCCAGAAGGCGCAGTATGTCGACCCGAAGGGCAACGACCTCATCGTCAACGCCGACCGCATGAACATTCAGGACTGGAACCTGCTCGCAGATCAGGTCGTTCAGTCGATGGTGAACTCGGGCGTGCTGGCGCGCCTTCCCAACCAGCCCGCCGGCGTGCTGCTGAATCCGGTCATCAACACGACGACGCAGCAGTTCGATACCGACGGCATCATGAAGAAGATCCGCATCGCGCTCCTCAACACCGGGCGCTGCGAGGTCATCATGACCGCGGGTCCAGGCGGCCGCGCCGAGGACAAGATCGCGCAGGATGCGCAGGCGCTGAAGGACTTCCAGTCTGGCAAGGACAACCAGGTCAACCCGAACAACGTGCCTGACGCGACGCTGACGGCGAAGCTGATCGAAGATCGCGCCCGCTCCGGCAGCATGCGCCAGGTGGCGTATGTGCTTCAGATGAGCCTCACGAACACCACCACGGGTCGCGCCGTGTGGGAGGGCGAGGCGAGCGTCATCAAGCAGGGTCAGCGCTCGTCGGTTGGCTTCTGAGTCGGTGCCGCGCCGTGGCGCGCGATCTCCCATGGATCGCAGCGCGCGACGCGCAGCGCCGAAAGGTCAGCCCTTTGTCGATGTGCCTGCGGGCGCGGTGGCGGCTTCGGTCGCGGCCGCGCCCGCTTCCGTTTTCGCCTTCGCGTCCCGCGCCTTCCGCTCATCCTCGGACAGGAAGACCTCCGGCAGTTCCTTCTCTGCCTTCGCCGAGACCCACTTCGCGAGCGGGATCGGCACGGGATGCTCCTTCGAGAGCTCGCTGATCAGAAGGTAGGCGGGGTTGGCATCCTTGGTTGAGGCGAGCGCGTCGAGGGCAGCCACCCATTGCGTCTTGCGCTCGTCGGACAGCGCGTTCTCCCACGCGCAGTACTGGGCGAGGGTGTCGCCCTCGAGAAGCACGGCCCCGAAGACGGACTCCTGGCGTTGCGAGGGCAGCGACCAGAAGGCGTAGTACGGGGAGTTGTAGGGCGCGTAGCGGTACTTGGCCTCGTAGAAGCCACCCTTGAACTCCACGCGGTTGGTGTCCTTGTTCCACACGCCGTTCGTGAAGAACGGCTCTGCGCCGGTCGCGAGCACGACTTCCGCGTCGGTGACCTTCGGTCGCTCGAGCGCACGGAAGCCGAACGGCGGAGGCAGCTCGAAATCCCACTTGCCCGCACGGATGTCGGTCTTGACCTGCTCGGAGATCGCGGGCGAGACAAGGACGAGATCGCGGTACTCGCGGGAAGCCTTGAGCCACACGACGAACTCGAGCGCCAGCGGCACGAAGTCCTTCAACTTCATGTCTTTCCGCGATGGGTCGAAGCGCACGAGGATGCGGGCGATGGCGGGCTGAAGGATCTTCTCGGAGAGCCATTCACCCTCGCGGCGCGTCACGGTTCCCTTGACGCCGGCAGCCTGGAGTGCGGCGAATTCGTCGGCGTTGAGCCATCCACGCTCCGCGAAGAGGATCGCGAGCGGCTCGAAGACCGACAGCCGGAAGGTCTCGTCCTCGGTTCGCTCGCCGAACTCCTCCGAGCGCCGCGGTCGCGCTCCGATTCGCTGCGCCTGGACCACGGCCTGCATGCCCGAGTACATCAGGTATGCGTCGGAGACGAGTGGGATGGCCTCGGCGTTCCACCACTTGGAGAACTCGGCGCGCGCTGCGTCGTCCTTGATCTTGCGGGTCTCGACGAACCGGCCGAAGAGCTGCATCCAGAGGATGCCGCTGTCGACGCGATCCTTCATCGCGGTCCACTCGTCGCGGCGGTCTGCAAACTGCTCGTAGTAGGCCCGTGTCGAGCCGAGCGTGCTGTCGAGTCGGCCGATCGCGCCGCGGTTTCCGATCTCCGAGGGCAGCATGTCCTCTGCGAAGGTGCCGGTGAAACGCGCGCCGAGCTCGGTGTCCGACTGCGCCTTCGCGCCGTAGGCCTGCTCGACGGCGGCAAGAGCCTTGCTGTTGGTATCGTTGGTGGCGAAGGTCCGCGTCGCCTCGTCGCCCTGGGCGCTGATCTCGACCTTGACCTTGCGGTTCTGGCAGCCCGGCACGAACACCAGCACCGCCGTGAGGGCCACGGCGCGCATGACGGCTCCCGCCGCGGGGCGCGGGAGGGCGGGAATCTCAAGCCGGCCTTTGCGAAGTCGCTGCATGCCATGGATAGTACCCACATGACCCACCCGTACCATCCTCCCGCCTCCCCGCATCCGCAGGTTCAACGGCTCCTGACCTCGACGACCTTCGAGATCGCGGGATATCGGGTGGTCCAGACGCTGGGACTTGTCCGCGGAATCACGGTCCGGTCACCGAATGTCATCCAGGGCTTCACGGCGAGCATCCGCACGGTGTTCGGCGGTGAGATCAGCGAATTCACACAGGTGTGCGAGGAGACGCGCGAGCAGGCGTACAACAACATGATCGCGCACGCGTTGGCGATGGGCGCGAACGCGGTCGTCGGCGTGCGCTACGACGCATCGACGCTCGGACAGACCACCGAGGTGCTCTGCTACGGAACGGCGGTCGTGGTCGGGCCTTCGACCTGAGAGCGACGCCATTCGACCAGAGCCCCCTGCTTGCCCACCCCGCCGATCCATCCGTCCAAGAGCCCGCCTGGCGAACCACCAGACGACTCCTCGCCTCGACACGACGCGTTCGCAGCGATCCGAGAGCCCAACTACCGTTTCTTCGCGGTGGCATTCGTGGCGTCGAGCACCGGGCTCCAGATGCTTTCGACGGCCATCGGATGGGAGATCTGGGAGCGCACCGAGAACGCACTGGTGCTCGGCGCGACCGGCCTCGCGCGGGCGCTGCCGGTGATCCTGCTGACGCTGCCTGCAGGCACGATCGTCGATGGCGGCGACCGGAAGAAGATCCTCGCCGCAACCCAGATCGGGTTTGGGCTTGCCGCGCTCGCCCTCGCCGCGATGAGCGCGAGTTCGGCGCCGATCTGGGTCTACTTCGTGCTGCTTCTCCTCTCTGGTTGCATCCGAAGCTTCAATGCACCTGCGCGCGGCGCGCTGCTTCCGTCGCTGCTCCCACTCTCACGGTTCGAGAACGCGATCGCATGGCAGTCGGGGCTCTTTCAGTTTGCGGCGGTTGTCGGGCCGCTCGTGGCAGGCGCACTCATCGCTGCCAGCGGCGGCGCATGGATGGTCTATCTCGGCACCGCGATCCTGTGTATCGCAGCCGGAATCGCCGCGCTCTTCCTCAAGCCACGCCCGGTTGAGCGGACAGGCGCGCCGCCACGCCTTCGCGACATGTTCGAGGGCGCGCACCACATCTGGCGCGAGAAGACGATTCTTGGCGCGCTGACGCTCGACCTTCTCGCCGTGCTCTTCGGCGGGGCGACCGCCCTGCTGCCCGTGTATGCGAAGGAGATCCTCGGATGCGGTCCGCTTGGGCTCGGAGCGCTGCGCGCGGCTCCGTTCGTCGGCGCCTTCGTGATGGCCGTGTGGCTTGCTGCGCGACCCGGCTTCCGGCACGCGGGGCGCGTGCTGCTCGGGAGCGTCGCCGTATTCGGGGTCTGCATGATCGTCTTCGGCCTGAGCACTTCGCTCTGGCTCTCGCTCATCGCGCTCGCCGTGAGCGGCGCGGTCGACAACATCTCCGTGGTGATCCGCCATGTGCTGGTGCAGATGAAGACCCCCGATGGACTCCGGGGGCGTACGACCGCCGTGAACAGCGTCTTCATCGAGTGCTCGAACGAACTTGGCGCCTTTGAGTCTGGGCTCGTCGCCTCTTGGTTCGGACCGATCGTGTCTGTGGTGAGCGGCGGATTCGGCACGATCGGGGTGGTCGCACTCGTGGCGATTGCCTTCCCTGCGCTTCGGCGCATGAAGTCGCTGACGGAGCCGAGCGAGGCGCGCAAGAGCGACGAGCAGCGGAAGGACGAGATGCGGCGCCAAGTCCGCGAAGCGGAGTTCGAGGAAGAGGAGCACCGTCGGCTCGGACCTGAGGGCTGAGCCCCGCGTCCCGATCACTCGTCGAGACCCGTGGTCTCGATCGTGCATCGAGTCGACGCGTGATCGTCAGGACTTCGGCGCCGAAGCCGCTGCATCCTTTGGAGAGCCGCCCGTTGAGCCAGAATCCGAGCTCGATGCGGCTGACTCCTGAAGCAGCGGCTTGTTCGTGCCGCGCACGCTGCCACAGCCGGCAGCGAGACACACCACAACGCCTCCGATCGCTCCGATGATGCAGACGCAGGCGGTTGTCCGCTTGATGGGCGAGTGGCGAGCGTTCGTCTGGTGGCGGTCGCTGGCGGCGTTGCGCATGTCGAGAGCGTACCCGAGGTCGCTTGAGGTTGCGTGAGAGGACCCGATTCATCGATAGTCCCTCGATTGGACGGGAATGGACGCCGTACCGCTGACGAGCTGGGCGCTCAGATCGCTCGCGTCACGGACCAGGACATGCACCACCCCGTCGCGCCGCTCGACCTTGCCGCCGACCAGCACGAGGGTCGCGTGACGCACCGCGGCACGCACGCGCTCGTAGACCTTGGGACGGAAGATGAGGTTGGCGGTGCCCGACTCGTCCTCGATGGTCATGAAGACGATTCCCTTGGCAGTCGACGGTCGCTGCCGCAGCAGCACAAGACCAGCGACGCGTATCTGCTTGCCCGAAGGCGTGCGCCCCTCGTGGCGCAGGAATCCACACGGTATGGCCCGAAGCTTCTGGAGCGAGGGACGCACGCAGGCGATGGGATGCCGCTTGAGCGTCACTCCTGTCGCATCGAAGTCCTGCGCGATCGCCGAGAGTTCTTCCACCGCGGGCAATGCAGGCTCGATGTCGACCGCATCACGCCGAACATGCAGACTCTCGGCGCACCCGTTGGTGGGATTCGCGTCGTCATGGACGGCACCTCGATCCGCCGCACCGTCGCCGGAGCCAAACGACCACAGAGGTCGCTCTCGGTCACGCAGTGCAAGAATCTGCCAGACCGCCTGCTGGCGGTCGAGCGCCATCGAACCAAACGCATCGGCCGCCGCAAGACGCCGCAGTGTGGCGCGTGTCGCGCCTGAGACTTCGGCAAGATCGGCGATCGTGCGGAATGGACCGTGGGTCGTCACCGCCTCAATGATTCGATGCGCCTCGTCTGGCTCGAGACCTCGCACCATGCGGAGCCCAAGCCTGATCGCCGACTGTGATGGCAACTCAAAGCGTGTCGCGCCTCGGCTGGAGGCACAAGGGTCCTCGGCCAGAGGCGCTGCATCTGATCCGGGGGGCTCGGGAGATTGGGGCGGAGACGGTGCACAGAGCGGCTCTGCACGCCGCTCGCCCGACAGACATCCGCCATCTGGATCGCCGGCTCCGCCGCCCAGCGCACGCGGCACGATGCTGCGTCCACGGGAATGCAGCCGTTGGAACCCCGCATCAAGGCGCTCGACCATGCCTCCCGACTCGCCGCCAACGAAGACCTGCCGCCAGCGGCGCGATGACCCGTCGAGACGCTCCACGCGGGGCTCGGCGGCGCTGCCATCGACTCGGAAGGTGACCTCGGCACCGCTGCCATCCCCCCCCGCGAGCCAGGGACAGGGATCAGGCCCGCGCTCAAGCATGGTGTCCCACCGCGAGCATTGCACATCGATGCCGCGCACAGCAACCCCGTGGTCGGAAGCATCGCGAAGAATCTGTGCAGGCGCGTAGAAGCCCATTGGCTGACTGTTGAGAAGCGCCGACGCGAAGGCAGCTGGCTGATGCCGCTTGAGCCACGCGCTCGCATAGACGAGGTGCGCGAAGCTCGCGGCATGCGACTCGGGGAATCCGTATCCCGAGAAACCCTTGATCTGCTCGAAGACCTGCCGCGCGAAGTCACGGGAATATCCGCGCGCGACCATGCCGGCCTCGAGTGCCTCGCCGAACTGCGCGATCTTGTTGCCGCTTCGCTTCCACGCGGCGATCGCTCGGCGCAGTTCATCGGCCTGACCCGCACTGAAGCCTGCCGCCACCACTGCGAGCGCCATCGCCTGTTCCTGGAAGAGTGGGACGCCGAGCGTCTTTCCGAGAACCGTGCGAATCGCATCGTTTGGGTAGAAGACGGCCTCCTCTCCGCTCCGTCGCCTGAGGTACGGATGCACCATGTCACCTTGGATCGGGCCGGGACGGACGATCGCCACCTCGATCACCAGGTCGTAGAAGCGCCGCGGCTTGAGGCGCGGAAGCATTGACATCTGCGCACGCGACTCGATCTGGAAGACGCCGACGGTATCGGCCTTGCAGATCATGTCGTAGGTTGCAGCATCCTCCGCAGGGATCGAGTGGAAGACCAGCGGCTCGATGCATTCGGATCTCGTGTCCGCGCACGGCGTCGGGGTTGGTATTGGTGTCGGTGTCGGTGTCGGTGTCGGTATCGAGCTGCCCTGAGAGGGGCTGATCGCGACGAGGTCCGCACGAACCGCCGGCGCGTCGGGGAGACGAGACTGCGTCGCGCCGAGAGCGATCGCCGTCCGGTCTCCATTCACGAGGTCGATCGACTTTCTGATCGCCGTCAGCATGCCGAGCGAGAGAAGATCGATCTTCAGCATCCCGAGCGCCTCGATGTCGTCTTTGTCCCACTCGAGGATCGTGCGGTCTTGCATGGCGGCGCGCTCGATCGGCACGATCTCCATCAGCGGCGACCGCGAGATGACAAAGCCACCGACATGCTGCGAGCGATGCCGAGGGAAGCCGAGAATCTCGCCGACGAGCTGGACCAGCGCGCGGACCCGAGGCGCGGAGGGATCAAGCCCTGCCGCGCGCACGCGATCGGCGGTCGCCCTGGGCAGCGCGGGATCAGCTCCTGGTTCAAAACCCATCCCAAATCCCGTCGCTCCTCCTGTCTCTACTCTTGTCTCTACTCTTGTCTCAAGTGAACCCTCCGTGAGCTCATCGCGCGCGCCGAGCCCACCGCCGCTCCATCGGTCGACCTCATTGGCAAGACGGTCGACCGTGTCGGCTGCGAATCCAAGTGCCTTACCGACATCGCGCACCGCGCTGCGGCCGCGATAGCTGATGATCTCGCAGACAAGGGCGGCACGATCGCGGCCGTACTTCGTGTAGATGTGCTGGATGACTTCCTCGCGTCGCTCATGCTCGAAGTCGATATCGATGTCAGGCGGCTCGTTGCGCTCGCGGCTTACGAAGCGCTCGAAGAGAACATCAATCCGATCGGGATCGACGGCTGTGACGCCAAGCGCGTAGCAGACGGCGCTGTTGGCGGCCGCACCGCGCCCCTGGCAGAGGATGCCGCGCGAGCGTGCAAAGGCGACGATGTCATGCACGGTCAGGAAGTATGGCGCGTAGCCGAGGTCATCGATGATGGCGAACTCGTGCTCGAACTGGCGCGCGACCTTCGCAGGCACGCCTCGCGGATAACGCTCGCGAGCACCCTTCCACACCAAACTGCGCAGGTGCTGCATCGGCGGCACGCCTTTTGGCACGACCTCCTCGGGATACTCGTAGCGCAACGCATCGAGCGAGAACGCCGCCGCGCGATCAAGGAATCGCCATGCGGTCTCAAGGGAGTCCGGTCGATCTGCGTAACGCCGCAGAACCTCGACAGGAGGCCGCAGGCGGCGCTCGGCATGCTGGGCGATCTGTCTTGTCGCCCGATCGATGGAGACCCCGCCTCGGATGCACGCCAGCGTGTCGAGCAGAGGCTTGCGCATCAGTGCGTGCATTCGAACATCGCTGAGCGCAGCCACTGGGAGTCGGAGGGCATCGGCAAGCACGCATGCACGCTCTGCATCGGCGACGCTGTCGGGGTCATCGACCCGTGTCAGCGCAACCGCCAGCCGCTCAGGCATCATGCGCGCGAGCCCTTGTGCCGCTTCAAGCACGCGCTGGCCTGGAATGCGGGGCGCAAGCAGTACACCGAGCAGGCCTTCACCGCCACGACCCTGCGTACAAAGCGTCTCGACAAGATCATGAAGCGGCAGCCGGTGGCGACGCGCGCGAGCACTTGCATGAGGATCCGTTCCGCGGGAGGCGCTGCAGGATTGCACGCCGGCACGCTCCCGGTCATGCGCTTCGACTTCCGACGGCAGGACGACCGCTCCCGCCGTTCTGGCCTTGGTGAGCAGACGGCACAGCGCGCCCCATGACGCACGATCGCTTGGGTAGAGCAGGAGATCGATGGTCTCGCATCCATGAGTCTGCACGGCATCCCTTGCAGAGTCGGGAACTCGTGAATCGTCGATCGAGAATCGAACGCGAGTGCCATGCGCGACTTTGATCGGGGTGCCTGCATGTGCGCCACCGGGCTCACCGACGATCGCATCACGCGCGGCGACATGCGCCCGGACGGAACCACCAAAGGTCTCGAAGTCGGTCAGTGCGATTCCAGCGTGTCCGAGACGCGCAGCCTCGCGAACCAACTCCTCAGGATGGCTCGCCCCGCAGAGGAAGGTGTGGTTGCTGGTGACGGCAAGTTCGCCCCAGCGCGGCCGGGCTGGTCGTCGTGCGGTGCGCATAGGCGCAGGCATCGCATCATGCGCCGGTTCCGCCGCCTTGGCTGGCGATGGCTGCGGAGCAGACTGGCGCAGCGGATGCTGCCAGAGCTTGGGGGGTGGTTGATCAGGCATCGCGCTACCCCCACGCTCCAAGCACTGAGACCACAAGCCCGGCGTCGAAGGCGCGCTCGCATCGATCGTGCCATGGATCGTGCCATGGATCGTGCCATGGATCGAGCCATGGATCGCGCCATTGATCGCGAGAGGATGAAGCGCACTCCGCCGGCGCAAGCGACCATTCGGGAACAGCGTCGACACTCGACTGGATCAACGCGATTCGGTCTGGAAATCGCGCGAAGAGCCAAAGACCGGTTCCAATCTGTAAGCGCGCATGGAGCCTCCCGCTCAGTCGGGCGATGGCCGCTGCACGACCCACCGCCTGCGCATCCATCGGGCTGCACTCAGATTGAGAAGGGCGTCCTGCCTGAGACGATCCCAAGTCATCTGGCGACTCCCACCACCGCCCTGCCACACGCTCCCAACCGTCGATGATGGAAAGCGGCCACATGCGGCCACGCCAGCGCAACGCAGGCAACGCAGCGGCGGACAGCCGCCGCTCGTACGCCCGACCCGCCCACCAAGCCTTGCGCTGGGCAATGCACGCCGCAAGCTCAGCGCTCGATCTGCCACCCACAATGGTTGCGGTCTCTTCGGTCGTGAATCGCTGGCTTGGCCGCTGTCCAAGATGGACAGCGAAACTCGCCGCTCGACCCGCAGATCCCTCAAGCGCCTCGAACCATGCGCCTGAAGCGGCGACTGCTGCCGCGGTGCGACGCACGCAGCCTCGTCCGATCCGCGCCGCGACAAGATCGATCCATTCTTGAAGCCCAGCGGCATCACCAGCGATCGCCTCGCTGACATCGGCAACTCCACCACTGCGGCGGGCAGGTATCCAGCCAGCACGCGCGTCATCGAGGTCACTCCACGCCGCTGGCCTGGCGCGCCCCCTGCAATCTTCCGTCTGCGTGACTGGCGGAGGCCCAGCCATGCGTTCGCGCGGTGCCGACCGTTCCGACGCTCGTTGTTGCCAGAGCAGACGCCGCTGAACCGAACGGATGCGTGCGGCGTCCTCAAGTTGCAGCACGATCTCCTCGACACCGTGGTCAAGTGGAAGATGCTCGAGTTTCGGCCGCAGCATGGACCACAGATGGGTCCGACTCATGGTCGGCGCCGAAAGTCGCAACTCGAGCTCCGAAACCATGCGCGACACAGGCCTTGGCGTACCACTCGATGCCTGCGCCCCGACCGGACATGCGCGAAGCGCCGGCGCGTCAGTCGAAAGATCGGTCGAAAGATCGGCTGGCAGCTCGGCGTGATGGAACATCCAGCGCGATACCCGCACTCCTTCACGCCTTGACTCGAGGGCTGTGACCAACTGATCGATGAGCTCGCCGCACGCAACGAAGAGCGAGTCGATCCGGCTGGTCGGCCCATCGAATGTCTTGACAAAGCCAAGCGGCTCTTGCATGCGAAGTGGAATCAATGACTCTGGCGCATGCCCCAGCGCCTGGTCGAGGCGAACAAGCGGATCTCGGATGTCGCGACCACCAATCAACGCTCCCGAGTCGCGCATCAAATCGACAGGCTTTCGATCGATTCCAGGGCTGCCCACGCCCCCATCACAGTCTGCCTGCTGGTCGAACAGCGACGCCGTGGCAGCACATGCAGACTTGCGCCTTCGCTTTCGTACAGTCGAGGCAGCTGCGCCCCTTGAACTCGCTGCCACTTCGATCGCGCCCCGACGACGGGCATGGGCGGCGTCGTCATCGAGGCGACCGCCAAGCCGCGCGGCAACGCCGTCGCGCTTGAGCCGTGCCAGTTGACCAATGGTGCGTACTTCGACGGCATGCAAGGCACGAATTGCATCGGCGGGTATCCGCAACGCCTCCACTGGAAGCGGATCCAAGGCTTCCGCCTCGCAGCCATGCGGCACGGCACGAAGCCTTCCGTTGTGCCCGGAATTCGCACGGCGACCATGACGAGCCAGTGCAATCGCGGCCCCAATCGTCGATGCGGTTGCCAACTGCGCCTCGAAGCCTCTGGCGGCAAAGGAATCGGCAATGCGCCGCATGAGCACCTGCTCGGTGCCATGCGCCACGCGAAACAACGCCGCACAACCGGCAAGGTCGCCGAGAAGGGCGTAGCGGACGAGCGCGCGTGTGCCAGCACCTTGGTCGCGATCACCTGACGGACCGAACCCGTCGATCGCGATGCGGGGAACCCAACGCTCCAGGCAGGCTGCCAGCCTGCGCAACATTGGGTCCCACGCTGCCTGGTCCGCCTTCAAGACGAACGCTGCACAACTCGACGCAACGACAAATCGTCCCAGCACGCGATCGGCCGCGTCGCCCCCAACCCATTCGGCAAGGCGCACGGCCGAACAGCTGGCGGTCGACCTCGCGCGCGGGCAGGCGGATTCCGCCTGCGCGAGCGTCATTCCGATCGAAAGTCCAAGGTCTGCGGCACGCGGGCAACAATCGATGATCTGCGCCATTCGATCGGACTGCCCGGCGTCACGACCTTCGACGACAACGGACGGCCACGATGCAATCTCATGCAGGAGCTCTCGACCGGACGAGCAACCGTGCTCTTGCTTGCGGTCATCTTGGACACCAGCGCCAACCGACCGCCGCAGCCGATGGAGCGCGCGCCAGAGCGCAACCCGCGTCACATCAAGAGGCCATCGCGGGAAGTGCAGCGCAATGAAGCGACTTGGCACCTCCACAGAGACGCTCGGATCGGCCAGCATCCTTGAGACGCCCATGTCGCGTGATGCTGGCTGGTCGCGACGATCGGAACACGCCGTCTCTCGAGATGGTGCGTGACTATGCAGATCGCACCTCCCATCCAGCGCGGCACATGCGAGGCGCCGGCAGCGCGAACAGCTCTGCCGCATCCTTCTCCTTCGTCAGACATATCCGCATGCCGCTCTCTACCGACTCGACTACCGACTCGACTACCGACTCGATTGCGCGCGCCTCGATCGGCCGAGTCGCACCCGGCTCCCGCATACGCGCACGAAGCGCATCCCATGCGTGGTCGGCACAAGGCGTTCGTGGCATTTCAATTGCAACGGAGAGCGACCGATTTGCAATCGCGGCATGCACGGAGGCCGAGTCGCGGACTGGGTATTGACCGTCGTCCGACGGCGAAGCCAAACCGGAACTCACAGGACATGCGGCATCAAAACCCATGGATGCCGTCGCATGCGCATCACCGACCGTACATGAATCGACCTGACCTCCACGCCCCGCTCGCATGTGCGTCAGCCGCATGCGCCATCGGAATCCGAAATACGGCTGCCTTTCGCGCTGCATCACCTCAGAGCCCGCGCTCCAGGAATCAGCAATCGTGCCTGTCGATACACACCATTGCGTGGCCGCAGTCCGAAGGCGCCGAGTGGAAGAATCGACACCTCGACCCTCGCACTGCCCCGCGCGGGTCGTATCACGGCAACCATCGGCGGCAGCGTCGGGCGGCGTAATGATCAAGACCATGGGACCGCATGCGCCTGCGTGACCGCCCCCATCGCAACGCTCTAAAGCAGCGTCATGGGCGGCAGATACCGCGAGCTGCAGCCGTCGCCACGCCAGATGGTCGAGCCCGCTTCCATCCATCACGATGATGCCTGCAGCATCCAACCGGATGGCCAGCTCGGCACACCAGAGTCGCGCCCGCGCCTGATCGTCTGTGCGATTTGCTCCCCTCGCGCGCTTTCGCGCTGCAGACGCCCCTGCGTGGCCTGCCGCGAGCCTGTCGCCTCCACGAAGCCCATCTACGACATCCGCGACAAAGATCGATCGACGCTCAAGCTCGTCGTCAAAGAAGATGCTTTCGGAACTTGACTCTCCGCGATCGACTCCGCCGATCTCGAAATCGCATCCATGCTGCAGCAGTCGAAGCATGTGCTGCGCAGGATGAAGCGCGTTGCCGATCCAAGCGATCGCCCGACCAGCGAGCGCCGGGTGCCGCATTGCCTTCCGCACGATGTGAAGCAGGCATCCGAAGGGCACGATCCATTCACCCTTCGAACACTCCGTCTCACATCCGGGCGTCTCACGCGATTGCATCGCCGGCGACGGAGGATCACCGCCGAAAAACACGCCGCGAATCTCATGCAGCGCTCCGCATGCAAGCCCACCGCCGAGCGCCGCGTCGCACGCCCCGTCACCAAGCGCGACCTTCGGAGCTGCTGCCTGGCTTCCAAGCCGTCTCTCGCGAGGACTCTGAAGGCACCCGCTCTCTTGCCGACATTCCTGCCCCAAATCGATGCGCGCGACCTCGTCATCACCCGCGCTCGCAACCATGTGCCGTGGCTCTCCGGCATCGCGCCGTGCCAAAAAGCGCTTCACATCACGCGCATACTGCTGCGCACGCTGCTGCTTTCCCGTCCGAGTGCGGCGCGTGGACCTCTGCCGCCGCACCTGTGCATGTTCAACTTGCGATGCAATCACTTTATCTTGTGATGCGCTCACTTCAGTCTTCTCGTCTGCCGGCCCTTCCCCTGCCGGCCCTTCCCCCACCGGCCCTTTCCCCAGCAGCCCTTCGCCCAACGACTTTGCGCACTGACCCGACCACGCCACCGCCTCCGCCATGGCAAGCGCACGGCGCGCGCGAGTGACGCGTCCGGCGTCAGCCAAGCGCGGCTCTGCGCTGACAACTCGCTGCACCAAATTGCCGCCAGCGAAACTCACTTGGCCAATCAAAGCCTGTCGCGATGGCGCGTCCACGCCAGCGTCAATGCATTGCACGCGCTCGACCATCATCCTTTGCTCCTGTTCATCTCTCTTGCTTTTCGCTCTTGCGTCTGCTTTCCGCTTCTGTCTCCGCGTCTATCTCCATGCGACAGCCCGCACGACTCGCCTTGCTCGTCGCGTTCGTCTCACGCCCCGTTGAAGACCCAATCACAGCTCCCGCCAAATCATCAGCGCAGGCTCGCGCGCGATCACGCACACCACCGCTGTGTGGACTGATCGCGTCGACCGACCGCACGGCGGCACATCACCGGGAGACTTGCTGCGATGTTGCGAGAAGGGCTGCAGGAAAGTCCACAGGAGAAGCCGCCAAGCCCAGAAGCAGCATGCCTACATGCTGGGTCTTCTTCCGCTTGGTTCTCTTGCGTCCATTCGCAGCCAAGATGTGGTGCCCGAATCCTGTTCGGGTTTTGTTAGTATACCTCTCCCGCCAGCCTTGCCAAGGCGCCGCGGCAGAAAAACCGCAAAATCGTCAGTCGGCCGGCGCAGCAACCACGGCGCGGATCGCCTGCGCGAAGTCGGCGATGTCGAACGGCTTCGCAAGAAGTCGCATGCGGCGGAACACGCCAGAATCGACCGAGGCGTTTGGCACCCCCGAGACAAACACGACGGGGATTGCGCGACCGTGTGCCTGCTCAGCCTGACGCTGGACCGCCTCGCCGCCGATCACGGGCAGCCCCAAGTCAAGAACATGGAGGTCGAATCCCGTGCCCGATTCGGTCGCGAATCGCGCCGCGTCGGCGCCCGACGCACAGTCGACGACCGAGTGTCCCTGCGCCCGAAGCACCTCGGCAAGCATGGCCCGAAGCAGCGGGTGGTCTTCAGCGAGCAGTACCCGAAGCGCGCCGACTGGCAACGCAGGTGTCTGGGCCGGGGTCTCGGCAGCGGGAAGCGCCGGCAACTCAAGCGTGAAGCGCGCGCCATGCCCGACATCGCTCTGCACCGAAACCTTGCCGTGTGCACCCGCGACCGCACGCGCAACCACAGCGAGACCAAGCCCGGTGCCAACACCCTTTGGCTTCGTGGTGAAGAAGGGCTCGAAGATACGCGGCAGATCGGCCGGCGCGATGCCATGACCCGAGTCCTCGACGGTGATGCGCGCCCAAAGCGCGTCGTCCGCACCGCTCGCAGCGACCGCAGACACCCGCAACGCACCGCCCGCAGGCATCGCGTCGCGCGCATTGAGAAGCAGGTTGAGCATCGCCTGCTGGAACGCGGAAGCGTCCATCTCGAGATCAAGGCCCGCTGCACCATCGAGGTCGAGCGAGAGCGCGATCGACTTTGGCAACCCGATCCGAACGATGCGGGCGATGTCCTCGATCATCGCGCACAGCGCAAAGCGGCGAACCTCGGATTGGCGCGGCTTTCCAAGCGAAAGCATGTTGGATGTCAGCATCTTCGCCTTCGTCGTCGCGAGCTGGATCGACTCGAGCGCCTCGACCGTCGCAGGCGTCGCCGCGGCCTCGGTCGCAAGCAGCGCCGCCTGGCCGCGAATCGCCGCGAGCAGATTGTTGAGATCGTGCGCGAATCCACCTGCCAGGATCCCGAGCATCTCCAGGCGCTTGGCGCTGTGCAGGCGCTCCTCGGCCTCGTGCTGCTCGGTCACATCCGCGGTCGTGCCGACGACTCGCACGGGACGACCGTCGGCAAACTCGACGGCTCGACCTCGATCGCGCATCCATCGCTCGCGCTCGCCACCGACGACGCGGTACGAGCATTCGTAGCGCGCCGTCGCGCCCGCGAGGTGCGCCTCCCACTGTTCGATCACCCGTTGGCGGTCATCCGCATGGATCCATGGCGCGTGCGCTGGGTCATCGGCCGCCTCCAGCCCCCCCGCACGGCCAAGCACCGCCGCGAATCCATCGGAGAAGGTGGTGCCGACGCCGAGGCGGCAGTCCCACCATGCGTCGGCCGACGCATCGAGAAACTGCCGCAGACGCTCATGCTCCGCCCGCGCGCGCGCCGCATCGGCCACGCGATCGCTCACCTCACGGATCGTCGCGTAGAACAGCTTGCCCTGTTGCGCCGGATCGAGGAAGACGGTCAACTCGATCGGAAACACGCGCCCCTCACGGTCACGCGCGGTGATCTCGATGCGTCGCCCGATCACGGGACCGTGCCCCGACTCGAGGAATCGATCCATGCCGCGCCGATGCTGCGGCGCAAGGGGCATCGGAATGATCGTCTCCATCAGCGTTCGGCCGACGAATTCGGCAGAGGTAAAACCGAAGAGGCGCTCCGCCGCGCGATTCACGAACAACACGGTGCTCGTGCGGTCGATCGTGATGAGCGCGTCGGGGAGATGGAGGAGCGCCGACTCGACGAAAGGTTCCGACATGCCCGCAATGCTAACGCCACGGCACGCCCCGCATTGGCGGGACCAATGCGCGACCCGCGGTTTCGCCGCGGGTCGCGCCAAGGTCGCCGTGGGATGAGGTTCCGATCGCGGGGCTCAGCCCCAGTCTGCAAGCAGGATCGACAGGTCGTCGCCGTTGGTGACGCCGTCGCCGTTCAGGTCGGTCGAGCCGGCCCCTCCCCAGTTGTTGAAGAGCAGCGCGAGGTCAGACGCGTTCACGAGGCCATCGCCGTCGATGTCGCCCGGCGTCTGGTTGCCCGCATTTGCGGGCACCACGATCGGGATCTCGATGAAGCAGCACGGATGGAAGTTCAACGCGTGCATGCCGACGACGAGCGTGATGGTCGAGCCAGGAGCAGCGGTCGTCGTCACCGTCACAGGACCGACCGTCACCGAGTTGAACAGCGGCGTCGATGGAATGTTGACGATCGACGGGCTCACCGTGCCTGCACCCGTGGGGCTCACGGCGAGGGTGATCCACTCCGCGACGAACGGCTCGAGATTGGTGAGCGTGAGGTTCACCGTGAAGCTGCCGCTGCCCGGAAGATCCGCGATCTGCTCGTCGTACTCGAAGCACTCGCAGTCGGGCAGACGAATGCAGATCTCCTCGGTGCAGCATTCGTCGCCCTTGATCGAGCCGAGCGTCGCGGTGAAGCAGAACTTCTCGCCCGGCGAACCGCCCGTGATCGGGATATCGATCACGACCTTGTCGCCCGATGCGAGCGGCGGGTTCAGCAGGATCACATTGTTCGGCGCGAACGCGGGATCCGGCAGAATGAGGATGTCCGCCGTGTTGCCCGAGTTGTTCGTGATGGAGACGGTCCAAAGGAAGTCGAAAGTACCGTCCGCCTGCGGCTTGCAGTCGATGTCGATCGTCTCGAACTCGCAGCCCGACTCCGCAAGGCAGTTCACATCGAGCGAGCCCTGCTGGAACTTCTGGTAGGTCGCGAAGACATTGTCGAGATCGACCCAGATCGAGCTGCTTGCGGGCGCACCTGCGGCGGGCATGCCCTGCAGGCCATAGATCCACGGACCAGGCGGATACGACAGCGAGTCAGACAGCATCCAGACCTTGTCCGCGATGCCCTCGTATCCAATTCCGCCCGCGGAGTCGGTGCCGGTGAAGGCGCCCGCCTGGAACTGGAGGTCCTGGCTCCACGCGCCGCTCGCGTCCTGGCACCAGCGCATGGTGCGCGCATCGTGCGCGGTCGTCGTTGTGTCGGGGTACTGCGTCGGCGCGCCGTAGGTCGGATTGCCGAACGAGCGCTCGGCGAGCAGCATGCAGCAGTTACTGTCGAAGCTGATGTCGGCGATGGGGTTCGAGTAGATGTGTCCTGGCAGAGACGGGACGGCGAACTCGAGCCGCGCGGTACCTGTCTGGAAGACGCCGCTCGCGTCGAACGCGACCGACCAGATCTCGTTCGCAGCCGCGACGCTCTGGCGGGCGGCGTCCTCGCTCCACAGCGCGTAGTAGAGCCGCCCTTGCGTCGCCTTGACGGCGAAGATGCGCTTCCCGAGCGGAATGAACCCACGCGGCTCGTTTGGGATGGCAAGCCCGGTGTTCGGCAGCGCGCCCGTGATCGCCCCGCCATGAAGGTAGGTCGAGCGGACCTTGAAGCCGGTGCCATCGTACGGATCGATCGAGTAGACGCGGCCGTCCTCGAAGTTCGCGGCGAAGAGCCGCTGCGTCACGCCGTCGAACGAGAGCTGCCCGAGGCCCGGGTACGGCTCGTTTGGAGGCATGGCGACATCGACCTGCTGCGGAAGCGCGATGACGGTCGTCACGGCGCCCGTCGCGCCGTCGAGCCGGTAGATCGCACCAGGTCCGCCGAGGCCGACCGTGTCGCCGAGGCCGAAGAAATCGGGGTAGGACGAGGTGTGGCCCACGAACACATTGCCCGCGTCATCGAGCGCGACGCCGAGCACGCAGCCGAGATTGGACATCTTCCAGCTCGGGTGCGAGTAGCGGTCGGTGTTCCAGTTGGCTCCCGGCGTCGCAGCGCCTTGGCCGCCGAGGTCGTAGAGCACGACCGCCGGATCGTTGGGATCCGGCCGCAGGTTCGTCACCGCGGCGACGAGGCCCGGATCGAACGGCGTCGTCAGGTTGTCGACGAGCGGCGGCCGCTCGCCCGTGCAGTCGCACGCGATCGGTTCATGCCCGCCGTCGCACGGCTTGCCCGCGCAGTCGATCTGAACCGATCCAGAGAACCCCGCGGTCCCGGGCCGCGTTCCGATCTGGATCATGTATTGCTTGCCGCACTCGACCTCGCAGGTGATCGAAGACTGCTTCTGGCACGCGTCGTCGTTGCAGCAGCGCGGGAGTTGTCCGTTCGGGCAGCCGCAGCCGCTCGAGCCGACATCGTAGATCGCGAGCACCGTGTCGCCCGTCGTCAGGCCGCAGGTCGAGATGGTCACGATGCCGGTGCAGTCGGCCGTCCAGCAGAACCAGACATCCTTGCCCATGAAGTCGAAGTTCGGGAGGCACTGCGCCACATTGCCCGCCTGGCTGGCCGTCGCGCCCGTGAGGTCGAATGCGAACACGCCCGACCCGCTGATCGGGGTTGGAGTCGCACAGTCGTCGCTGGCCGCGAGGACGGAGGCTGAAAGCGACAACGCCAGCGCGATGGAAATCCCCGCGAGAGGACTCAGTTTCTTCATGATTTGGACTCCGAGACGAAACACGGGTCGGCCATCCAACCCATTGAAGAATTCAACCTACTCCCAAACGACGCGGATGCAAAGGGGAATTCTCCGCCAGAAGGATGAAGTCAGGCATCTGCTCCAGCCGCTAGACTGTCAGAACTTCGCCGGTGTGGCGGAACTGGCAGACGCAGCGGATTCAAAATCCGCCGCCCCCTAAAGGCTTGCAGGTTCGATTCCTGTCACCGGCATTCCGCGCGACGCGCCCCGCCCCGAGCGGGGCGCGTTTCGTTGCAAGCCTCGCCCCGTGTCAGGGTTGCAGCGGCGAAAGACCTCGCATTCGAGGGATCCCGCGGTAGAGTGGCTGGATGCCCGCGAGCCTCGTCGCCCTCGCCCTCGCGCTCGCGCCTTCGCGGCCGGTGGCCGAAGTCGACTTCGCACGCGACATCGCTCCGATCTTCGCGGCCAAGTGCCTCAGCTGCCACGGTCCCGAGAAGCAACGCAGCGGCTACAGGCTCGATGTGAAGTCGATCGCGCTCTCGGGCGGCGAGCTGTCGGCGCCGAACATTCATCCCGGCGACGCAGATTCGAGCGCGCTCTATCGCTATGTCTCGGGCGCCGATCCCGAGATGGAGATGCCGCCGCGCGGCGAGCCACTGACGGAGGCCGAGGTCGCGCTCGTGCGCCGGTGGATCGACGAGGGCGCCGCGTGGCCCGACACCGCGAGCGTGGCCGTCGCCGATCCCCTCGACTGGTGGAGCCTCAAGCCGATCGCGCGGCCGCGCGTTCCATCGAACGATGCAAATCCAATCGATGCGTTCGTACGCGCACGGCTCGCGGACGCCGGCCTTGCGATGGCGCCCGAGGCGGACGCGCGCACGCTCCTTCGCCGCGTGTCGTTCGACCTGATCGGCCTCCCGCCGACGCCCGAGGAGATCGACGCGTTCGTCGCCGACCAAGACCCGCGCAAGTACGAGACGCTCGTCGATCGCTTGCTCGCGTCGCCGCGCTACGGCGAGCGCTGGGCGCGCCACTGGCTCGATGTCGTCCACTACGCCGACACGCACGGCTACGATAAGGACAAGCCGCGCGAGAACGCGTGGCCGTATCGCGACTATGTGATCCGCGCGCTGAACGAGGACAAGCCGTACGCGCGCTTCGTCGAGGAGCAGATCGCGGGCGATGCGATCTACCCTCGCACGCGCGACGGGAACGAGGCGCTCGGCTTCATCTCCGCGGGTCCGTGGGACCTCATCGGACACGAGGAGGTGAGCGAGGACAAGATCGACGGAAAGTTCGCGCGGCACTTCGACCGCGACGACATGGTGGGCAATGCGCTCGGCACCTTTGCGAGCGTCACCGTGCAGTGCGCGCAGTGCCACGATCACAAGTTCGATCCCGTGCCGCAGGCGGACTACTACGCGCTGCAGTCGATCTTTGCGGCGCTCGACCGCGCAGACCGTCGCTACGACGCGTCGCCGATCGTCGCAGCACGGCGCGCGGCGCTCGGCGAGGAGCGCGCGCAGCTCGCGGCGCAGCTGCGCGGGCTCGACGAGGCGCTCGCGCGCGCTGGAGGAGAGCAGCTGGCCGCGCTCGACCGTGCGATCGCCCGCGCGTCGCGCGAAGGACCCGCGCCGGAGTTCGGGTTCCACAGCGCGATCTCACCCGATCCCGCGACCGCCAAGTGGGTCGAGGTCGATCTCGGCGCGCCGCGCGCGTTCGAGTCGATCGCCCTGCTTCCCGCAAGCGACGACTTCAACGGGATCGGCGATGGCTTCGGGTTTCCACAGGAATTCCGCGTCGAAGCGTCGGACGACGCGAGCTTCACGCGAGGAGTCGCCGAGATCGCCCGCGGAACAAGCGCGGCGCTCGGTTCGCCGCGCACCGCGCCTCTCGTACTGCCGACGCCCGGGGCGAAAGCGCGCTTCGTCCGCGTCACCGCGACGAAGCTTGCGCCGAGGCAAGGCGACTACATCTTCGCGCTCGCCGAACTCGAGATCCGCGACGCCGCCGCGCGCAACATCGCGAAAGGCGCGGCCGTCAACAGCCTCGACACCATCGAACTCGGCGAGCGCTGGCGCAGGACGAACCTCACCGACGGAATCGCGCCCGCGCGCAAGGCGCTGAACGACGACGCGAGCTCCCTGCACGCAGCGCGCGAGGCGCTGCGCGCACGCCTTGAGGACGATGCAGTGGCCCGCACGCGCACGGAGATCGCGGAGCGCCTCGCAGCGATCGACCGCGAGGTCGCGGCGCTTCCGCCGCAGTCGACGGTCTTCGCAGGCACCGTGCACACGGGCTCGGGCGCATTCGTCGGCACCGGCGCAAGCGGCGGAAAGCCCCGCGAGATCCGCGTCCTCGCGCGCGGACAGGTGACGAGCCCGGGCGCGCCGGTCGAGCCTGCGGCGCTCCGCATGCTCGAGCCCGCGCTTCCCGCGCGATTCGACCTCCCGAGCGACGCGCCTGAATCCGCGCGCCGCGCCGCCCTCGCACGCTGGCTCGTCGACGAGCGCAATCCGCTCGTGTGGCGGTCGATCGTGAACCGCGTGTGGCAGTACCACTTCGGACGCGGCATCGCTGCGACGCCGAACGACTTCGGACGCATGGGCGGCACGCCCTCGCACCCCGAGCTCCTCGACTGGCTCGCAGCCAGCTTCCGCGACGACATGCGTGGATCGCTGAAGTCGCTGCATCGACTGATCGTGACGAGCGCGGCGTATCGGCAGCAATCGGCGGTCGCGAACCCGAAGGCAGACGCGATCGACCGCGACAACACGCTTCTCTGGCGCGCCAACGCGCGCAAGCTCGAGGCCGAGGCCGTACGCGACGCGGTGCTCGCGACGACCGGCTCGCTCGACCTCACGATGGGCGGCCCCGGCTACCGCGACTTCGTGATCGAGCGCCCCGAGCACTCGCCGCACTACCGCTACGACCTCGCAGATCCGAACGACACGACGACCTTCCGACGCTCGATCTACCGCTTCATCGTGCGTTCACAGCTGCAGCCGTTCCTCACGGCGCTCGACTGCGCGGATCCGTCGATGCGCGTCGACCGCCGCAACCAGAGCCTTTCGCCGAACCAGGCGCTCGCGTACCTGAACAACGGCTTCATGCTCGCGCAGACCGAGCGCTTCGCAGCGCGCGTCGCGCGCGAGGCGGGCGACGATCCCGTCGCGCAGGTCGACCGCGCCGTGCGGCTTGCGCTCGGACGCGCACCGGACGCCGACGAGCGCGCGCGGCTCGTGGCGTTCGTGCGCAGCCACGGGCTCGCAAACGCCTGTCGCGTGCTCTTCAACCTGAACGAATTCTCCTTCATCGACTGAGCCACCACGATGCCGAACGACTCGCCGTTCCACCGCCTGCCTGCGACGCGCGCGCTCTCGCGCCGCGAGTTCCTGTGGCATTCGGGCGGCGGGCTCGGCGGCGTGGCGCTCGCATCGATCCTCGCACGCGACGCGTTCGGCATGCTCGGCGCACGGCCCGAGCCGCCCGCGGCGCCCCCGCCGCTTCCGAAGGCGAAGCGCGTCGTCCAGCTGTTCATGTCGGGGGCCGCCAGCCATCTCGACCTCTTCGACTTCAAGCCCGAGCTCATCAGGCTCGACGGAAAGCCCAGCGACTTCGGCGAGAAGGTCGAGACCTTCCAGGACGGCCTCGGCCCATGGCTCCGCCCCGTGTGGGAGTTCAAGCCCTACGGCCAGTGCGGCAAGATGCTCGGCGAGACGGTGTCCGATCTCGGCGCCCATGTCGACGACATCGCGTTCATCCACAACATGACGAGCCGCTCGGGCGTCCACTCGGCGGCAACGATGCTCGCGGCGACGGGCTTCCAGCTGCCTGGATTTCCCGGCGCTGGCTGCTGGGTCAGCTACGGCCTCGGCTCGATGAACGAGAACCTGCCGACCTTCGTCGTGATGCCCGACCACCGCGGCATGCCGTCGAACGGCGTGAAGAACTGGGACGGCGCGTTCCTGCCGAACGAGCACAGCGGAACCGTCGTCTACCCGGGCACGGCGAACCCGATCGCCGACCTGCATGCGCACGCGGCGGGCCGGTTCATCGGCCCCGCGAGCGAGCGCGCCGCGCACGAACTCATGCGCGAGCTGAACGAGGCGCACGAGGGCGCACGCGCCCACGATCCGCGGCTCGAGGCGCGCATCAAGAGCTACGAACTCGCGGCGCGCATGCAGATGGCCGCGCCCGATGCCCTCGACCTCAAGGCAGAGCCCGAGCATGTGCTGCGCCTCTACGGCCTCGACCAGAACCCGACGACCTGGGACAGCGAGATCAACGAGCGCGAGGAGTCCTTCGTCTTCGCGCAGAAGTGCCTGGCCGCTCGGCGCCTGCTCGAGCGCGGCGTGCGGTTCGTGCAGGTGTGGAGCGGCAACGACAACTCGCATCCGCGCCGCAACTGGGACTCGCACGAGGACATCCGCCGCGACCACGGGCCGCTCTCGCGCGGCATGGCGCGCGGCGCGGCGGCGCTCATCGCCGACCTCAAGCAGCGCGGCATGCTCGACGACACGCTCGTCATCTGGACGACCGAGTTCGGCCGCATGCCGAGTTCGCAAGGCGGCAAGGGCCGCGACCACAACCCGTTCGTCTTCACCAACTGGATGTGCGGCGGCGGCGTGAAGGGCGGCGTCACCCACGGCGAGAGCGACCAGTGGGGCTACAAGCCGCTCGACCGCCGCAACCCGACCACCATGTACGACATCCACGCGACGATGCTGCACCTTCTCGGCATCGACCACACGAAGCTCGTGTGGCGCCACAACGGCGCCGACCGTCGGCTCACCGATGTCCACGGCCATGTGATCGAGCCGATCGTGAGTTGAACGCGCGGCCGCGCGGGCCCAGCGGCAGCATCACTCCGCGCGCACGGCGGCGCTGTAGTTCGGCGCTTCCTTCGTGATGAGGATGTCGTGCGGATGGTTCTCGATGACCGTCGCACCCGAGACCTTCACGAAGCGGCTCTTGTGACGGAAATCGTCGATCGTCGAGCAACCGCAGTAGCCCATCGCCGAACGGATGCCGCCGACCATCTGGTAGACGAAGTCGGCGAGCACGCCGCGGTACGGCACCATGCCTTCGACGCCCTCGGGCACGAACTTGCGCGTGTCCTTGATGTTGCCCTGGCCGTAGCGGTCGCCCGAACCCGCGCTCATCGCGCCTTCGCTGCCCATGCCGCGGTAGGTCTTGAAGCGGCGGCCGCGCGCGAGCACGACCTCGCCCGGGCTCTCGTCGAGTCCCGCGAGGAGCGAACCGAGCATCACGCTCGACGCGCCGGCCGCGATCGCCTTCGCGATGTCGCCCGACTGGCGGATGCCGCCGTCGGCGATGACGGGAACGCCCGCCTTTTCCGCGGCGCGCACCGCTTCCATCACCGCGGTGATCTGCGGCATGCCGACGCCCGTGACGACGCGCGTGGTGCAGATCGAGCCGGGGCCGATGCCGACCTTGACCGCGTCTGCACCCGCGTCGATGAGCGCCTTCGCGCCAGCCTCGGTGCCGACATTGCCCGCGATCACCTCGATGTTGAAGCGCTTCTTCACCTCGCGCACGGTCTCGAGCACATTCTCGCTGTGCCCGTGGGCGGTGTCGATCACGATCACATCGACCTCGGCCGCCAGCAGCTTCTCGACGCGCTCGAACTGGCGGATGCCGATCGCGGCACCCACGCGCAGGCGGCCGCGCGCGTCGCGGCAGGCCTTCGGATGGGTGCGCACGTTCTCGACATCGCGCATGGTGATGAGTCCGCGCAGCGAGCCGCTCGAGTCGAGGAGCAGCAGCTTCTCGACGCGCGCGCGGCTCATGAGCCGCTCGGCCTCCTCTGCGGAGACATCGGGCGCCGCGGTCACGAGCTTCTCGCTCGACATCACCTCGTGGACAGGGATCGTCGCGAGATCCTTGCCCTCGAGGAACTTCATGTCGCGGCGGGTGAGGATGCCGACGACCTTGCCGCGGCGCGAGCCATCGGCGGTGACGGGGAAGCCGGAGACGCCCTGCTCGGCCATCAGCTTCGCGGCCTGCGCGAGCGTGTCGTTCGGCGCGAGCGTGACCGGGTCGACCACGACGCCGTGCTCGGAGCGCTTGACCTTCGCGACCTCACGCGCCTGCACATCGGGCGGCAGGTTCTTGTGGATGATGCCGATGCCGCCTTCCTGCGCGAGCGCACGGGCGAGGTTCGACTCGGTCACCGTGTCCATCGGCGCGGAGACCAGCGGGATGCGCATCGAGATGTTGCGGGTCAGCCGGGTGGCGGTGTCCGCGAGGTCGGGCGTCACCGTGCTGTGGGCGGGGATCAGAAGGACATCATCGAATGTGATGCCCTCGAGGACGATCTTGGCTTCCATCGAGGGATCATGCGGTCGGGCGACCGAGCCGTCAATACCCCGTCCGAAAACCTACCAGAGGTTTCCGTGGCGACCGCTTTGAGGTACGCTGTTGAGTTCCCCCGCGGCTCCCCGCGGAGGACGCCGCACGGGTACTCGTGTGCGGCGGCACAACCCGCATCGGTCCCTATTGACCGTTAGACATCCGAGGTTCCATGGCAGCAGTCCGCAACGAACTCCTCGTCCCGCTCTCGATCAACCACCGCGGCACGACCGCCGGTGAGGGCAAGAAGGCTTGGACCTCCTGGCTCGAGGCGATCATTGGCGTCGAAGGCTCCGACTTGATCGTGAAGAGCGGCCTCCGTCCTCGCGTGCGCCACCGCGGCGTGCTCAAGGATCTCGAGACCGCCGTCTGCACCCCCGACCTGATGATGCAGGTCGCGAAGGACATCCTCGACCCGAACCAGATCGACTACTTCGCACGCCACGGCTCGATCGACTTCGCCTACGACTACCGCAAGGCGGGCGACGAAGACGGCGCCACCCAGCGCCGCTTCCGCGTCAACCTCTTCATGGCGCGCGGCAACCCGTCGCTCGCGGCGCGTCTCATCACCAGCCAGATCAAGAAGTTCGAGGAGCTCTACCTGCCTCCGATCCTCGGCGATGTGTCGATGGCGGCGCAGGGACTCATCCTCTTCTCGGGCGTCACCGGCTCAGGCAAGTCGACCTCGATCGCGTCGATGCTCGACTATGTGAACCAGCGCAAGAAGGTCCACATCATCACGATCGAGGACCCCATCGAGTACATCTTCAACGACGCGAAGGCGACGATCAACCAGCGCGAGATCGGCATCGACGCCACGAACTTCAACGACGCCCTCCGCGCGCTCGTCCGCGAGAACCCGGACGTCGTGCTCGTCGGCGAAATGCGCGACTACGAGACCTTCGAGGCCGCCATCCGCGCCGCCGAGACGGGCCACCTCGTGTTCGGAACCATCCACGCGAGCTCCGCCTGGCAGACCTTCGGCCGTATCTACGACCTCTTCCCCGAGAACGAGCGCGATCAGATCCGCAAGCTTCTTGCGTACAACCTTCGTGCGATCATCTACCAGAAGCTCCTCCCGACGCTGCACGCGCACATCGCGCGCATCCCGGCGCTCGAGATCCTGCTCAACACCCCCGCCGTCCAGAAGTATGTGCTCGAAGGCCGCGAAGGCGAGCTCCTCGAGCTCATCAAGCAGGGCTCGGAGGAAGGCATGCTCGACTTCACGAGCGCGCTCGTGAAGCTCGTCGAGAGCAACATGATCCACCAGCGCGTCGCGCTCGAGGCGACGCCGAAGCCAGAAGAACTCAAGATGCGCCTGAAGGGCATCGCGTAAGGACACGCTTCCGACGCACAGCCCGACACCAGCGACTTGAGACGCGACCAAGACTGAGAGATCCCGCTGGGCGCATTGCCGCCCAGGAGCCACAGAATGCCAGACCCGACCATGCCAGCGACCGTCATCCTCGCCGACGCGCCGATCCTCATGAGCATCCTCAAGCCGGTGCTCTTGATCGCGACCTTCGTCGCCTACATGCGCTTCGTCGCCAAGTTCGAGGGCGACGCCCGCATGTTCACGCTGCCGGTGCTCGGCTGGAACATGGGCTACATCGCGGCCGCGCTCGTGTCGCTGCTGCTCATCCTCGTCATCCCGTGGTTCTTCGTCGGATGGTTCCTGTCGCTCCTGATCCTCGCGGGAACGATGTTCGCGTACTGGAAGTACCGCGACGCGCGCGTTCCTGAGAACCGCAAGTTCCGCTTCGGCGGCGAGAAGCTGTCGAAGGCGATGGCCGCCCGCAAGCAAGCCGCCGCCGACCGCGCCGCCAGCGCCCAGTTCACCCGCGCCGACGGCTCGAAGGAGCCGGTGCCGCAGAAGGAAGACCCTGCGCTCGGCATCTATGTGACGGTCGAACAGATGATCCTCGCGCCGCTGTCCGTGCGCGCAAGCCGCATCGACCTCGCGAGCACCCAGGCCGGCGTCGCCACATCGATGCTCGTCGACGGCGTGCGCACCAAGGGCGAGCCGATGCCGCCCGATGTCGGCAACGCAGCGATCGACATGATGAAGCGCCTTGCGGGACTCGATGTGAACGACCGCCGCCGTCGCCAGACGGGATCGTTCACCGTCTCGAGCGCCGCAGGCTCGAGCCGCGTCACCATCACCTCGATCGGCTCGTCGAGCGGACAGACCCTCCGCGCCGACTTCGACCGCGAGGAGCGTCTCGGCAAGGCGATCGACTCGATCGGCCTCGCCCCTTCGCAGCTCGAGGCGCTTCGCACGCTCGAAGAGCCGGGCAAGCGCGTCGGCGTCGTGATCGTCAGCGCGCCACCGGGCCAGGGCCTCACCACCCTCGGCTTCGCGATCATCTCGCGTCACGACGCGTACACCAGCAACATCAAGACGCTCGAGCGCGAGCTCGTCTATCGCGTCGAGGGCGTCGAGCACAAGGCGTTCGCGCCGGAGCCAGGCGTCGAGGACTACGCGCAGGCGCTCACCAAGATCATCCGCCGCGATCCCGATGTCGTCCTCGCGGCCGACATCACCGAGCCCGGCGCCGCAAAGGCCGCCACGCTCATGGGTCTTGAGCGTCCGCTCGTGTATGTGCTTGTCCCCGCTGAAAGCATGGCCGCGGCCGTCGCGACCTGGATCCAGGCCGTCGGCGACCCGAAGACGGCGACCAAGTGCCTCAGCGCCGTCGTCCACCAGCGCCTCATCCGCCAGCTCTGCCCGAACTGCAAGTCGCCGTTCACTCCGGCGCCCGAGCAGGCGAAGAAGCTGGGCATCCCGAGCGGCAAGCAGGTCGAGCTCTTCCGCCCGAGTGGCAAGATCCAGGTCAAGAACCGCATCGAGGACTGCCCGGTCTGCCAAGGCAGCGCCTACTTCGGTCAGATCGGCATCTTCGAGGTGATGATGGTCGACAAGGACGCACGCCAGATGCTCGCGGAGAATGACTTCCGCGGCGCCTACGCGCGCGCGGTCCGCGACACCAAGATGATCCAGCTCCAAGAAGCCGCGCTCCTGAAGGTGCGCGAGGGACTCACCAGCCTCGAGGAAGTGCAGCGCGTCTTCGCACCAAAGCAGGCCGCGGCCGCGAAGCCCGCTCCGAGCGGGGCAAGCGCGCCGCCGCCACCGCCCGCGCCCGCCAAGGGCTGAGCGGATCGCACGCACGATTCCCTGACGCCTCAACCGAACCCCACCGCGTCCTCGCGCCGCGGAACACGATACGAACTCGACTCGAACTCCCGAGAAGCCAAGCATGGACACCATCTTCAACATCGTCGTGATCGGATTCATTGGACTGATCGCGTACTGGTGGGCAAACCAAGGTCTCTTCAGCGCCACCATCCACTTCGTCTGCGTCCTCTGCGCGGGCGTGCTTGCGTTCGCGACCTGGGAGCCGATCACCGGCATCCTGATGTCGCAGAAGTGGATGCAGCCCTACGCCGCCGGCTTCGCGCTGCTCTTCCCCTTCTCCGTCTACCTATTCGTACTCCGGGTCCTCGCTGACAAGCTCGCGCCGGACAACCTGAACTTCCCGCAGGTCCTCAACCTGACCGTTGGCGGCGTCGTCGGCGCATGCGCAGGCATCCTCACCGTCGGCATCGCTCTGATCGGCGTCGGACACCTGCACTCCTCGACCGAGATCCTCGGCGTGGTCGGCGCCGCGCGCACCAACGGCGCAAAGGGCCAGCCCGACCTCAACGCACCGTCGTTCTGGCTGCCGGTCCACAAGTGGGCCGGCGACACCTACGCGTGGCTCTCCGAGGGATCCATGTCGCCGAGCTTCTCGTCGACGACCCTCGCGAGCATGCAGCCGAACCTCGGCGAGCAGGCATTCGGCCTCGCTCGCGACACCTACGACAAGCGCGGTCGCATCGCGCGCACCTACGCCGGTCCCAACGCCCTGCGCATCGACAAGGCGATCCTCGTTTCCGATTACTCCACCTCGCGCGGCACACCCTTCCGCGCCTATGTGGTCGACCTGCATCTCGACCCCGAAGCAACCACCGAAGGCCAGGGCTTCGCGGTCGCTGCCTCGCAGCTCCGCCTTGTCGGCCCTGCAGCCGGAACCAATACCGCGGTCGTCTACCCGATCGGCTGGTCGCAGCCGAACACGGGCGGCGGGCGCACCTTCTACATGTTCGACGACTCGAAGAACTACATCTCCGCGCCGCCGGGCACCACGACCCTCGATGTGACCCTTGTCTACCCAGCCGACAAGCTCTCGGGTCCGCCGCGATTCCTCCACGCAATGGGGCTTCGCCTGCCGTTCCCGGCGATCGGCCAAGAGTCCTCGATGGCCGACGCCATGGCCATGCAGCTCGGCGGCTCGGGCGGCGGAGTCGACATCCCGACGACCGTCGCGCAGATGTCGAGCGGAGACCTGACCATCAACGATTCGATCATGCCGGCGAATGCCAACATGAACAATCTCGGCGGCATGGAGGTCGCGCCCGACACCAACCTGCTCTTCAAGGGCCTCGGCGACTTCGAGTCCGGTGGATTCGCCGGAAACAAGAGCGTCGTGGTTCGCGGCATCTGGGCCCCGGTCGGGACGCGCGTCGTGCGCCTCAACCTGACTCGAGGCTCGCGCAACTCGATCGACTTCTGGAACGACCGCACCAAGATCCGCGAGGAAGCCGGCGAGGACGCCAAGCTCATGCTGATCGACGACCTCGGTCGCCCCTACTACCCGATCGGCTACATCCACGCCGAGAAGACCGGCGACCGCCGCGTCTCCATCCGGCTTGAGCGTGACGGCAACTACTACAAGATCAGCAGCTTCCCGAACCTCGCGAGTTCGGGCGCCGACGACCTCTTCGCGCTCTTCACTCCTGCTGTGGGCCGCACCATCGTCGGCGTGAAGCTGGGCGACAAGTGGATCGCGCGCGCCAACCTGCCGGTGACCGCGCCAAACTGATCGAGCAGCCAAACGCACGCACCCGTACGCCGCGCCCGAGAGGGTGCGGCGTTCGTTTTGGGCCGTGTGGCTGACGCGATTCAACTGAAAAACATCCGAACATCGCGAGGGCGCCTCGCGGCACCGTCACAATCGCAGCGCTGACAGGCGTGCGCGGAACGACGCTGGCGGCGGCACGCGGTGGGTTCTGGCGGATCGAGCGGAGGGAAAGAGGGGTGACGATGCGAAGTGACGGAAAGGAAAGAAGGCGGCGAGGCGGTGTCCGGACCGCGGTGCTGTTCACGCACCACGCGTTTCGCCACGCCCGCGAAGACGGCCTGGGCGTGGCGCTCGCGTGGATCCTTCGAGCGATCGCCCCGTTGCTGCGGCGGCCATCGCGCGACCCGGGCGAACGGGCGGCCGAGCGGCTGCTGCGCGCGCTTGGCTACCGCGTCGAGGCGCGCAACTGGCGAAGCCCACGCGACCCGCGCGACGAGGCCGACCTGATCGCGCGCACACCCGATGGCCGCACGCTCGTGATCGTGGAGGTCAAGCGCGCGGCCGGGCCGTGGGACGCGCTCGAGCGCGTCGACACACGCAAGAAGGAGGTGCTGTGGCGACTCCTCCGCGACTTCGAGGACGCGGCGGCCGGAGAAGGCCTGACCGGCAGCCGTCACCGCGCAGCGTGCGGGTTTCCCCGCGCGGTTCGGACGGTGTCGTCGATCCGCGTTGATCTCGTCGGCGTCCGCGGCGAGGGGCGCACGGCAAGCGCCACACGGCATGTCGTCGGTGTGTTCGAGCGCTCGGTGCAGCGCGGACGCCGCCGACCGCCGTAGCCGGCAGGCGCTCAGCGCCAGTAGCGCTGCAACGCGATCTCGATCAGGCGACTCTCCATCTCCTGGATGTCGTCGGTGACCCATCGGCTGCGCAGGGTCTCGATGTAGCGTTCCCGCTCGATCAGGCGACGGCGCCCGCGCAGCTCGTTCTCGAGCGCAAGCTGGACCTCGCGGTCGTAGAGCGAGCGCTGCGGCTGGCTCTCGACCTCCATGATCGAGAGCCACGAGATGAACCCGCGCGCCTCGATCGGCTCGCTGACCTGATCGACCTTGAGGCCGTTCAGCCGCTGCTTGATGGCGTCTGAGAGATCGAGGCCGTCGATGCCCTTGGCGGGCAGCTCGTAGCGGTTCCAGAACCCGCCTTCCGCGAGGTTCAGCTCGCGCGCGATCTCGGAGAAGCGCTTGCCTTCCGCGATCATCGCGCGCACCTTGGCAACTGCTTCGGCGTCGGCGGTGGTGTCGAGGCGGATGCGTCCGATCTTGATCGCCGGCGGCGGATTGAACTCGGCCTCGCGGCGCTCGTACTCCTGCACGACATCGCGCCACGACACGATGGTGCGCGGCTCGATGCGCTGGTTGAGAAGCCGGCCCGCCAGCGCCTTGTCGCGCTCGACCTGCAGGAATTCATCGAGGGACAGCGCGCTCTCTGACTCGAGGCTCTGCTCCGCTGCGGCGCGGCTACCACCGCGCTGCGCGATCGTCTCTTCCTGCAGCGAGCGCAGCCATGCGAAGAGGCCCTCCTGCTGCTCGGGCGAGAGCTGTGACTCCGCCTCGGCGACGATGAGCTCGCTGTCGACCGTTTCCTTGAACTCGCGGCTCACGACGGCGATCAGCGCGCGTCGGGCCTCGACTCGATCGGGCATCGCGGCGAGCGCGATCAAGCGATCCTCGATCGGCATGAAGAATGCATCGGCGAACACAGGCCGACCGTTCACCTGACCGACCAAGCCTTCGACAGGCCATGATTGACCAGGATCGATCCGGCGCGACACCATCTCGGGCGATTGCGCGTCGACGATCGTCTTTCCCTCGGCGTCGCGCGATGTGATCTGCCGACGAACTTCGGTGAAGTCGCGCGATCCAGTCGCGTCGCGCTCGATCGTCTCGACGCCTTCAACGGTGATGGTCGGCGCCGCGGTCACGGCAGGCGCCATCGCGAGGGTATCGGTCTTCAAGCCCGCCGGCGGATGCGCGAAGTCGCGGATCGAAAGCGCCGTGCGCTCAGGGCCGCCGCTCGAGGCGCAACCCGCTGCCAGCACGCAGCCTGTGAGAAGGAACGGGAGGAGGAGCCCGCGATTCCGCGACATGGCGAGAATCGTACCGATCCGAACACCGCGCGTGTCGAGCGGACGCTATTCTCGACGCATGAGCGACGAAGCCCCGAAGCTGCACATCGATTCCGACTGGAAGGCCCAAGCCCAGGCGGAGAAGGAACGCCTCGCCGAGAAGGAAGCCGCGAAGGCAGGTCACGAGCACGCAGGCACCCCCGGCGAGATGCCCCCGGCCGACTTCCGCACCCTCGTCGCCACGCTCGCCAGCCAGGCGATGATGGGCCTCGGAGCCTACGGCGACCCGCAGACCGGACGCGTCGTCGTCGATGTGGTGGGTGCCCAGTTCGCCATCGATCTCCTCGGAGTCATCGAGGAGAAGACCAAGGGCAACCTGACCGCCGAAGAGGCCGCGGAACTGTCCGAAGTGATCGCGCACCTGCGGGCCCGCTTCGTCCAGATCGCCCGGCTCGTGGCCACGCAGATGCAGCGCGATGGCGGCGCGGGCGCCGATGCCGGCGTGGCGGGTTCGATCGGACTTGGCGGCGCGAAGGATGCGGGCAAGCCTGCCTCCGCCAGCGGACTCATCATCCCCGACTGATCCATCCCGAAAGATCTCGCCGAAGCAGCCGCGCGATTCTGGGCTCTTCGCAGACGCGGAATCCGCTGCGCCCGCCGCATCGGCTTGATGTTCTATACTCCGAGATTCCTCCGAACCCGGAGAACCTCACCGGAGATCACCGTGTCAGCAACCGCCGCACACGCGCCGAGCAAGAGCTCGTTCCTCGAGCGCCATTACCACCTCCTTCGCCGCCTCCACTCGCTGACCGGCGTGGCGCCGATCGGCGTGTTCCTCATTCCCCACCTGACGACGAACTCTTCGATCGTCTGGGGCGAGGTCTTCAACGCGAAGAAGTACGCGGAACTCGGCGCAGGCGCCGCAGGCGTCGCCACCTTCCAGCACGAGGTCGACTTCATCCACAACCTTCCGGCGCTGATCTTCATCGAGATCTTCGTGCTGTGGCTGCCGATCGCGTATCACGCGATCCTCGGCGTCTACTTCGCGCGCAGCGGCCGGAGCAACACCGAGCGCTACGGCTACCAGGACAACTGGCGCTACGCCTTCCAGCGCGTCTCGGGATACATCGGCGTCCTCTTCCTCTTCATGCACATCTCGAGCCTGCGCTGGGGCTGGACCTACGGCGGCATCATGCCTTCGTTCGACCCGGACAACGCCGCGAGCTCGACCGCGATCCACCTGCAGGGCGGCTTCTTCCCCTACTTCAACGCGATCTTCTACCTCGTCTGCGTGCTCGCGCTCGTGTTCCACTTCGCGAACGGCCTCTGGACAGCGGCGATCACCTGGGGGCTCACGATCAGCAAGCAGGCCCAGCAGCGCTGGGGCGTGGTCTGCGCGGGCATCGGCCTCGCGCTCGCCGGCGCGGGCGTGAGCGCCATCGTCGGATTCACCACGCTCGACCCTGTGAAGGCCGAGGAAGTCGAGAACAAGATGCAGGCCGAGGTCGCGGTCCTCTCGGAACCAACCGCGCCGACACAGCCCGCAGCGCCTCAGTAAACCGCTTCCGAGCCACGCTCGGCACGAACTTCAGGAACCCACTCCCATGGCAGCCCCTTCCAAGCGTCGCGTGATCGTTGTCGGTGGTGGACTCGCAGGCCTCTCGGCCGCCGTCCGCATCGCAGAGGCCGGCCTGCATGTCGACCTCTTCTCGATCGTCCCCGTCAAGCGCTCGCACTCGGTGTGCGCGCAGGGCGGCATCAACGCGTGCAACGAGATCGCCCGCCAGCAGGGCTACTCGGAGTACGAGCACTTCGACGAGTCGATCTACGGCGGCGACTTCCTCGCGCACCAGCCGCCCGTCTACGAGATGGCGCACTGGGCGCCGCGCATCATCGATCTCCTCGACCGGATGGGCGTGCCGTTCAACCGCACCTTCGAAGGCCAGCGCGACCTGCGCCTCTTCGGCGGCTCGCTCTACAAGCGCACACACTTTGCGGGCGCCACGACCGGCCAGCAGCTGATCTACGCCTTCGACGAGCAGGTCCGCCGCTACGAGAGCGAAGGCAAGATCACGAAGTACGAGCACTGGGAGTTCCTCCGTCCGGTGCTTGACGCGAACGGCTCCTGCCAAGGCATCGTCGCCCAGGACCTCCGCTCGATGACGATCCGTGCGTTCCCGTCGGACGGCGTCGTCATGGCGACCGGCGGCAACGGCTTGATCTTCGGCAAGAGCACCAACTCCGTCATGTGCACGGGCGGCGCCGCGAGCCGCTGCTACCAGCTCGGCGCGTACTACGCGAACGGCGAGTTCATCCAGGTCCACCCGACCTCGATCCCCGGCTCGGACAAGCTGCGCCTCATGAGCGAGTCGGCGCGCGGCGAGGGCGGCCGCGTGTGGGTGCCCCGCAAGAAGGGCGACAACCGCGACCCGCGCCAGATCCCCGAGGCAGAGCGCTACTACTTCCTCGAAGAGCGCTATCCGAAGTACGGCAACATCGTTCCCCGCGACATCGCCACCCGCGAGATCTTCGAGATCTGCGTGAAGGACGGCCTCGGCGTCGGCGGCGGCAACATGGTGTTCCTCGACCTCACCCACCTCGGGCGCGAGTACTTGGAGCGCAAGCTCGGCGGCATCATCGAGATCTACCGCAAGTTCGTCGGCGACGATCCGGCCGAACTCCCGATGAAGATCTTCCCCGGCGTCCACTACTCGATGGGCGGCCTCTGGACGACCTACACCGCGAAGCCGGACGGCAAGGGCATGGTCTACGGGGCGCCGAACTCGATGATGACGAACATCGACGGCCTCTTCGCCTTCGGCGAGGCGAACTACCAGTACCACGGCGCGAACCGCCTCGGCGCGAACGCCCTGCTCTCGTGCATCTTCGACGGCCTCTTCTGCGGCGCAGGCGTCGCGAACTTCGCGCGCGACCGCAAGAACGCATCCGAATCCGTCGATGCGTCGGTCTTCTCGAACAACGAGAAGATGGAACAGGACAAGCAGCAGCGCCTCATCGACTCGAAGGGCACGGAAAACCCGTACGCGATCGCCAAGGAGATGGGCGACGAGATGACCGCCGCGAGCACCGTCGTGAAGAGCGCCGAGCGCCTGATGCAGGCGCGCGTCAAGCTCGCCGAGCTGCGCGAGCGCTTCAAGCGCATCACGCTCTCCGACACGGGCCTCTGGACCAACCAGAACCTCTCGTTCGCGCGCGCGACCGGCGACATGCTCATCCTCGCCGAGGCGATGATCGAAGGCGGCCTCGAGCGCAAGGAGTCGCGCGGAAGCCACTTCCGCACCGACTACCAGCAGCGCGACGACGCCAACTTCATGAAGACCACGGTCGCGAAGTTCGACCCCGAGTCATCGCGTCCGTCGATCTCGTTCGAGGCGTACGACCTGCCGCTCGTGCAGCCGCGTGCCCGCACCTACGGCAAGGTCGGCGGCTGAAGTCGGCGGCTGAGGTCTTGCTGAAGTCTGAGCTTGCGATCGATCAGCGAACTTCCGAAAGTCGGCCCAACGGAGGAGCGACGCGGTCGCCCTGCCCGTGGCCTACGGAGTGCATGGACGAACGCGTCCACAGCGCGCGAGCACGATAACCTCTCGGCGCGATGGCGCCGCGGGGAACTCTTGACAGGTCGCATGGCGCATTTGGTGGTGTTCAGGATCCTTGGTGTTCAAGATCCCTGAGCCGCTGGCGCGGCGGGTGCGGCTGCCGGTTTCGGATTCAAGGTGTCGACCGCGCCTCGAATCTCGCCGTAGGTATCTTTCCCAATGCCAAGCCAGCTTTGCGCGACGGAGCCGTCGGGAGCAATCAGAAAGATGGCCGGTACCGCCTTGATGTTCCAGCGCGCGGCGATGGAGCCATCCGCATCGACGGCAACCCGCTCTCCAAGCGCACCTGCACCGACTGACCTGAGCAAATCCGTCGCGGCGGTCAGCGCGCGCTCCTGTCCACCGGCGGCCTGGGCGTCTTGCGCCTCATCCTCCGACATGCTCCCCCGGATCAGCACCACATCGGCCCTTCCGTCGAGATCCCTCGAGAGCTTCGCCAACTCGGGCAAAGCCTTCTTGCAAGGCCCGCTCCAAGTTGCGAAGAACTGAATGACCACGGGCCGCTTGATCTGTTTCGAGAGATCAAACTCCGCGCCGCCAGACATCCGTACGACGAGGTCCGGCGCCTTCGACCGCTGAGTCTGGCCCGCGTTCAATCCCGGGGTCGCCGTTGCAGCCAGCGGCTGCTCCTGGCTGCTCGACGCGATTCGAACAGTCTCCATCTCCTGACGCAGCCGCGCGGCCTCGCGCTCAAGCTCTGCACGCAGGTCCGGCCCGAGCGACTTGTCCGCAAGCGCTGCATTGACCGCGGCGAGTTCGGACTGCAGCGACGCCACGCGCGCGCGGGCTTCCGCCGCAGGATTCACCGGCGCCGCGGGCGGCGGACTCGATGCACCCCCCGCGGACGAAGTCGTCGGGCTTCCGTTTCCAGCGGTGCTGCGCGGAGCCAGCGGGCGAGCGCATCCGATGACCGAGCCAGGCGCAACGATCACGAGGGCTGCGGAGAGCAAGACCCGGCGAAGCGGGCCCGCACTGGCGTTGCGCGAGAAAGATGTCGTCTTGTTGTTCAACATGGGTGTTCTCTCATGACCGCGCAGACGGCGCGCTGCTTGTTCTCCTCACGGCTTCGCCGCCCCCTTCGCCGACAGCGCCTCGAGGTCACCGAGAGGACGTTCAAGATGAGAAGGGTAAAGGAAAGAGGAAAGAGAGTAGAGGGAACTCAGAGGGCGTCCCTCGCGACACGGAACCCGTAGCCGTCGCTCGTGCGGCCAGGCGTGACGTAGACGCGGGTGGAGGAACGCAAGTAGCCGCCGTTGTCGTACCACGAGCCGCCGCGCACCACGCGACAATCCGCCAAGGCGCTCCCTGCCGCCTGCGTTCCCGCGGCGCGCTCCGCAAACCAGCCCGCACACCACTCCCACACATTCCCGTGCATGTCGTAGAGCCCCCACGGGTTCGCGCGCTTCTGCCGCACGGAGTGCGTGGAAGCGGCGCTGTTATCGCGGTACCACCCCATCGCATAGATGTCACCGGCGTACGCACCCGTCGTGCCCGCCCTGCATGTGTACTCCCACTCCGACTCGCTCGGAAGGCGGAGCCCGGTTCGCTGGCAGAACTCCCGGCAGTCGTTCCACGACACCATCTCCACGGGCTTGCTCGCACCCTTGAACTTCGACGGATTCGCTCCCATCGTTCGCTGCCACTCTTCCTGCGTGACTTCCGTCTCTGAGATGTAAAACGCCGCCGTGATCTCGACGCGTTGCTGCCCCTCGTTGTCAACCCGGCCTGACTCGTCTTCCGGCGACCCCATCACAAACTCGCCCGGAGGGCACAACAGCATCACGATCCCGGTCTTCTCGTGTCGGATCCTCCATGGAAGTCCAGTCACGTTCATCCGCTCGAGCGCAGCCGCATCCGTCACGACGGCTGGATCGGGTTCCCGCGTCACGACCACGCATCCAGCGGGCGCAGGCAGCCCCTCCGCCACGCGGTCGATGAGCGGTCGCGCCGCGGGATACTCCACACCCACCCGTTCAAGCACCGATGCCACGCGTCGCGCGGTTCGGAAGTCCCGCGCCGCCAACGCGGCTTCACCCGCGCGAAGCTCGGATGCCGCGGTCTCCTCGATGCGCTGCCGGTTGACCTGAATCTCCCGTTGCAAACGCCCCGCCTCACGCTCGAGTTCAACCCGAACCTCCGGCGATGCGAAACTGCTGGCGAGGGCCTCCTGCACGGAGGCCAGTTCCGACTCGATCGCCGGCATCCTGTCCACCGCCTCGACAAGCGCCGCTCCGGCCGCTGAAAGCACGGGTTCCTCAGGTTGCAGCTGGACAGCCGCCGGCTTGGACTCCGCCTGCGATCTTGCGGGCGGCGACGAGGGCGCCCTGACGGTGGCCGACGGCGTGCAGGCGCCGACGAGGCAGCACAGCGCGAGAGCAACAACCTCGGCAAGACGGCACCTCGGGGAAATGTTGACAGGTCGCATGACGCGATTCATGGGTCTCATGCTCCCTGCGCCACTGATGCGGCCGGGACAGCTGCTGCGTGATGGAACCGTCGTCGTGCTGCTCAACATATGAGTTCTCTCTTGACCGCGCACACGGCGCGCTGCTTGTTCTCCTCAGGGCTTCGCAACCGGGCGCAACGCTTCACGCAGGCGTACGGCCTCCGCCTCGAGCGTCGCGCGCGTCGCCGCGTCGAGTGATTGGTCCTCAAGAAGCTTCTCGACTGCGGCGAGTTCAGATTGAAGCGTGCTCACCTTCGCTCCTGCGGCCGACTTCATCTCACGCTCCATCTCGACCAGTGCGGCACGGCCCCGGACAAGCGCTTCATTCAGCGATCTCGCCTGCTGCGGCTCGAGCCGACCCGAGGCGATCGCCTCCTCGCCGAGCCCGATCAGGTAACGCAGCACCTCCACGCGCTCATCGCGCGTGAGAGGAAGTCGGTGCGAGTTCGGCCCGAGATTCACGTCGATCATGCTCTGCGACATCAGCGCAAGCGCAACCGGGTCAAGGTGGCGAGCGTTTCCCTCGACGAGAGAACGAAGGGAAGCCGCAGTCGGCCTCATCTTTTGGCCATTCTCTGTCCAGACATACCAGTCCTCGCCCGTATCAACCGGCCGAGCCCTGCAACCGACGACGAGCATGAGGCATAGACAGGCGCCCACCCGAAGGACGGAAGAGACACGCCGGTGGAGTAAATCAACCGAGCTCAATCCTTCACCTCGATCAACTCGATGTCAAAGACCAGCGTCGCAGAGGCGGGAATGGGCCCGCGACCCGCCTCGCCGTATGCGAGCTCAGGAGGTATGACGAGTTTGCGCTTCCCCCCCGCCCTCATCGAGAGGACACCTTCGGCCCATCCGGCAATGACGCCATCGAGCGGCAATGTGGCCGGCTGTCCTTTGTCAAAGCTCGAGTCGAACTTGGTGCCATCCATCAGATACCCTGTGTAGTGGACGACGACCTCGCTCTGACGGTCGCGTGGAGACGCGCCGCTCCCCATCTCGATGTCGACCCACTGCAGGCCCGTCGATGTTGTCGCAAGCGCAGTCGGAGCACGAACACCGGGCAGTGCCGTTGCCAAGGCCGAACCGTCCGCCGCCACCGGGCTTCCTGCCTTGGCTCCGATCATGAGCGCGCCTGCGTCCCGCGCCACGCGGAACCCCCATGAGGCATTCGCCGCGGCTGGCTGCGCCTGCTGCCGCGCGGCAGACCGACAATCGAGGGGGTCCGCAAACCAACTGCCGCCGCGCAGGACACGCGTGCCTTCACCGCCCGTGCGGGGCTTCTCATCGGCCTCGGCGTCCTTCGGATACTCGAGCAACTCGTCGCTGACCCACTCGAACACATTGCCGTGCATCTCGTGGAACCCCCAACGGTTGGCCGGCAGCGATCCGCACGGAACCGTCTTCTTCCGATTCTCGCCGACGGCGGTACCCGAAAGCGGCTTCGACCCGTCGAAGTTCACCTGCGCAGTCGTGATCGTGGCGCCGAACGAATACGGGCCTTCCTGGCCCGTCCGACAGGCGAACTCCCACTCGGCCTCGCTCGGAAGCCGCAACATGCCCGCAGCCTTCTTCACGAACCCGTCCGCCGCGAACCACGAGACCTGCTCGACAGGATTCGCGTCGCCCGCGAACTGCGACGGCGATGAACCCATGACCGCGCGCCACTCCGCCTGCGAGACCTCCAGCTGCGAGAGGTAGAAGGGCTTGCTGATCTTGCGCGAATGCTGCGCTTCCCATGTGTTCAGGATCGCGGTCATCTTGGCGCGACTTGCAGCGTCAAGCCATGTCCCGCTGCGCACCGCCGCCGCACGGTCTTCGGACTTGCTGCCCATGAGGAACCCGCCCGCAGGAACGAGGAGAAGCACGATCCCGGACTTCTGGTGACGGATCTTCCAAGGAAGCCCCGTCGCCAGGATCTTCGCGCGCGTCACCGCGTCCGTGACAACCGCGGGATCAGGCTCGTAGGCCTCGACCGTGTATCCGTTGTCAGCGAGCTCTTTGGTTGGACCGGCGCGGCGCGCGGCCACCACTAACGCACGCGCGGGCGCCTCGTCGCTTGGGGAGCCCGACCACTTGGCCGCGATGAGCCGCTCGAGCGCCAGCTTGCGCGGACCCGCGGGGAAAGTCGCCAGCGAGGCGGCATCGGCCGAGAATCCGAACTCCTTCAGGCTCCGATGCACCTCGGTCATCGCCTTCCATCCGTTGTCAATGTCCGAGGTGCGCAGCGCGAGGATCGCCCTTGTCAGGGCGACATCAAACTGAACCTGATTGTTGCTTGACCTGAACTTGTCGAGCATCGCAAGCGCGTCCGGAATGCGCTTGTCGAACGCACTTGGATCCGCCGCGCCAAACGCCTGCACCGCCGCGAGCATGATCTCGGTCAGGTTGCGCGAGGCAACCCGCTCGCGCTCGATCAAATCGTCCGTGCGCTCGTTTCCCTGCAGCAGGCCACCGAGGATCCCGAGCCCCTCGAGTTGGCGGGACGGCAGTGCCGCGAAGCGGCTCGGCGCAGCGACATCGACCGGTGCCTCACCAGGCTGGTACGAGAGGAGTCCGAGCGCGAGTGCCAATGCGCACCTCGGATCCCGTTGCATGCTGCCGCGAAGCAGACGCTCCGCCTCGGCCTCGTCAACAGCCCCGCCACACCCCGAACGGAGCAACTGGGCTGCGAGAAGTGCCCCGTCGGTGTCACCTGCGCTGCTGGCCCGAAGAGCCCACTCCCGCGCGAGGAAGAGGTCCTGCGGGACCTCCTGGGATCCGTTGTTGTAGATCTCCGCGAGTAGGTACGCACTCCTTGCGTCCCCCGCATTCGCCCCCTGCTCGAGCATTCGGACAGCCGTCGTGACATCCGCCGGACCTCCGAATCCGTTCAAGAGCATGGCGCCAAGTCTCGCTGCCGCCGTCGTGCTGCCCGCGTCGGCCGCGCGCTGAAACCATGACCGAGCACTCGCATAGTCCCGCGGAACGCCGAATCCAATTGCGTAAAGGTCTCCAAGCGAACGCATCGCATCTACGACCCCACACTCTGCGGCCTGGCGCGTTAGGTCGAACGCGCGCTTGGGGTCGATCTCGCACCCGAACTCCCCTTTGCACGCATCCGCCAGATCGAGGGTCGCTCCGAGATGTCCAAGGCGGTTCGCCAACTCGAGATATGCCACATACTCGTTCCGTGCCGCTTCTTCCCCGCGCGCCTGCTTGCGTAGCCAGTTTCCCGCCCAGATCCAACCCAGTCGCGCCAGCCTCCCCTTAAGTCGGCAAGCCTCATCCAGGTTCGACCCGACGATCGCTTGTGACAGGCTCTCCATCGCTTTGACGCTGCCTGCGTCCACCGCGCCGCGAAGTATCGCTAGACCTTCCTCGACATTCTTCTCGTATGGCGCAGTACCGTTCAACTTCCAAAATCCCATCCGTTCCCTGGCGCGCAGGTCGCCTGCTGCGGCCGCGGCCTCGAGCTGCTTGATGTTCCATTTGCTCCAGTTGCGGTCCTCAAAATTCTCGGCGTCGAGCCAGCCCTTGCGCTCGAGCTGTGCAAACAACTCCCGCATTGCGGCCTCGTCGCTGTCCTCAAGCCCAAGCAGGCGCATCCTCCCCCCAGCGATCCAACCCGAATCCGGCGCGTCGACCTCGATCGAGACCACCGCGTAGAGCGTCCAAGCCGGGATAAAGTCGGGCTCGGCCTCGAGGAGCGGAAGGGCCTTTCCCAGGAACTCGAATCCGAACTTCGTCCTCTCGATCGGATCGACCGTGTTCTCGAAGTCCTTCGCGATCAGTTTCAGCGCGTCCCATTGCCGACGAGAGGCCTTCGAGAGATCGGCATCGCTTGTGCGCCCGACTCGCCTGGCAGGCGGCTTGGCTACCTTTGGCGCATCGCCATCGCGGGGTTCGACCTTTGGAGCCTCTTCGTCTCGCCGGTCGCGCGCGGGTGCGTCTGAACCTCCGGGAACGGACTCCCGCGCGAGGTCGTCGATCGCCGCGTGCTCGGAGGCAGGGGCGAGGCTCTTCGCCTTCGCGAACGCTTCGTCGGCTTCATCGGACTTCCCCTGCCGACCGTATGCGCTGCCGAGAATGGCGAATCCTTCCCAGCGGGTCTCGTCGACCACCGTGAGCGAGAAGCCCAGCTTCTCCGCGGCCGCCGCATCGCCCCGTTCAAGCGCGGCAAGCGCCCTTTCAAGGGTGGAGGCGTACTTGTCGGTCGCCTGCTGCGACGCTGCGACCACATCGCGCCACCCGCTCGCGGCGGCATGAGGCGTTGCGATGGTGGCGAGAGAAACGATGCACGCGGCGACCGCGCGCCCGATGGAGAGTTCGGCACGATGCATGGGAGTTCCAGAGAGAGTCTGAGCACAGGCACGACGGCATCGACGCGGATTCACTTCGTGCCTCCGGTGGGCAAGGTGACCCTTGCGTCAAGGGCCTCGAGTTGAAGTGTGACTTGCTTCAACCGTCCGATGGCGTCGACAACGCGTTTCGCAGAATCTTCAGAACGCGCAACCAGGAAGAAACGACCGGCAACGGCGTGTTCGATGCCCCCCGTCGCCGCACTCTCACCCTCCTTCCAGCGAACCTCTCCAGGAAGATCGAACAGGGCGGCGCCGCGGGACAGATCCCCTCGAACACCCGGCGAGAACCACACCGCACCCGCAGGCCACCGGATGTATTTCTCCTCTGGGGGCTCGTCCACATACGAAGACCGATCTGGTTCATCGGTAAAGGTCGTGACATCGAACACATGGTGCCTCATCCGTCCCAGTTCGTCGGGAAGTCGGGTGTACGGTCGTCCCTTGAACCTCCGCTGCTCGATCCAGACATCGACCAGCACATACCTCGATTCCTTGAACTCCACCCTCGAGAGCGACTGCGAATGCTCAAAGCCGTCGACTGGACCTTCATGGGTCCAAGTGAGTTGAACCGCCGTTTCGAGCGCCTTCTTGAACTCCGCCTGAACCTTCGCAAGTTCGGCTTCGAGCTTCACGCGCTTCTCGGCGACGAAGTCCGGCTTCCTGTCGGCATCCCAGCCTTTGCGCTGAATCTGCGCCACGGCTTCGGCAAACGCCGGGTCGGCGTCCGTCAGCGCGCCGAGGCGCTTGAGCTCGCGCACCGCGTTCCAGCCTGCGTCGCCGTCGTCAAGCTCGATCGCGGCGATCGTGCGCAGGAGGAGCATCTCGATCCGCGGTCCGCGCACCGAAGGCACCGTGGCGGTCGTCGTCATCATCTGGGCAAGCAGCGCGCTGCGCTTCGCAGGATCGCGCTCGGCGTTGAGGTCGCCCGCGATCGCCCGCGCTGCGTCGAGACGGGTCTTGTCGCGCGCATCCATTGGCTCTTCGGCTGGCATCGGGTCGGCGTCGGGCTTGGACGCGATCTCATCAGCCGCCGGGTCCGACGAGATGTCGCCCGCGCTCTCCGCCGAACCGGACACCCTGCTGAGAGCCAGTTGGGCGAGTGCCGCGACTTCGGCGGGCGCTGAGGTCGCTGCGGCGAACGCCTCGCGCGCCTCGTCGATCTTTCCGCCACCGAGCAGCGCCGTGCCATGGGCGATGTGACCCTCCCACCGTTCCGCGTCGAGCACGGTCAGCGCGAACGCGATGCGCTCGGCGGCGGCGAAGTCGCCTGTGGCGAGGGCCGCGCGCGCCTTCGCAAGATTCGCCGTGTACTTGTCGGTTGACTGCTGCGCCGCCATGTCGACTGCAAGCCACGCTCCCGCATGGGCACGAGGGCTTGCACTGGGGGCGAGAGACACGATGCACGCAACGGCAGCGCACATGAATCGAAATGCACCGCATCGAAGCTGGCAAGACCGACGACCGCCGATCCGCATCCGATGCCTCCACAAGGGCAGCACGGTCATCGTTGCTCCTCCAACTCCCTCGTCGCCTGATCGATAGGCTGGATCACACCGTGTTCGGTCATGTTCTTGAGGTCCTTCGCGGCGCCCGGTATGTCATGCCCGCCAAGTCGACCGATCCCGCGGAACAGGTAGTAGTTCACGCGCGCATCAATGGGAATTCGCTCGTCGGAGTAATCGACGACCAGGTCGCCCGCGTCGTTCACATAACCCATCCGCTCCAGCCGGTCGCCGGTCGCCGGACTGAACAACCGCTGGTTGCGCTCACGCTCGTACTGGTTGGTCACCGCCCAGATAAACAGGTTCTCGCGCCAGTTCTCGGGGAGCATCTCGCGCGCCCGGTGCGCCCAGTCGCGAACCTGCCGTTTGGCATCCTCGAAGTCTTGCTGCGCCTTGTCCGCACCCGAGCGGACGCGCTGTGCAAAGCGATCGAGTGCGCTTGTCGGCTGCGTGCCGCCTGACCCCTGATCTTCGCCCGCCGGGGAGGCATCCGACGATTGGTCGCGGCGCCCGAACAGCCTTCTTAGCGCCGAGCCGCTCGATGCGCTCGGACTCGACGGAGCGGGATCCGTGTCGTCGCTGTCGAGGCCGACTCGGCCTCCCGCGCTGCCATCGTCATCGCCATCGAATGCGCGCAACAGCGAAGAGATCGAAGACCCACCCGAACCCGACCCAGCGTCTCCGTCGTCCGAACCGCTCCCGCTGAACCTGCTGGGAGGGAGTCCTGTCTTCGCAGGGGTTGGAAACACCGGCGGAGGTTCGGGCGCGTCCGCGTCCTTCTTCCGAAGACCAGTGTTGGGATCGATCTCGAAGGGCTTTGGATCGTCGTACATCTCATCGTGGATGTCATCGAGTTCCTTGCGCTCCTCGATGCGCTCGCGCAGCTCGCGCTCTTCCCGCGCGGCCTGCTCGGCGCGCTCCTCCGCGCGATCCGCCGCCTCACGCGCCTCCCGCTCGGCCTCCCGCGCGGCGTCGCGTTCTATCTTCTCCTGGAGGATGCTGCCGATCTGCTGAAAGGCGCCCGCAATGGCGTTGGCAGCGTCCATCCGCTGCTGTGCCGCCGCGAATGCGTTCTCCATGATGCGGGTATTCTCCGCGGCAATCGCGCGATCGCGTGCCGCTTGCTCGGCAGCTTGCCGGGCGAGCGTCGCATCTCTCTGCCTCTTCTCAAGCTCGGCACGCAGCGCGGCCTGCTTCCGCTCGGCCTCGTCGCGTCGCTTCCGCTTTTCCTCCTGCTCCTCCTGCTTTCGCTTCAAGTCAGCTTGCTGGCGCCTCTGCGCCTCCAACTGGCAGTCCTTCAGGGCCTTCTTCAGCGCCGCGAGCCGCTTGTCGATCCGATCAATCTGCTTGTCGAATTCCTGCTTCTTCTCTCGAATCTGCTGCGGCGTGGCGGACACCGCATGCCGCCCGGGACGCTCCCCGAGATGCGAGGAGAAGCTCTTGCGTTCCTGCCTCTCGATCTCGGTCTTGGACCGCTTGCAGTCACTGCAGAACAAGCCGTTCTCGAAGTCCTTCTTGGCTTTGTTCCAGAGATCCACGAGATCCCGGCGCTCCTTCTCGAGATCACGGATCTCCTCTTGGATTGAATCGCAGTCTCCTGCGTGGACGGGGGCGGTAGGCATCAAGACGGCGAACACGCCGATCAACCAGAGAATCGTTGCTGAACGGAATCCGCGGAAGAGGCTCGAAGTCGACATTCTGGGGCTCCTCGATCGGCGTTCGGATGGACGACGCGACACCGGTTGGTGTAGCGTAGCAATTCCGCTTTGCGATTCGAGTGTCAAGACCAGTCTGCGTGGCGGACATCAAGCCCTCCACGAGCCACATTGCGCGGCTTTACATGCGTCCACCGCCGCGGCCTACGCTCAGGAACCGCCCTTGATCAGGCTCAGCGCGGTCCAAGCGCCTGAGACGCCGCATAGCGCCGCAAACGGCCACCAGCGCGCGTTTCGCCCGGCGAGGGCCGCTGCCGAGATCGTCATGAACACGAGGGTCAGCGGCTGCAGATAGCGCTCGAAGCACTGGCTGTTCGCGGTCTGCGCGAGCACCATGCCCGTGAACGCGAGGAGCGCGTAGGCGCCGAGCCCGCGCGCACCCGCGTCGGTGCTGCGCGACCAGAGCCGAAGGTAGGCGCCGAGCGCGGCGGCGCCGATGCCCGCGAGCGGAACCAGGAAGAGCGATCGCTCCATCACATCGGGAAACCGCGATGTGATCGTCCAGAGCGTGCCGCCGAATCGCACATGGACAAGGTAGGTCGTCGGGATCGCGCAGCACGCCGCAGCGGCGAGCAGGCCGACGAGCAACGCGCGGAAGGAGAAGAACTCGCGCAGGAAGCCCGGGATCGCGAGGAACGCGGCCCCGCCCCAGATCGCAACGAGCGCGAGCGCGTAGATCGGCGTCGCGGGGTTCCCGCCGCTGCCGTGGTAAGTGTGGAAAGATGGCGGCACGAGTCCGCCCCATGTCTTGACGAGAAGCCCGAGAAGCAGCAACGCAGGAACGAGCGCGAGCGCGCCTCCCGCCACCTCGATCGCCCGCGGCCACCGCCGCTCTGCGCAGGCGCGCGCCACGAACGCTGCGCCCGTGAACGCGGCGGAATACACCGCGATCTGCCGGATCGCCGTCGCGAGCATCGCCGCGAGCGCAGCGAGGAGCCCGCTCCTGAGCGGCATGATCGCACAGCCCGTCGCGATCGGCCGGGCGAAGGCGAACGCGGCGAGCAGCAGCACGGTCGCGAGGTTGTCGGTCGCGAGAAACGCCGATGGATTCACCGTGTAGGGCGACAACGCGAGCGTGATTCCCGCGAGAAGGCCAACGAGACCTCCGGCAAGCCGCGCGACGATCGCCGCGAAAAAGGCGACCAGAATCGCACCGAACAGCATGCTCACGAGGTGGAGCGGCACGCCGTCGATCCCCGCCCGCATCAACAGCGCCATCAGCAGCTGGTATCCAGGCGCCGTCGCCGACTGGTAGTCGGTCAAGACAGGTGCGGGCAGTTCCACGGCAAACTTCCGGATCGTCGGCAGGTGATAGTCGACCTCGTCATGCCACGCATAGGTGCCGGTCACGCCGGCGAGGACCGCGGCAGCGGCCACGGACGCGTGGATGGTCGCAGCGCCGACGGCTGCGGCAATCGTCTCTCGCCGCGATGATCCGGCGTTCATTGCCCCGCCGCTCCGCGGATGTTCGAGAGAAACACGCCATCAAGCGCCGTCGCGGCCTGCGGCACGAACAGCACCACGCCCATCAGCGCCACGAAGAGCACGATCGCGCCGAGCACGACGCCGTCCGAGCGCAACGCATCGAGCGGACTGTCGGAGCTTCCTTCGTTCGCGCGGCGCCAGAAGCGATGGATCGCGATCAAGACAAGCGGCGTGAGCAGCGCCAGGCCCGTGGCACGCGGGCCAAACAGCGACTGCGCATGGTCGCTCAGCGTGTACGACAGGTACATCAGCACCGTCATCACCGCGGAGATGCCAAGCAGCCACTGGAGCTCCTCGCGGCCGCGGTAGTCGGCGCTCGGTCTCCACGCACTGCCCGCACGCTCGGCCGAGACAAGGTCGCACATCCGCTTGATGAAACCGAGGTAGAGGCACAGGAAGAAGACGCACAGCACGAGCCACACGCTGATGCGCACATCGATCGCGACCGCACCCGCCGCCGCGCGCAGGGCGAAGCCAGTCGCGATCGTGGTGACATCGACCACGGGGATGCGCTTGAGCTTCAGGTTGTAGAGAAGCTGCAGCACGCCGTAGAGCGCGACCGCGGCGACGAGTTCCTTCGAGAGGCTCGCGGCCACCGCAAGGGCACCGATCTCGAGCACGACGCCGAGCGCAACCGCGAACGAGCGCGACACCGCGCCCGACGCGACGGGCCGGCGCGACTTGACGGGATGCTGCCGATCCTTGTCCGCGTCGATCGCGTCGTTGATCGCATAGAACCCGCTCGCCGCCAAAGAGAAGGCCGCGAACGCGAGCAGCGCGTCGAGCCCACGCGAGAGGACCTCGTCGGCCGCCTGGGTTCGCACTGCGTTCGCAGCCCAGAAGATGAACGCCAGCAGGACGAACGAGTTCTTCGTCCAGTCACCGGGGCGCATCAGTCGGAGG
>JBEAUK010000080.1:0-14088 GCA_041161465.1 Planctomycetota bacterium | reverse complement strand
GTCCAAGAGCCATCCTCAAGCTCATGCGTCCGCGCGACGACCGCCTCCGACCCCTCGGTGCGCCCGGCGTTGGCCGCCCCGAAGATGAAGGCGAGCAGGACGAACGAGTTCTTCGTCCAGTCGCCCGGACGCCAGAGCTTGAGGATGGCTCGAGGGCTCGGCACGGTGGTCTTCTATCGGCGCTTTCGCGGGTGCGTCCTGAAGGGTCTCTGCGAACGCAGCCAACGGGAGCCAAGTTCGGGGTTCCCATCGATTCCCGCAAGCAGCCCCGCGCTTGTTCCGACTATCATCCCTGCCTCCACGAGAACGCCATGGTTTCCGACACCCAGAGCGCCCCCAACCCCTCCGTTCACCGGCCCTCCGCCAATGCCTCCCGCACGGTCAAGTTCCGCATCAAGCGGCAAGACCGCCCGGGCGAGGCTCCCCGCTGGGAGGAGTTCGTCGTCGAGGCCGAGGCCGGAGCCAATGTCATCGCCTGCCTTCAGCAGATCGCCCGCATGTCGAAGACCGCCGACGGCAAGCCAACGACCCCCGTCTGCTACGACTCGGGCTGCCTCGAGGAAGTCTGCGGCTCCTGCGCGATGGTCATCAACGGCAAGGTGCGCCCGTCGTGCTCGGCGCTCGTCGACAAGGTCGTCGGCGACGACAACACGATCACGCTCGAGCCGATGTCGAAGTTCCCCGTCATCCGCGACCTCTCGGTCAATCGCGCACGCGCGTTCCACAACCTCGAGCGCGTGAAGGCGTGGGTCCCGATCGACGGCACCTACCACCTCGGCGCCGGCCCGAAGGACACGCCGCAGAACCAGGAGATGCGCTACACGCTCTCGACCTGCATGACCTGCGCGTGCTGCCTCGAGGCGTGCCCGCAGTTCAACCTCGAGGAGAACGCGGACAAGTGGGACAGCGAGTTCATCGGTGCCCACGCGATCTCGCAGGCGCGGCTCTTCAACACGCACCCGACGGGCGCAGCGCTCGCGTCCGAACGCCTTGATGTCCTCATGGCGAAGGGCGGCGTGAACGACTGCGGCAACGCGCAGAACTGCGTCAAGGTCTGCCCGAAGGAGATTCCGCTCACCGAGTCGATCGCAGCCGTCGGCCGCGCCGTCACGGTGCACGCGGTGAAGAAGTTCTTCAGCGGGCGATAGTTGAGCGGTCGCGGCTGCGGCCGCTCCCTCTGGTGCTTGGACGCGTGTTTGAGCGGTCGCGGCTGCGGCCGCGACCTGTGGTGCTCGTGAAGCGTGGGCCGCGACCTTTGGTGCTTGGATACGCGACCGACGCGCCGCGCAGCGGCGGTCCCGCCCCTGCGTCCAAGGAAACGACCACGAAGGTCCCCTACACGATCTCCGACAGTACCTCGTTCGCGAGCAACGCGCCGCGATGGGTGAAGCGAAGGCGCCCTGCGTCGGTGCGCTCGAGCAACCCGCCCGCGATCGCGCGCGCGAACACCGCCGCGCGCCCGGGCTCGAGCTCGACCGCGCGGCGTTCGAGCGTGGCGTCGATCCCCTCCATCAGCCGCAGCCCGAGCATCAGCGCCTCGCTCGTGTGGCGCTTCTCGTCGGGCGCCTCGACATCGACGACGGGCTGTGAATCCTCATCCCCACGCGCGAGCCAATCGCCAAGCCTCGGCACGACCTTGAACCGGTGCCCCGCCACGAAGCCGCTGGCGCTCGGGCCGATCGCCCACCACGGCTCGTTGCGCCAGTAGACGAGGTTGTGGCGGCACTCGCGGCCCGCGCGCGCGAAGTTCGAGATCTCGTACTGCGCAAACCCGTGCTGCGCGAGCGTCGCGCGCGTCGCGTCGTACATCGCGGCCTCGACCTCGTCGTCGCACGGCTCGAACTCGCCCTTGAGCAGGCGCTTCGTCATCGCGGTGTTCGGCTCGTAGGTGAGGCCGTAGCACGACAGATGCTCGGGCGACAGCGCAAGCGCCTGCGCGAGGTCGGCGCGCCACTCGTCGAGCGTCTGGCCGGGAACGCCGAAGATGAGGTCGAGGTTGAAGTTCGACAGCCCCGCCGCGCGCAGCACCTCGGCCGCCCGCACGACATTCGCGGGGTCATGCCAGCGCTCGAGCGTCTTGAGATGCTTCGGGTCGAAGCTCTGCGCGCCGATCGACACTCGGTTGACGCCACCAGCCGCGAGCACATCGGCCTTCTCGCGGTCAAGCGTCTCCGGGTTCGCCTCGACCGTCCACTCGACATCGCGCGCAAGCGGCAGCCGGGCGATCTCGCGCGTCAGCACGCGCAGTTCGTCGGCGGTCAACAAGGTCGGCGTGCCGCCCCCGACGAACACCGTGTCGATCTCGCCGTCGACCCGCGCCAGCGTCCACGCGATGTCCCTCGCGAGGCGCTCGAGGTACGCGCCGCTGCGGCCCTCGCGGTCGACGAACGAATAGAAGTCGCAGTAGTGGCACTTGTGGAAGCAGAACGGAACATGGACATAGAGCCCGCGCACCCGCGCTTGGCCGGCCGGCAGCACGCGGCCGAGCGGCACCGACGGCACAGGCCGGGGCGCCCCGCCGTCATGGAGCCGAAGATCTGCCTTGCCGTGAGCCATAGGGGGAGGATAGGGGCGCGACGCGTTTCCGATCTGTCGCGCAATTTCCGCCCTTCTCGGGCATCCCCCTCAAGCGGAGGCGCCCGAACACCGATCCCCAACCTGTAGGGCGTTTCATGCCCTGCCAGAGGAGATAGTGATGCCAGCCAACGAAGATGTCGTCCGGATCATGTGTCCGAATCTCGGATGCCAGCGCGTCCTTGCCGTTCCCTCGGCTGCGCGAGGCAAGGTTGTTCGCTGCCGCGGTTGCGGCTCGAACATCCGCATCCCTGCCCTTCGTGCGGACGGCGCCGGCACCCCGCCCCCGAGCAACGGTCAGCAGCCGCCTCAGAAGAAGGCCAGCTGAGCGCCGGTCCTCCTGACTCAACTTGAACCACCAAGCCGCCGCTTTCCTTGGGAGAGCGGCGGCTGTCGCGTTGGTACACTGCGCGCTTGAAGCAGGAATCCACCCACAATCGAGCTGCGACCCCTTCGCGGGCGGTCACGCACGCCGCCGTCGTCGGCCTCCAATGGGGCGATGAGGGCAAGGGCAAGATCGTCGACCTCCTCACGAGCCGCTACGACTGCATCGTGCGCTACAACGGCGGCGCGAACGCAGGCCACACCGTGCAGGTCGGCAGCGAGCGCTACGCGCTTCACCTCATCCCCTCGGGCATCCTCAGCGCGGGCAAGGTCAACATCGTCGGCAACGGCGTGGTCGTCGACCCGGAGAAACTCCTCGAGGAGATCGAAGGGCTGCGGAAGCGTGGCGTCGAGGTCGGCGCCAACCTCCGCATCTCCGACCGCGCGCATGTCGTGATGCCCTATCACAAGGAGCAGGACGCTGCCCTCGAGGAACTCCTCGAGAAGCGCTCCGGCAAGACGGGCGCAGGCCAGATCGGCACGACGCGCCGCGGCATCGGTCCCGCCTACTCTGACAAGGTGCGCCGCTCCACCGCGCTGCGCATGGGCGACCTGCTCGACCACGCGCTGCTCCTCCGTAAGCTTGAGACGATCTGCGGCCTGCGCATGGCCGAGCTCGAGGCGCTCGGCGCGAATGTCACGCCGCTCGTCCCGAAGGAACTCGCGGACCGGTTCGCCGCCGCCGGCGAGAAGCTCCGCCCGCACATCACCGACACCGTCTACCTCGTCCACGACGAGATCCGCGCGGGCAAGAGCGTCCTCTTCGAGGGCGCGAACGCCTGCCTCCTCGACATCGACCACGGCACCTTCCCGTATGTGACGAGCTCGAACTGCTCGACCCTCGGCATCCCCGCCGGCTCTGGCGTTCCTGGTCGACTGATCGGCAAGGTCTACGGAATCATGAAGGCCTACTCGACGCGCGTCGGCGGCGGACCGTTCGTGACCGAACTCCTGAACGAGACCGGCGAGCGCATCCGCAAGCGCGGCCGGGAGTACGGCACCACCACGGGTCGCCCCCGCCGCTGCGGCTGGCTCGACCTCGTCGCAGTCAAGTACTCGGTGATGGTCTGCGGCGCCGACGCCATCGCGTGCACGCTGCTCGATGTGCTCTCCGGCTTCGATGAACTCAAGATCTGCGTCGGCTACCGCCGTCCGGACGGCACCGTGACCGACCGATTCATCCCCGACGCCGAGCGCATGCACGGCTTCACTCCTGTCTACGAGACCTTCGCGGGATGGCAGCGCGAGCTCACGGACTGCACCGACCGCGAGGATCTCCCGCGCGAGGCGCAGGCCTACCTCGGGTTCGTCGAGGACTTCGTCGGCATCCCCGTCGAACTCGTCAGCGTCGGTCCCGAGCGCAACCAGACCTTCGAGTCGACGCAGCGATTCGCCAGCGTCCGCTGAACCGAGATGACCGCGTCCGACCCCGACCGTCTGCCGTCCGCGCTCGCTGCGTTGCCGCGCTCGCGGTGGCCGCGTCACATCGCGGTCATCATGGACGGCAACGGACGCTGGGCCCAGACCCGCGGGCTGCCGCGCGCGGCCGGTCACCGTGAGGGCGTCGAGACGGTTCGACGCGTGGTCACGGAGGCGGCGCGCATCGGCCTCGAGGCCATCACGCTCTACTCGTTCTCAAGCGAGAACTGGAAGCGCCCCGCCGACGAGGTCGAGGCGCTCATGCTTCTCTGCTGCGAGTTCCTGCGCCAAGAGCGCCCGACGATGCTCCGCGAGAACATCCGCTTCCGCCGCATCGGTCGCCGCGAGGGGCTGCCCGCCGAGGTGCTGGCCGAGCTCGACGAGACCGAGCGCGCGACCGCGCACCTCACGGGGCTCACCCTGTGCCTCGCGCTCAACTACGGCTCTCGGACGGAGATCGCCGACGCCGCCCGCGCCCTCGCCCGAGAAGTCGCGGCGGGCACGCGGTCCGCGGAGTCGATCGACGAGGCCGCCCTGTCGAGCCACCTCTACACCGCCGGGATCCCAGACCCAGACCTCCTGGTGCGGACGGCGGGCGAGATGCGGATCTCGAACTACCTGCTCTGGCAGATCTCCTACGCGGAGCTCCATGTGACCGAGGTCCTCTGGCCCGACTTCACCCTCGCGGACTTCCACGGGGCGATCCTCGCGTTTGGCGCCCGCGACCGTCGGTTCGGGGGTCTTGGGGGCGGGTCAGCAGGCAGCCCGCGCGCGTAGCCGCGAACCGTCCGACCCCTCGCTTCGGTCTGCCTCCTCCCGTACCTTTTGGACACCTCGGGTCGACGGAGGAATCCTCGGAAATCCCGCTCTGGTGCGCGGCTGGCTTGCATTGTGGCGCGGAGAGGGGATGATGCGCATTCGTGCGGTTTCGGCGGGCGGTGCGACCGTCTCCGACTTCGAGGAACTTTGCGGACTCGTCCAACGAAGCATGGACGAGCCGCGACCGAACTCGGATCGCGCGTATCAGGGGAATGGATCGATCAGGCCGAGGGCTTCCTTGGTCTGATCGGCGGCGTTGGCTGCGTCCCGAAACCAGTGTGTCTCGGGACAGCGCAGGGGGCTGCGCGAAGCACGCCGTGTCCAGAGAAAGCGATCACGCGAGAAGACGAGCACCGATGCCTGCCGACTTGAAGTACCCCGTCCGCCGCGCCAAGGCGCTTGTCACGCTCGCAGCCACTGCATCCATCGTTGCGCTGATGCCAACGAGCCTGGCCTTCCGCAGCGCTGGCTCGCCGTACGAGCTCACCGATCCCGACACCGCGCGCATCGCGAAGATGGGGATCGACTCGCGCTTCCACTCAGAGACCGATGCGCTCGGCCTCGCAGACCTGCGCTGGGAATTCCCGCGCCTCGCCGCCGCACAGCTCGAGATCGGCGAGTCGCTCGTGTTCGCGCTGCCGGGCGCGCGCGCGATCGAGCTCACGCTCGTCGACCGCGACTGGATCGCGTCCGACGCGCTTGGCTTCAGCTTCAACGACCCGGCAAGCGGGAGCTCCGCCGACATCGTGCTGCTGAACGGCACCGCGAGCGGCACCGTGCGCGCGAACATCGACGGCCGCTTCGAGAAGTGGTCGCTCATGACCGGCGTCGACCACGCTGGAATCGGCGGCGACTACTACTCGAACCTCGACGGCATCGAGGCCCAGAGCCTCGTGACACCGATCGATCCGCCCTCGAATCTCGCGGGCGATGGCGGCGTCGCAGGAGCCGGATGCGATGACAACGGCTCCGTCATCGATGTCCTCTTCACCTACACGCCCGACTTCCTCGCCGACTATCCGTCGCTCGATGCGATGCAGGCGGCGATCCTCGCGGACCTGCAGCGCATGAATCTCGCGCAGGTGAATTCGCTCAGCGCGCCGCGCTTCCGTTCGGCTGGATTCCTCGAGATCGACCAGCCAGGCACCGGCTCGCTTGCGACCGACCTGACGAACCTCGCGAACCCGACCGATGGATGGGCGGACGCCGTCCACGCCGAGCGCGACGACACACGCGCCGACCTCGTCGTGCTCTACACCGAGTCTGGACCAGGCTCCGCGGCGTTCATCGGCGTCGGCAACCAGGCGCTCGGATTCAGCGTCGTCGGCACGCAGGGCGGCTACGCGCTCGCACGCGCACTCGCGACCAACATGGGCTGCTGCAACGCCCCCGGCGACTCGACTCCCGCCTGCGGTGGCGCGTACCCGTTCTCAAACGCCCACCGCTTCACCGTCGGAACCACCACCTATCGCACGCTGATGGCGCTCCCGCCCGGCGAGGAGATCGCCTACTTCTCGAATCCAACCGTCGATTTCCTCGGCGTTCCCACCGGCACCGCCACCGCGAACAACTCGCGCACCATGAGCTTCACCTCCGTGGTCGTCGCGGGCTATCGCTGCTCCGAAGGCGCTGATCCCGATTGCGACGGCGACGGCGTCCTCGACACCGTCGCGATCGCAAGCGGCCTCGTTCCGGATTGCAACCTCACCGGCATCCCCGACAGCTGCGACATCGCGCTCGGCATCAGCATCGATCTGAACAGCGACGGCGTGCCCGACGAGTGCCCGCTCACGGACCGCCAGTTCACGGTGAGCGGCACGGGCGTGCTCGACACCTTCGGCGTCGCCGTCTCGACGAGCGTGCGCGCGGGCGATCCGAGCGTGCTGCTTGGTATCGGTGCGCCGGGAAATGATGTGGGCGCACCGAACGCCGGCACCGCATGGATCGTGCCGATGACCGCTGGCGTTCCGAACCTTGCCGCGGCGCAGGCGCTGCGGCCGAGCGATCCGCAGCAGAACGGCTTCTTCGGCCGTGGTCTCTCCGTCTTCAAGCGCCCGTCGAGCGCCTCTCCCGCGTATCCCGCGCGCAACTACGCAGCGGTCGGCGCCTACCGATGGAACCAGTCCGCTTCGACCGGCAACTACCAGTCGAAGGGCGCGCTCTACCTCTTCGAGGAAGGCGGCACGGGTACCTGGGCGCAGACTCTCTCGTCCGCCGGCGTGCCGTGGCGCTACTCGCCGCCCGCGACTGGCGGCAACGCAGCGGGCGCGTACTCGCTGTTCGGCTGGTCGGTCGCGCTCGGCCGGAGCCCGACCGAGGGAACCGAGATCATCATCGTGGGCGCACCCGGCCGGAACAACGGTCAAGGTGGCGTGTATGTCCTGCGAAACCAGGCGAACAACACGCCGGCCCTGCATGTCCTGCGCGCGCTCGGCTCGCCGGTCGATGGCGACGAGTTCGGGTACTCCGTCACGCTCGCCCCGCGCATCGGAACCTCGGGAAGCTCGCGCGTGGCGTTCGCCGCCGGCGCGCCCGGCCGGAGCAACGATCGCGGCGCGGTGCTCGTCTACGAGCGCCCAGTCTCGTCGCTCAGCTTCGGAACCTGGGCCGCGCCCTTCACCCTCACGACTCCAGGCACCACGCTCAACGACGGCGACCGCTTCGGCGCCGCCGTCTCGATGATCGCCCGTCCGGCCACCCCCGCAGCCGCACCGACCGCGCTGCTTGCGGTCGGCGCACCTGGCGACGACGGCGGCAAGGGCCGCGTGCACTTCTGGGAACGCGGCACCGGCACAGGCGTGACCACCGCGTGGACCTATAGAGGCTCGTACCAGCCGCTCGACGCCAAGGTCGGAGATGCGTTCGGTTCGTCGGTCTCTGTCGCGCTCAACACGGCGGGCGACGCTTTCGTCATCACCGTTGGCGCCCCGAAGACCGATGTCGTCCTCGGCTCCGCCACTCGAGTCGACGCCGGCGTCGTGTACGTCCTCACGCGTTCGTTCGGCTCGACCGGCGCAACGCTCTCCAGCCTCCGACGCGCCTTCTCGCCCGCCACCGGCGACGAGTTCGGCTACTCCGCATCCTCCGTGACCGGCTTCGGTCTCGTCGGAGCACCCTTCACCGATTCCGCTGGCCTGAACGCCGGCATGACGCGGGTCACCATCAATCCGTGACGATGCAATCCCGCCCCACCCCCACGATCTCCGCTCCCATGCGCATGCTCCGATCCCTCCGATTCACCCTCGCCTCTCGCGGCCTTGTCGTCGCGGCGGCGCTGGTTCTCCTTGGCACGCTGACCGGGTTCGCGCGCAGCGCCTCCGCGCAAGGCTGCGTGAACTCGACCAACGACTGCTTCAGCCCCAACCTTCTCGCACCGGGCTGCAGCAATCCGTCCTGCTGCGCGCTCGTCTGCTCGATCGAGCCGTCGTGCTGCGATGTCGCATGGGACGATGTGTGCGTCCAGCTCGCCCAGAAGTTCTGCTCCGACTGCGGCAGCGTTCCCGAGAGCTGCTTCGATCCGCATCCCACGCCTTCCTGCAACACAGGCCCCGTGTGCGAAGCGGTGTGCGCCGTGGATCCGGAGTGCTGCAGCGCGGCCTGGGACAAGGACTGCGTCAACCTCGCCATCGAACTGACCGACAAGTGCGGCGAGCCGGCAACCGGCAGCTGCCTCGCGCCCCACGAGAATCCCAACTGCTCCGACGCGATCTGCTGCAACACGGTCTGCGCCATCGACCCGAACTGCTGCTCGATCACCTGGGATGAAACCTGCGTCGAATGGGCCAACCAGTACTGCTTCACCTGCGGAAACCCCCGCGCGGGCAGCTGCTGCTACCAGCACGACGGCCCGTACTGCGACGACCGCGCCTGCTGCGAGGCCATCTGCGCGTTCGATCCGTTCTGCTGCTCGACCCGCTGGGACACCGTGTGCGCCGATCTCGCGACCGCGCCGGGCAGCCTCTGCAACCTCCCCAAGTGTCGCTGCGGCTTCAACGGACCGATCCCCGGACAGAACCTCTCCTGCCGCACCGAGCACATCACGGGCGGCTGCAACGATTTCATCTGCTGCGACACCGTCTGCTCGGTCGACGCGTTCTGCTGCAATGTCAGCTGGGACTACACCTGCGTCCAGCTGGCGGTCTCGAACTGCGCCCTTGCGCCGAACCCGGCGATCAATGTCGTCTGCTCCGAGGCGACGGGCAGCTGCTTCGTGAAGCACGACGGCCCCGGATGCTCCGACGCAGCCTGCTGCGCGAAGGTCTGCACATCCGACCCCACCTGCTGCGATGTCGAGTGGGACGCCGACTGCGCGACCCGCGCCGCCACGCTCTGCAACGGCTGCGGCGATGTCGAGTCGGGTAGCTGCTTCTTCCCGCACGGCACCCCCTCGTGCCTCGACGCAGAGTGCTGCAACAGCGTCTGCCTCATCGACCAGACCTGCTGCGAGTTCGAGTGGGATCTCTTCTGCGTGCTCAACGCGGGCACCATCTGCCTCGACAACACCATCGTCTGCGGCGACCCGCGCAGCCGTCCGTGCTCGGTGCCGAGCTTCGTCCCCAGCTGCGAGGACGAGAAGTGCTGCGCCACCATCTGCGCGCTCGACCCGACCTGCTGCTCGCGCGCATGGGACGAGACCTGCGCGGTGAGCGCATCGATCACCTGCGACATCAGCTTCTCGAGCTGCCCGGGAACGGGCTCGCCGCTCGAGGTCCACGGCACGCCCGGTTGCGCCGACCAGGCTTGCTGCGAGGCAGTCTGCTCGATCGACCCGATCTGCTGCAGCTTCGGCTGGAACGAGGCGTGCGTCGACAAGGCGAAGGCCGTCTGCGTCGGATTCGCGACTTGCCCAGGCCAGGGCGCCTGCGATTCGTCGCACGCGAGCCCGGGCTGCCGCGACGCGACCTGCTGCACGATCGTCTGCGCCGCCGATCCGATCTGCTGCGAGGAGACCTGGAGCTCGACCTGCGCCTCGACGGCGCGCACCCTCTGCCAGCCCGAGCCGAACTGGCGCTGCCCGTGCGAAGGCAGCTGCTTCGAGCCCCGAAGCGAGTCGGCGGGCTGCAGCGACGAGGTCTGCTGCGCCGGCGTGTGCAACATCGACCCGAGCTGCTGCACCGTGGTGTGGGACGAGGGTTGCGTGACCATCGCGCGCCAGACCTGCTGCGGCTTCCCCGAGTGCGGCAACAACTGTGCGGGCGACTGCCTCACGCCGCACACGACTCCGTTCTGCAACGACGCCTCGTGCTGCGAAGCGGTGTGCAGGTTCGAGCCCTACTGCTGCAATGTGCGCTGGGATTCGTCGTGCGTGCTCGCCGCGAGCCTGACCTGCGAGGGTGGCTGCGGCCTGCCCGTCTCGGGCAACTGCTACAACTCGCACGGCACCCGCGGCTGCAGCGACGCCGCCTGCTGCGAGGCCGTCTGCGCCCTCGAGGAGTTCGAAGGCTGCTGCGTCACGGCATGGACCGAAGCGTGCGCCGAGCAGGCCCGCAAGCTCTGCGCGGACTCCTTGCCGGAGTGCGGCGAGATCGGCTCGCCCGGCTGCAACCTCGCGCATGCATCGCCCGCATGCTCCGACAGCAAGTGCTGCGACGCGGTCTGCACGATCGATGATTTCTGCTGCAACGCGGAATGGGACGAGACCTGCGTCGAGCTGATCTACACGACGGCTGGCTGCGAGCGCTACCAGTTCGGCTGTGGCTCACCCTGCGCGGGCGACTGCTGCAAGCCGCGCGAGACGCCGTGGTGCAACGACGCCGCGTGCTGCGAGGCGATCTGCAACCTCGACATCTTCTGCTGCGATGTCCAGTGGGACGAGTTCTGCGCGTCGAGCGCGAATGTCAACCCCGCCTGCGCCGAGGCCTGCCCAGATCCTGTCTGCGGCGCACCGGATGCCGGCAACTGCTGCCTGCCGCACAACAATGGCAACTGCAACGACCTCGATTGCTGCGAGACCGTCTGCGCCATCGACCAGACCTGCTGCGACATCGTCTGGGACGCCATCTGTGCGGCGATCGCCAATCAGGAGTGTGACACGCTCTGCGGCGGCGGCCTGAGCTGCGGCGACCCCGACGCTGGCAGCTGCTGCAACGAGCACGCGGAGCCCTACTGCAGCAACGGCAAGTGCTGTGCGCTCGTCTGCTCGTTCGACGAGTCCTGCTGCATCACCGAGTGGGACACCACCTGCGTGCAGCTCGCGCAGGCGTTCTGTGGTTGCGGATCGGTCGCCGGCGAGGGCGATGCGGCGGTGATCGACGAGGCGATCCTCGACAACTCGGTCAAGAGCGGCATCGTCAACACCCAGCGGCTCGAGCGCCTCGAGAAGCTGCAGGATTCGGCGAAGAAGTCGCCCGCGAAGGTCGAGACCAAGCCTGCCGTCAAGAAGTGACGCGGGTCAACACCACGCGCACTCCCGAACCTTCGCGCCACGCGAAGACGACGGCGTTCCCGTCGCCGCGCGCGTGAATCGCCCGGGTGACCGCGTCTGCGTCGAGCGCGCGGCCGCGGACGCGGACGCTGCGGGCGACGAGGCCATGACGCTCGATCGCGCGCGCGATCTCCGCGGAGTCCCGACCGCACTCGTCGACGAACGCGAACGATCCGAACCATGGCGCAGGCAGCGGCGAACTGGCCGCCACGAGTCCGAGCGATCGCGCGAGTTCGCGCGCCGCCGTTCCCTGCGTTGCCTCGGTGAGAAGCTGCGCTCGCTCGAGTGCGGCGACAGGCTCAGCCACGAACATGCCTGGCTCGAGGCGCGGATCGACTCCGATTCGGTCGCCGCGCGCGTCGTCCGGCAAACCGGAAATCGATACGGCCGATCCGCTGCGGGAAAGGCGCGTCGCGCGCGTCGACCGCGGCGCACGGGCGAACGCACCGCTCCAGGCAACGGCCTGCACGAGCGCTCCGTCCGACTCGATCCATTCCCACTCAAGCGGCAGATCCCCCAGATCACGGCGGTCGACGCCCGGTGCGAACTTCACCGCGGCGGCACGCGCCTCGCGCAGCACCCGCTCGATCCACGCGCGTCCCGGCTTGTGGTCGTCGAGGCTCCAGGATCGCGCGCCGCCCACTTCGTCGCGACGCGCGGGATCGGCGTGGAGCGCTGCGCCCGCGAGGTGCAGGGCCTCTGCGTCACCGCACTCGCTCGCGCAGCGGGCGTTCTGCGCAGTCATCCATGCACGGCGCGGGTCGAGGTCGAGCGCCGTGACCGCCAGCCCCGCGGCGGCAAGTGCCAGCGCGTCGCCACCGATACCCGAGCAGATGTCCTGGATGGACGCTCCGTCGCCGAGCGTCTCGCGCATTCGCGCCGCCTTCCACGCGGCGACGCGTTCGTCAGACGCTTGCTCGACGCCGGCGACATCGCACCAGAGCATGTCGGCTGCAGAGAACTTCGCGCGCGCCTTGCGCCGAGCGGCGACGAGTTCGAACGCCGCCGCGACGAGCGCAGCATCATGCGACTTGCGAAACCGCGCGATCACCGACGGCGCGGGCACCGACTCCGCCTGCGCAAGTGCAGCGTCGGCCGCGGCCACGAGCGCACCGCCCTCGGCCGCCAGCCGCTGCCACACGGAGACATCGCGCCAGTCCTGCATGCGCGAAGCGTAACGCGGGAAGGAGGACGCAATCCACGGGGGCTCGCAGACTTCAGTCTGCAGAACGGGCGATGCCAGCCTTCGACTCCCGCGCCCGTGGTCCAGCAGGCTGAAGCCTGCTGGCACCCCTGTCCTCCCGCGTCGCCAAATGGAACAAGGCGGCGCGCCAAGGTGAAGCCTCGGCGCGCCGCCAGTTTCAATCGCTGAAACACCCTTACATCGCGGCGCCGTTCTCGGTCTCGAGATAGGTGTACCCCGCAAGGCCACCCTCGTAGTTGCGCACGAGCGCGTTCGACTCGGCGACCGACATGTGCTTGTCGCGCACCGCGCGCTCGCACTCGTGGCGGATCGCCTGGCCGAGGCGGTTCACGTCGTACTGCACATACTGCAGCACCTCGCGGACGCTGTCGCCCTCGACGATCTCGTCGATCCACCAGTTGCCGTTGTCGTCAAGGCGGATGTGCGCGACATGGGTGTCGCCGAAGAGGTTGTGGAGGTCGCCAAGCGTCTCCTGGTACGCGCCCACGAGGAACGCGCCGAGGAAGTACTCGTCGCCGTCCTTGATGTCGTGGAGCTCGACCCACTTCTTCACATCGTGGTCGTCGACGAAGCGGTCGATCTTGCCGTCGGAGTCGCAGGTCATGTCGGCGATCGTCGCCTTGCGCACCGGGCGCTCGTCGAGCCGGTGGATCGGCATGATCGGGAAGAGCTGGTTGATCGCCCAGATGTCGGGCAGCGACTGGAAGATCGACAGGTTGCAGAAGTAGGTGTCGGTCGTGTTCGACTCGAGGTCCTCGAGCTCCTCGGGCATCGCCGGCATGTCCTTGGCCTTGTCGCGCACCTTGGCGCAGGTCGCCCAGAACATGCGCTCCGCGAGCGCGCGGTGCTCGAGGCTCATGTAGCCGACCGAGAAGAGGTTCATCGCCTCGTCGCGCGACTGGAGCGCGTCGTGGTAGCACTCGAGCAGGCGGCGCTCGGTGATCGTGTTGTAGGCCTCCCAGAGGTCCACGATCGGGCGCGGAACCTCGCCGTGCTCGTCCTTCGAGACGGATTCGAGCGACGGCGGCACGGTGAAGCGGTCGAGCCGGTTCGCGCCGAGCACATCGAACACGAGCACGCTCTGCTGGGCCACCATCGCGCGGCCCGACTCGGTCACGATCGTCGGGTGCGGAACGTTCTCCTCGTCGCAGACCGACATGATCTTGTAGACCACGTTCGCCGCGTACTCCTGCAGCGTGTAGTTCGTCGAGAACTCGAAGTTGGTCTGGCTGCCGTCGTAGTCGATGCCGAGGCCGCCGCCGAC
>JBEAUK010000067.1:0-51748 GCA_041161465.1 Planctomycetota bacterium | reverse complement strand
ACAATGCTGCTTGCGGTGGTGGGCGTTGCGATCGCCAGCTTCCTTTCCGCGATCGCGGGCGGGAGCGAGGCGCGACGCAACATCTGCGACCCCGCGCTCGAGTCGGCGCTTTCGTTGCGTCGCTTCAAGAGCATCGCGCCCGAGTTCCGGTTCGTGCTCCGCGTGCAAGACGACGAGGCGCTTGTCTGGCTGTCCGACTTCGTCCCCAGCCGTTCCGTCCACACCAGCGAGGCCGGGATCCTGCGTTTCGATGAAACGGAGGGCATCTTGCTGCTCGAGACCATCCACGGCGAATACCTCGACCGAAACCGGGCACAGGAGCGCGAGTACCTCACGAACCAGTACGAGCAGCTGTCGAACCAGCTGAACAGCCTCCGCACGGCGGGCGCGCTCATCCCAACCGTCATCGCCGAGGGAATCGACGCGGTGGAGTTCGCCCCGGATCCCGACGAGGCCGGGAGCGTCCGCGTCACTTTCACGGTCGAATCGCACGAGACGACCTTCCTGCTCGCGCCTGCGCCTGCCGAGGAACCGATCGGATGAACCGGCCGCGATCCAGTTCGAGTCGGGAATGCGCACGGCATCGAAGGTGCTCCGCACGGCGCGCATTCTCCCTCATCGAGATCGTGATCGTGGTTCTGGTGCTTGCGATCCTGGCATCGCTCGTCGTTCCGAGCCTCGCGAACGCCACCGCACCGCTTCCGCGCACCATCGCCGACCTCCTCGAGGCCGACTTCCGCCGCGCACGGACCGAGGCGATCGGCACCGTCCGCGAGATGCAGATGGTCGTCGGCGCCGATCGCGACCGCTGGTGGCTGCAGCCGACGGGCCCGCTTGATGCGGCCCGCGCAATGCCGACATCGTTGCGCATCCTCGGCAACGGCAACCTCGCGCCATTTGCAGGCATCCGACTTGAGCCGACGATCGACGGACGCATTCCTTCCAACGGATTGGTCGCGTTCGCCATCTTCAGCACGGAAGGATTGCGCAGCGACTCGCAGCTCGAACTCGCACTCGTCGCCACCGCGACCGCACAGACGCTGATCCAGTGGCGCGTGCAGCCGCAGCGCTCGCAGCTGACGGAAGTGGATCCCAACGACGACGACGACGACCGACGGGGTGTCGAGGCGAGTCAGGTTCGGTGAACCAGAGGAACGGGGGAAACCATGCAGTTCAACCAGCTTTCCGATGAAACGACGACCGACCGCGATGCGTCGGCGCATGGCCTGCCGCATGCGTACCGCACAGGCGCGCGCGGCATGGCCGTGCTGCTCGCGCTGGTCGCGGTCGCGCTCGCGCTGATGATCGGTCTCGCCGTCTCGACGACGCGCGACTCGAACACCTCTGCGAGCGGAGGCCTTGTCCTCGCGACCTCGACCCGCAGCGCGAGCGCGGGCGCGCTCGACATCGCGGACTTCATCGTGCGGCGGCATTCGCAGTCGGTGGCCGGCGCACCCGCGCCGGACGCGCAGTTCGTGTTCCAGCCGAGGCAGGTGGGCAACTTCACGCTCTCGGCCACCATGCGCGACCCCACCACCGGTGGCGCCCCGACGGCGGATTCCGTCGGACTCGCCCTCTCCGCATCCGCCGCGTCCGGCGCAGTCGCCCAGTCGACGACCGACACCGTGCGGATCGATTGGGGAGACAGCCAGGATCGCGTCGACCTCGATCTCTCCGAATTCGCGCTGTTTTCGAGCATCGGGGCGTCTGCCACACCCACGATCGAGGTTGGGCCGGACTCGGAGATCTCGGTCTGGCGCAAGGCGCCGCTTGCGCGGCTTGGCGAGCCAGTGCTCATCGGAACGCGGGACCGGAAGCCGCAGCTCGTCTCGTTGGACCCGCGGTCGCGTGTCCTTGGTCACGCCGTTGTTCGCCCCGGTCGCTTTGCCGAGAACCGGGAGCAGTTCGACGAGCAGCTTGCCAATCAGGAGTTCACGATTCCTGAGAACATCCAGGTGCCCATGACTCCGTGGCAAGGCCTGCCCACGAGGGTGACGGCGATTCCGTGGGCGCAATTCGCCACAGAAGTCAACCGACCGCTCGCGGACGGCACGCTGCCGCATGTCCAGACGGTCGTGCCGAACGCGCATCGACCGATCGTGAACAGCAACCTCACGATCGCCGCCACGGATGTCGAGAGTCTTCAGCCGAACACACAGCTGCCCGTCGGCACCTGGCGCATCATCTGCATCTCGAGTGCATTGCAGTTGCGGAATGCAAGATGGCGATTCGAAGTCCCCACCATGCTGATCGTGACCAGCAACCTGACGCTGGTCAACTCCGAGTTCGTCGTCGGTCCGAACGGGTCCCTCACGATTCAGTCCTGGGGACGCCTTCTGCTGCAGAACTCGCGCATCGTCCCCGACGACGGCAATGGAACGACCTCCCACGCCTCCGACGGAACAGCCGACTACGGTACCTTCGGCGCCTCCCGAATCATGGTCCATGCACATAACGGGGATGTGGGGCTCGAGTCGCAGAGCGTGCTCAAGGGACAGATCTACACATCCCTACGCGTTCGTGTGGAGACCAACAGTGCCGTGTACGGCCGGATCCTCGCGGGTCGAATCGAACTGAGCCGCGGAGGAAGCGTCTACTACGACCCCCAGCTCAATTCGGGCCGGGGCTGGTCCAACCCCGAGAGCGGCGTCTGGTGGAGGCGCAACGAACTCAGGCCCGAGGTGCGTGGCGTCAGAACCCTCAACGACGCACACCTCGCGACCTTCATCGAGCGCACGGGCCTCGCGGTCGAACTTCCCGAGAATGGGATCATCAGCACGCAGCATGTGTCCGCTGCCGGCGGCGCATCCCGATTGACGAGCAATGAAGCGCAGGCTGGAGCCGATACAGCCGCGGCAAGTGTCCTCACCCAGGGCGTGACACCAACGGCGGCTCCCGTCGTCTATCCAGATCGCTTCATCGTCGTCCACGGAACCCTGCGTGACTTCCGCGAGGCAGGTGTCTCCGACGGACATCCCGACTTCGACAACCCGCAGTTGGCGAGAGGCACGCAATGGGGCTGGCTGGCGTCAGGCCTCGTCGAGCACGAACTCTCGCGAGACGGGAAGCCGGTCCTCAAGACGGCAAGCGTGAGGCCGTTCGACATCCATCCCCGCGACCGACTTCAGCGGCCGATCTGCTGGAATGTCGTCGACCGAGCGCTTGGCGACATTGCGCCGCGGCAGCATAGAAGCCAGTTCAGATACATCACCTCGCCGGAGTCGTTCGCGACCTGGTTCCGCGACACCCCGGGCGTGAACCTGACGGAGCCGTTCCGAATGGTGATGCAGCGCGCCCTCACGCGCGACGGCGTGACGACCTATGTGTTCGATGCGAACGCGGCGCCCCCCTTCCAACGGGACGGGACGGGTCCCCAACTCGACGGGTTCTTCCCTGCCGAGAATCGGCTCCTCGGCAACTCGCCGGTCGTCGAGACGCTGCTCGGCAGAAATCTCGTGTCGATGGACCGCAATTACCACTTCACGCTGGAGCTCAGCCTTGAATTCACCTACCGGCGTGGCACCGGTCAGGCGTTCTCCTTCTCCTCGGACGATGACCTCTGGGCGTTCATCGACGGAAAGCTCGCCATCGATCTCGGTGGTATGCACGGCAGTCTCACCCAGATCGTCGAACTCGACCGCCTCGGCCTCGAGGAGGGCAAGACCTATCCGATGAAGGTCTTCTACGCGGAGCGTCGCCGCCCCTTCAGCTACTTCCGCATGGGCACCACCTTCCCGATCGCAAGCCCGATCCCGAAGGCACCGCCGCTCTCCGATCCGATGGGCCCCCTCGCGATCATCGACCGTCAGCGAGACATCACCCGCAAGGCGTTCTTGGCGAAGAAGTGATGTGCACGCTGCGGTGAGAGGCACTGCGGCACCATACCGACGACCGATCATGCGGGCGGTGCCGAGAACGCGCCCGCCGCTACAGACCGAACCGAATCTCACCCCGCGGGCAAACACCGCGGGGTGTTTCTTCCGAGGGGCCCTCGCACGGTTCGATACATCAATCACGAACTCTCGCCAATGTCGAGAGTCCCGATGGCGCCGACCGTTCGGTGCCGCTCGTCCCGAGAGGATTCGCCCTTCACGGAATCGCTGTGCATCGCGCGTTGCTCCATCCTTCGATCGCTTCGGCGCCGATCGCTCCCGGTCGCGCCTTGCGCCACCACGGTGCAGGGCTGCGGCGCGCGTTCACCCTGGTCGAGGTGATGATCGCCACCTTCCTTCTCGGCGTCGTCGGCACGGCGATCGCGGGCTTCCTCTCGGCGCTGGCGACGGGAGGAGACGCCAGGCAGCGTCTCTCCGAGCCATCGATCGAGTCGACGCTCGCCATGCGGCGCATCCAGGTGCTTGCGCCCGAGTTCCGCGCCGTGCTGCTCGCGACAGAGGATTCGGCACTGATCTGGATGACCGACCGCATCGCGAGCCGCTCCGTGCACCTGAGCGAAGTCGCGCTCGTGCGCTTCGACGCCACGGCGGAGGAACTCCTCTTCGAGACCGTCGATCCGGACGCACTGGCCGAGGATCGGAGCCTCGAGCGCGAGTACCTGATCGGACAGCACGATTCGATCCTTGAGATCTTCGACTCGCTGCGGCTCGATGGGCTTCTCATTCGCGAGGTGCTCTCCGAGGGAAACGACTCCGTGGAGTTCAACGAAGTGACCGCATCGCCGGGCATCGCCGACATCAACTTCATCGGCGCTGAATCGTCGGTGCGCGTGCGCCTCGCCCCAGATGAACTCGAGGAGCCGCTCCGATGAACATCGCGGGACCGGATAGACCCCGAGTGCAGCGACTTCGCGAGGGCCGACCGATGCGCGCGTTCACGCTCATCGAGCTCCTCGTCGTCGTGGCCGTCATCGCGATCATGGCCTCGATCGCGCTCCCGACCCTCGCCGGCGCAACCGCGCCGCTCGCCCGCCCGATCGCCGATCTCCTCGAGCACGACCTGCGCCTCGCGCGCTTCGAGGCGATGGGTTCGACGCGCGAGACGGTCGTCGTCATCGGCGCGAACCGCGACCGTTGGTGGCTGCAGCCAGCAGGCGAACTCGGGGCGGAACGCGCGCTTCCCGCCACGATGCGGGTGATCGGCCTCGACACGCTGACACCCTACCAAGGCCATCGACTCGCCGTCACCATCGACGGCGAGGAACTCGCGGACGGCGACGCAATGCTCGCGTCGTTCGATTCGGATGGAACCCGCAACGACTCCACCGCGCGCTTGACGCTTGTCTCGCCGCTCGACGAGCAGGCGCTTGCGGTGTGGCGCCTCGAGCCGCGCCGCACGCGGATGCGTGAAGAACAGGAAACGCCATGAGCGCGCGCGCGCCCTCATCGAGAGCAAGCAAACCATGAACGATCACGAGTCCCCCGTCGTCGGCAGGCACATCGGAAAGACGCGAAGCCACCACCGCGGAATGGCGGTGCTGCTCGCCATGGTCGCCGTCGCCCTTGCTGTCATCATCGGCCTCGCGGTCGCATCGAGCCGCGACTCGACGACCTCGGCAAGCGGAAGCATCACCCGCGGCGCCGAGCTTCGGAGCGCCTCGAATGGCGCGCTCGACATCGCCTCCTTCATCGTCCGGCAGAACTCGGAGATCATCGGCGGGAATCCCGCCGACGACTCGATGGAGGTCTTCCAACCAAAGCAGATCGGCTCGGTCAGGCTGTCGGCGTCGATACAGGATGCCAACTCCGACGCGAGCCCGACCGCATCGACGACCGGACTGCGGTTCACCGCGACCGCCGAACAAAACGGCCTCCGCAAGGCGGTCCGCGCGCTCGGGCGCGCACCATGGGCGGACACCGTCGCGCGCGCCGATCTGGATCTCTCGGAGTTCGCTGTCCTCGCGACCGGAGACGGATCACTCGACATCCTCGGCGCCTCTGAGATCTCCGTCTGGCGCGATGCGCCGCTTGCAGATCTCGGCGAACCGATCGTGATCGGAACGAGTACGCGCGACTCCGCCGCCATCACGGTCGAGAGCTCCGCGCACCTGCTCGGCACGGCAACCATCAGCGACGGGCCGCTTCCGCCCTCCCCCGAGGCCGCCGACCTGCTGCTCGCGGATGGCGTGAGCCCGATCCCCGCCGACATCCATGTGCCAGCGGCACCCACGCAAGGGGTCGCGGGCAGCTATGAGTCCATCGAGGCCGAAGCCCTCGAGGACTCGGTCAACGACGAAGTCGGCGCGACAGTACCGCGCATCCGAGTGTCGGGCACGCACACCCTCATGACCGACATGCGGGTGCAGGGACCGATCGACGCTGGAACCTGGCGCGTGATCGCGTTCGATGGCCCGCTGACGCTCGACGCCGCCAAGTGGACCTTCGAAGTGCCGACGATGCTCGTCGCGGCGGGCGGCATCACCCTCGTGAACGACTCGCGGCTCCAGATCGCCTCGGGCGGAGCGCTCACCATCGTCTCCAACGGCGATGTCACGATCGACGATTCCTACATCGGCAGGGAAGTCGCCGACGGGGCCGCCCGGCCCGATGCCGGTGGCAACGCGGCCTACGGAGGCGTCGGCGCCTCGCGCGTCACGATCTACGCGCAGCCCGAACCTGCGTCGACGGTCGCGGTGAGCGCAGGCAGCGTCGTCATGGGCGAAATCTACGCGCCGCTCGCGCCCGTTTCGGTCGACGACGGCAGCGCCGTGTACGGACGCATCCTCGGCGGCTCGATCACGCTCGAGGACGGCAACCTGTTCTACGACCCCGCCCTCGACAGCGGCCGTGGCTGGCGGCACGCGGAAAGCGGCGTGTACGAGGCACCCAACGATGTCCGCGACGCGGTTCTTGGCGTGACGGCGCTGAACGACGAGTCGCTCGCCCTGTTCACGCAGTCGACAGGCATCGCAGTCGATCTTCCTGGAAACGGCCTGATCGTCACCGTGCATGTCGAGGCGGCTGGCGCATACCGGACACCTGTCACTGACAACGAGATCGACGGAGGCATCGCGGCGGATGGCTCCCTGCTGCCGGAAGGAACAGGTCTGGCGGGTGGAACAGGCAGCGCCTCGACCTACCCCGAGTTCTTCGAGATCTCCGGAACCATCCGCGACTTCCGCGACTTCACGCAAAGCGGCGGGCACCCAGACTTCGACAATCCGAGCCGTGCCGGTGGCCACCGCGCGGGAATGGTGAAGTCCACGCTCTCGTCGGACGGCAAGCCTCAGCTACTCACGGGCGCTGTGAAGGCGATCCGCACGCAGTTCAGAGATGCCCTCGGCAACCCGATCGCACCGACGCACTACAGCCCGTCGCTTGGAGATGTCGCAGGAACGCTGCACACGGCGACGGGCAGGGCCATCGGTACTGCATCGGAGTTCAATCAGTGGTTCCGCGACACGCCCGGGGTCAACCTGTCGGAACCGTTCACGCTGCTGCTCCGCCGCACGATCGATGCGAGTGGCCGCACGACCTATGTCTTTGACTCGCTGCAGGCGGAGCCGTTCATCAACGATGGCGATGGCCCGATGCTCGACGGGTTCTTCCCGATCGAGGGAAGGCTCTACGGAAACTCGGGTGCCCGAACCGCCAGCGGTGTAACGCGGGACCGCAATTTCTCGTTCACGATGGAACTCGAGTCGCAGTTCACCTACAAAGCCGGCGCCGCGCAGACCTTCACCTTCCGTGGCGACGACGATGTGTGGGTCTTCATCGACGGAAGGCTCGTCATCGATGTCGGAGGCATTCACGGCCCGGTGTCGCAGGTCGTGCACCTCGACCGCCTTGGCCTCGTCGACGGCCGGACCTATCCGCTCAAGCTGTTCTTCGCGGAGCGCCGCGCCACGGGATGCAACTTCCGCATCGCGTCGAACTTCCCGCTCGCAAGCCCGCTGCCGCCTCCGCCCACGGTCGATCCGCTGCAGGCGCTCGACACGATCCTCGCGCGCCAGCAGGTCGTGCGCGACCAGCTTGCCGCCGGGCACTACCCGACGCCCACCGACAAGCCGGAACTCGTGACCGCACGCGGCGGCCTCGCTGGGAACCACTGAGTTCTCGCCCCCGCCCTCGCGACCCGCGCGATTGGCATCGGCTGCATCGCTCGACACAGACTGTCCGCATCCCGCAGTCGCGTGTCCCCAAGCCCGAGGTCCGCTCCTCTCGCATCTCGGAAAGTCCGATGACAGTTTGACGGGATAGCACGGTCGCAGCTTCCGCTGCCGACCCGTGTCCCGATCAAGGAATCAACCGTGCCTGCAACCACGCGCACCTTCGCTTCCCGCCGCCGCGGCCTGACCTTCGTCGAGGTGATGATCGCAGCCTCGATCCTGGCAATCGCCGCAATGGCCTCGCTCGAGCTCCTCGCAGCGTCCGACTCGACGAGCCTCGCGGCGCGCCGGCAGGCGCTCGCCGCCATCGAGGCGGAGCGCGCGCTCAGCACCGTGGCGGACACCGTGCGCCAAGGTGGAACCATTCCCAGCGCGGCGACGCTCTCCGATGGTCTCGTCGGGGAAGCGCTCGGTGGCTGCTCGATGACCATGACGGGCATCACCAGCGTCGTCACCTTCACCATTCCCAGCGCGACCCCCAACGGGCCGCCGCGTGAAGTCGATCTCTCCGTCATGAACCTCGTCGTCGAGGTGCTCGACCCTGCGGGCGAGACCCTCGTCCGGTTCGAACGCGCCGTTCCGCTTCCGTCAGGAGGAGGTTGAATCCGATGCGCCACGGGCGCAGCCATCTTGCCGCCGGCCGCCTTCGGGGTGGCTTCACGCTCATCGAGGTCATGTTCGCGACCTTGCTGATGAGCGTTGTTGGCATGGCCATCGTCGGATTCATGTCGGCGTTCGCGTCCGGCATCCAGGTGCGCACGACGATCAGCGATCCCCCGCTCGAGGCGTCGCTCGCGACGCGCCGCCTCGCCTCCGCGGCCCCCGGATTCTCGTATGTGCTGCAGGTGAATGGCGCACGCGCGGCGATCTGGCTCGGCGATTCCGTTCCGAGCCGCATGGTGGAGCTCAGCGAGATCGGCGTCGTCCGCTTCGACGAGACGGCGGGCATGCTCGTCCTCGACACCATGGATCCGATGGTCGTCGCGACAGATCCCCTGCTCGACCGCGAGTTCCTGTTCAGTTCCTCCACCGACTTCATCGGCGCCATCGACGACCAGCGCGATGCCGGCCGCACGGTGCGCAACATCCTCGCAGAGGGCCTCGAAACCGTGCAGTTCTCTGCTTCCGGCGTTCCTTCGGGTCACGCCACGGTCACCATCACGCTCGAGGCGGGTTCGGCGCGCATCGCGCTGAGTCCCGCGTTCGTCGAGGAGCCAGTCCGTTGAATCAGGCCGTGCTCCAACTCCATTCCGCCCGTCGGCGCCTGTCACGAGCCTTCACGCTCGTCGAGGTGCTCGTCGTGGTGGCGCTCCTCGCGATCCTCGCGACACTCGTGGCACCGAGCCTCGCCAACGCCAACGCCACCGCCCCGCTTCCGCAGACGATCGTCTCGACCCTCGAGATCGACATGCGACGCGCCAGCATCGAGGCGATCGGTCGGCTGACACCCGTCGCGGTCGTCGTGAGCGCAGATCGCAACGGATGGTGGGTCGCGGAGCTACAGGATCCGAGCACCCCGATCCCCGGGACCGCGAGGGTGCTTGGCAACGGTTCGCTTGGACCCTTCGGCGGATACACGCTGGAAGCCACCGTAGAGGGCAATGAACTGCCCGTCGGCAACGCGGTTCTCTGCGAATTCAATACCGTCGGTGCGCGCACCGCATCGCCGGTGACGGTGCAGTTGCGGCCGCCGGAGTCGAAGAGCGGCAGTCCGACGACGCAAGACACGGGAACGGTGTGGAGGCTCGAGCCGGAACGCACCCGTTTCGAGGACGACGCTGGCTGATGGATGGGTGGTGGATGGCTGATGGATGGCTGATGGATGGCGGTGAATGGATGCGAGGCGAGTCATGAGGTCTGAGGATTCGGTCAGTCAACCCGCCTGTGAATCAGGCAAGCCACACGACACCGCGCGCTCACGCGGAGCCATGTCCAGGAAGGACGATTCCATGCACACGACGCAATCGCCGGCCATGCTTTCACCCGCACGCATCTGTGCGTACGCGCACCACCGCCCGGGATCCCGCGGCGTCGCGGTCATCCTGGCGCTCGTCGCCGTGGGCGCCGCCGTGGTGCTGTCGCTTGCACTCGCATCGACACGCGATCAAGGTGCCCTGACGAGCGACAGCATCGTGCGGGTCGCGGCGGCGCGCGCGGCGTCGGCCGGTTCGCTCGACCTCGCCTGCGAGCTCGTCGAGCAGCACGGGCTTTCGGGCTTTGAAATTGAGACCGTGCCGAACGCGACGCTGTTCCCCGCGGTCACGATCGGAACCCGCCAGTACTCGGCCGACATCGTGGATCTTGCGACCACCGGTCCGATCGACAACGACACGATCGCAGTCCGCATCCTCGCGAGGGCGGAGTCCGATGGCATCGTCCAGACCTCGACCGCAATCGGTCGTCTCGTGCAGCCTGACACCGTCGTGCGTGCCGATGTCGACTTGTCTGAGTTCGGCCTGCTGACCACAAGCAACTCGCCCGGGTCTCTGGAATTCACTGGGAAATCGACCGTAGGGGTGTGGACCGCCTCGCCGCTCGCACAACTGCGCGAACCCGTCATGATCGGCTCGAGCAAGCTCAAAGAAGACGCGCTCGATATCGGGATCGACGCGCGTCTGCGCGGCTACACCGTGCTCACGCAGGGCGAGTTCCCTGAGACCGACGAGGAGTTGAACGACGCGCTCGCCAACAAGGTCTATCCGCTGCCGCACGAGGTGCATGTGCCCGAGGCGCCGCGACCGGGTCGGTCTGCGTTCGCCTACGACTACAACCTCGCGACGGCGACCATGTTTGAGCTCACGACCCTCTTCGATCCGCCCGAGCTTCCCTCTCCGGACGTACCAGCAGGCTTCAACACCGCGCTCGGCAACATGAACCTGCTCGGCGATCTCGACCTCACCGCGACCGGTTCAATCCCCGGTGCGAGCGTTCCCAACATGCTCGCGGTCTCGAACTCCACCGACCCGACCGGCGAGACATGGCGTCAACTGGACATCTCGGGCGACCTGCGTCTCGGCTATGACGATGTCATCAAGATCCAGGCGCCCACGCTCCTCATCGTGCGCGGAGACCTGTACATGGACGATGGCACTATCTCCGTGACAGCGACCACCCCGTTCACGCTCGTCGTCTTCGGCAATGTCAAAATCAAGAACTCGCGGATCACGCTGGCAGAGGTCTCCCCTATTTCTCCCGATCCGTCGGCAGGACCATCTGTTCCCGATCCGCTGGTCGACTACCTCGGCGGCGTCTCAAACATCATGATCTACGCCACGATGGACGGCCGCGCGAGCCTCTCGAACAATACGCCGAGCGACCGCACCTTCAAGGTGGAGAGTTCGACCATCCAGGCCCAGATCTACGCGCCGAGCCGCGTCGTGCACTTCGGCTCGAGCAGGCTGTTCGGCCGCGCGCTCGCCATGGAGCTGGAGCTCCACAACGACTCGAACTTCTATTACGATCCAGCGCTGAACGAGGGACGCGGCTGGTCGAATCCCACGAGCGGCCTCTGGGAAGACGCCGCGACCCCGCGGGCGGAAGTGATGCGCATCGCCGAGCTGACCGACGCATCGGTGTCGCTCGGCACCGCCGACGACGGCGGCGACGCTGCCCTCGACCCATCGGGTCCGGTGGTGGCGATCGATCCGCCTGCAGGCCGAATCATCGTCCCGGCGCACACTGGCTTCATCGGTGGCACACCGCGAAACTATAAGAACATCATCGAGTCGATCTACGAAAGCATCACGCCCGCCGACGCTGTCAAGGGCGGCGGGCCTCCCGATACGATCCTGCTCGGCGCGATCTTGCGCGACTTCAACGAAGAGCGCAGCCCCACCGGTCACCCTGACTTCGAGCGAATCTCGCGCAATCAAAAGCACTTCGAGAGACTCGTGCAGACGAACCTCGACTCCAATGGAAAGCCGATCTACAGGCCTGATGGGCCCGTGGTCAAGACCATGGCGTACAAGAACGGATCGGATGAGATCTCCTGGGCAATCGCCAACGCCATGGATTCAACCGAGCCGGTCGGATCAGGCGGCTCATCCAATGCTCCACCGATCAGGGATGAAGCGAGCTTCGCGTCGTGGTTCAAGGATCAGCCGGGCGTGAATATCTCGATGCCCGTCGCCATCGAGTTCACGCGTTCCGGCCCGCAACGGTCGTTCACGATCCGGGAAGAGCGAAACCCTGCCCGCGGCATGCTCTACGGCGATCTTCCACCGATTGCGGATGTTGATGGCGGCGGCCTCGGCAACGGTCATTTCACCCTGGAGTTCGCCCTCGGCTTCAAGCGCGACACCTCTGCTCCCGGCGGCGCCCAGGGCTTCATTATCCGCACATCGGGAGACGCGCTGGTGTACATCAACGACACCCTCGTGCTCGAGGTCGTGTCGAAGGAGGGCAACCCCGTTCAGCAGTTCCGGGTGCCGATGGATCGTCTACCGATCGCGAACAACGCATACGGCGACATCCGCATCTTCTACGCGAATCGAAGCAAGGATGCCCCATTCCTCGAGTTCACGGGCAACTTCCCGATGTGGCAGGATTTCGAGTGGTTGGAGAGCGCCGATTGGACGCGGCCCGATGCTGCCCAGGACTCGGTCAAGGGTGTCATCAATCGCGCCGCGCTCGCGAAGAGCTCGGGCGCCCTCGCCGAGGAGGTAACGATCTACGCCGAGCGGTCGGGCAACTGGAGCCGCAGGGTAGAGCCCGTGGACGGGCCCGTGCTACCGTCCTCATGATGTCGGCCTCGTGATTTCGGCAACGCGCACGACGGCACGCGTCAACGCAGGCCGTACTCCTTGAGCTTGCGGTAGAGCGTTCGCTCGCCGATCCCGAGCATCTGCGCGGTCAGTTCACGGTTGCCCGAGGTCATCGCAAGCGTCTGCCGAATCGCTTCCTTCTCGAGTTTGTCAAGCCCCACGCCCGCGAGGCCCGTACGGGTCTGCGCGGGCGTGTCGGCTGCATCGTCACCCGAGCGCACCTCATCGGGAATGTCGCGTAGATCGATGGTGTCGCCCTGCGCCATCACCACGAGGCGATGGATCAGCTGGAAGACCTCGCGCACATTGCCGGGCCAGTCGTACGCGACGAGGCGCATCATGGCCGGCTGCGTCACCGTCGGGCGCGCGCGACCGAGTTCGGCCGAGTACTTGCCGACCGCGTGATTGACAAGCAGCGGTACATCCTCGCGACGGTCGCGCAGCGGCGGGATGTGGATCTCGGCGCCCTTGATGCGGAAGAAGAGGTCCTCGCGGAACTGGCCGTCGGACGACATCTTCCTGAGATCGCGGTTGGTGGCGCTCACGAGGCGCACGTCGACCTTGCGGTTCTCGTTCGAGCCGAGGCGCACGACATCGCCGGTCTCGAGCACGCGCAGCAGCTTCGGCTGCATGTTGAGCGGCATGTCGCCGATCTCGTCGAGGAAGACCGTGCCCTTGTCGGCGTACTCGAACACGCCCTCGCGGTCCTTGTCGGCGCCCGTGAACGCGCCGCGCACATGGCCGAACAGCTGGTCCTCGAGCAGGCTCTCCGCCTGCCCCGCCGCGTTGAAGGTGACATAGCGCCGCGACGCGCGCTTCGAGAGCTTGTGGATCGCGCTCGCGACAAGCTCCTTGCCAGTGCCCGACTCGCCCGTCACGAGGACGGGCAGGTTGCTCGGCGCGAGCTGCTTGATCGTCTGGATCACGCTCCGCATCGCGGGGCTCTCGCCGATGATTCCCTCGAAGCCGAACGCAGAGTCGACCTGCCCCTTCAGCGACTCATTCTGGCTCCGAAGCGAAACCGTCTCGGCTGCGCGGTGGACCAGGTTGCGCAGCACCACGAGATCGACCGGCTTCTCGATGAAGTCGTAGGCGCCGCCCTGCAACGCACGCTTCGCGGTCGGGATGTCGCCGTGCGCGGTGACCATGATCGTCTCTGCGTGCGGCTGCTCGGTCCGCGCGAGCGCAAGCACATCGAGTCCCGCCGTCTCGGTCTCCATCACGAGGTCGGTCACGATCACATCGAAGTGGCCGTGCTTGATCTCGTCACGCGCCGCCTCGAGCGAGTGCACCGTGGTGCAGACATGGCCCGGCTTGCGCAGCGCTTCGGCCATCGCCTCCGCGTGGTCGCGTTCGTCGTCGACGATCAGAACCTGTGCCCGAACATTGCCATCGCTCATCGCTCGCTCGCTTTCAAGACTGTCCCTTGGTCACGCTCGTATCGAACGCACTGCGCGTGCCACGCGCCGCGATCGGGGGCGCCTCGACATCGACCGGCCGCACCACGCCGAAGCCGCTCTGGGTCGAGACGAAGGTGATCCCGCCGCCCACTCGGTTCGGATACAGCGCGATCATCGGTCCCACGAGGCGGATACGGTCCTCGAAGACGATCTGCTGGGTGATCGGGTCGTAGCCGATCACATCGATGCCTCGATCGTGACCGATCCAGACCTTCCCATCCGCGGCGCAGAGCCCTGAAACCAGCGCGCCGTGCGCGAGGGTATGGACCTGCGACTTGTCGCCCATGCGGAAGGTCACCGTGTCGCGCGTCTCCTCGACGCGCGCGGAGCCCCACGCAGTCTCGACCACGGACTCGGGACGGTCGGGCGAGGTGATCGGCGCGTCGCTCAGTTCGGCTTCTTCGCCGATGAGGTAGAGCCAGGTTCCCTCGCGACTCGATGCCAGCACGCGGCGGCGATCGGTCACCGCCACCTCGAGGCGCCCGGGAAGCCGGCGCGACCAGTAGAAGGTGTCGCCAGGCTTGTCGCCTTCTGGCAGATAGCGGTAGAGCGCACGCCCGAAGCTTCCAGCCACCGCAAAACGATTGCGCTGCACCTTCGCGATATCGCGCGCACCCTTGACGGGAACGGAGAGGAGCGCGCCGAGCACGAACTCCTGCCGAGGCGACGCGTCGGAGGGAGAGTCGGCCGCCGGTGGGACCAGATCCATCTTCCAAGTCGCGACCTCGAAGTCGTTGACCGCGAAGAAACGGTCGTCGAAGAAGCGAATCGAGTGCACCTGCCCGCGCAACGCGCTGGCCGAACGCTCGCGGAAGTCCTCGTTCATCAGTCCGACCTGCGCACCCTCCGGCGCCTGGAGCACAAAACCGTACCCACCGCCGGCGGCTTCGGGCAGCTCGATGAGCATGCTGGCGGCGCCGAGATACTGTCCGTCGGCAAGACGGATGATGCGACGGCCGATGCATGCGACCGGACCGCCCTTGGCGGCGACCACGCGACCGACATTGCGGCCCTCGAGGAACGCATCGGGGCGCTCCGGCGCGATCGGTCGCCCCTTCGAGTCGATGGAGAGGGTGCCGTGGCGTGTCGCTTCCGAAAGCCGAACTGCGCCGCCCTCTCCCGATACGAACAATTCGTCACCGACGGCGGACACGAACACAGGTCGGATTCCAAGCTCCGCGCGCCCCCACTGCGACACGACCTTCGGCTCGCGCACGGTCGAGATGTCGATCTCCATGACCCAGTCTTCCTCGAGCACCGCGAAGAGACGCTCGCCACGGACGAGGAAGTCGGACACAACGCCAGTTGTTCCGCGGGGCGCCAGCTCGAGGTCCACCAGTTCGGTGCCTGTCTGCGCGTCAAGGCAGAGGACGCGATTCTCGAACGACTGGAACCACACCCCGTTCTCGATCTTCGAGACTCGGTGGGTGCCCCCGAAGGCGCTCGTGACACGCATCGACTTCTCACGCGGCGGAAGCTTCGCCTCCTCCTCGTCGACGACGGGCGTTCCCGGCGGTGCGGTGCTGCAGGCGCCCACGGCGGCGACGAGCGCCGCAAGAAGCAGGCACGAGACCGTTGAGCGGAGCGCGCGGGACGAGCCGCTGCGCGGGCAGGCACCGATTTCTGGCTGGAGTGAGCCGTGCGGCATGGGGCTGTAGAGTATCCGCCTGACAGACCCCGAGGAAAGCCACCGAGCCAGCCGTGTCCCAGCCCGAGTCCGACCGTCTTCTCAAGCTCCGCGCCCTGCTCCAAGCCGAGCCTGGCGACGGCTTCGTGCTGTACGGGCTTGCGCAGGAGTGCCAGAAGCTCGGTCGCCTCGATGAGGCGATCGCGTACTACGACCGCACGATCGAGGCTGATCCGAAGCAGTGCTACGCGTTCTTCCACAAGGCGAAGGCGCTGGAACTTGCCAAGCGCAGCGGCGAGATCGCGGCGGTCCTCCGCGAGGGGCTGGCCCGTGCGCGCGCGGTCGGCGACTTCAAGGCGGCGAGCGAGATCCAGGGGTTTCTCGACGAGGTGACCGACTGAGTTTCACACCTGATGGCGGCGCGCTGCGTCGGATCGTCATAGAACCAAGGAGCGTGCACGATGGCGACGACGAAGAAAGCTGTGAGGAAGGCCGCGAAGAAGGCCGCGAAGAAAGCCGTGAAGAAGTCGGCCGCAAGGCCTGCGACCAGCAAGACGGGTCCGCGGGCGAAGGCAACGGTGACGGCGAAGGCTGCCGCCACCACGGTCGTGGCGATCACGCTCTCGCGCGACGGCTCTCAGTGGAACATCACGCTTTCGACCAAGCGTCGCGTGCGGATCGCCGCCGGTGCAGCGCTTGCCGCGCGCGTCCGCGTCGGCGGGCGATGGACCAAGTCGCTTGAGACCCGCATCGACCGCCTCGCAAGCGAACAGAAGGCCTACGCGCTGGCGCTCGAACTCCTCGCAAAGGATCCGCGGCTCACGAAGGCGCAGTTGACCGCCCGACTGGGCGGCGACCACGGCGCGCGCGAGACAGTCCGCGGACTCGTCGAGCACGGCTGGCTGTGAGCCAAGTTGCGTCGGCATGTCGACCGCGATGAAGCACCGCGAGCAGGGATTGTTCCGCCTCGCTCCTCGAAGGCGCTTGGTACGATTGCGCCCATGATGAATCGACCGCTGCGTGCCGTCGCCGCTGCAACGCTTCCCACCGCGTTCACAGGAGTTCTCGTGGTGTGCGCGGGCGGGTGCACGGGACATCTCAACCAGTCCGACGGGCCGCTCGGAACCGCGCTCCCCGCGCTGCGCGCCGCACCATGCGTGGTGCAGGCGACGCCCGATGCTCCGAGCATCGGACCCGGAGGTTCGCGCGCGCACTGGGAGCTCATCGTGGTGCACGCGCCGATTCACCAGACCGAAGTGCAGCCGACCTACCACACGCGCTGGCGCATCGACCGCACCGAGGCGCGCGACACCGGCGCGTATCCGACGATCGCCTCCGCCTTGGAGATCCCGACCTCTGCGTCTCGCGGCAGCGCTGCGCTTGAAGGCGTGATCGAGCCGGCGAACGCTGCGGTCGATCTTGTGCTCATGCCCTTCCGCATGATTCTCTGCCCGCCCGGCACCACGCTTGTCGGGCCGCGCAGCCGCTACCAGCTCGTTCCCACGGAGAAGTCGGAGTGACGAACGATCCCCGCCCGGCGCAGGGCTCCCCTTCCGGCATCCCGCCGGGGTACCCCTACCGTCCAGATGACGAGATCACGCCGCGCGAGGTCGCGCAACTGGCGCCGAGCGCAGCGTTGCTCGTCGATGTGCGCACCCAGCCCGAGGCCGACATCTGCCGCCTGGCGGGCTCGCGGCTCTACCCACTTCAGTCGCTCGAGGCCCGCATCGATGAACTCAAGGCGGAGGTCGACGATGATCTCGACCGTCCGCTCGTCGTCTATTGTCACCACGGACGCCGCAGCCTGACCGCGACCTTCATGCTGCGAGCCGCGGGTTTCCGCAATGTCCGCAGCCTTGCGGGCGGGATCCATCTCTGGGCAGCCGACATCGACCGTTCGATGCCGACCTACTGACGCCACGCGACAGGGAGCGCACGCATGCTCTGGCAACGACTCATCACCGGGCCACTCCTCATCGCGCTCGTGCTCGGAATCGTGTGGCTTGACGGCTCGCTCGATGCGCGCGCGGCCGAACATGGCCTGCCGCCCGGACTCATCCTGTTCGGCTTTGCAGCGATCCTCTCGGTGCTGATCGCGCGGGAAGTGGTCTCGTTCATGCGCGCGGCGTCGATTCAGGCGAGCCTCTTCGCATCGGTCGTTGCCGCGCTCCTCGGGTTGTTCGGTACCGCGGGAAGCACGCTCTTCCAGCCAGCGACGCTTGCGACCGGCGTGCTCTCCTCGGCGCTCGTGCTCATGCTCGTCGTCGCACTCTTGCGAATGTCGCGTGAACGCGATCCCAAGGGCTCGCTCATGCTCGCCGGCGGCACGCTTCTCGTCGGCATCTATGGCGGCGTGCTGCTTGGCTTCTGGATGCTCGTGCGGCTCGAGCACTCGCCGTGGGTGCTCGTCGGCGCGATCCTCACCACCAAGGCCTGCGATACAGGCGCGTACTTCACGGGCATGGCGATCGGCAAGCACAAGATGATCCCGTGGCTCTCCCCCAAGAAGTCGTGGGAGGGTCTTGCCGGCGGCGTCGTGACCGCCACGCTCGTCGGTGGCGGGCTTGCCCATCTCTCGGGGGCGCTCCCCGAGGCCGACGATCACATCCCGATCTGGCTCGGCGCGATCGGCGGCGCACTGACCGCCGTGCTCGGGCAGGCCGGCGATCTGGCCGAGAGCGCCTTCAAGCGCGATGCGGGTCTCAAGGACTCTGGCCACACGATCCCGGGGATGGGCGGCGTGCTCGATGTCCTCGACAGCCCGCTGTTTACGGGCCCCGTGGTCTACTGGCTGCTTCGGCTCGTCCCGGCGAGCTGACGGAGAGAGAAGCTGGCGTATCGGGGAAATGCGCAAGATTCGCGCGGGGTTCCGTGATAGAATCGTTCCCTCACATGGCGCTTCTCGACAACCTCCTGACACTTCACCGGGTCGACAGCCAGGTTCGCGCACTCCGCTCGCGCGTGACCTCGGCAGAGACATACTTCCGCGCGCAGGAGAAGCAGCTTGCCCTGCTTGCCAAGCAGAAGGCTGAGCTGGAGACCCAGCTCAAGCAGCTGCAGGCGAGCGTGCACGGCCTCGAGGTCGAGCAGGCCTCTGCGACCACGCGCGTCGACAAGCTTCGCGCCGAGCTCAACACCTCGACGAACGACAAGCAGTACAAGGCGATCCTCAACGAGATGAAGTCGCTTGAGACGCAGCGCGACGAGGTCGTCAAGCGCGCCGTCGAGGAGATGCAGCGCGCCGAGGAGACGAAGAAGCGCCTGGACCTCCACGAGGCGACGATCGCCGAGCGTCTCAAGATCCGCGATGTCGCGAAGAACCAGCTCGACGAATGCCTGAAGGATGTCGGCGAGCGGCTCTCCGAACTCGAGGCCGAGCGCGCCCGCGCCGCGGATCTTGTGCCTGATCGCGAGCGCAAGCTGTTCGACAAGGTCGCCGACGAGACCGAGGGCGAAGCCATGGCGGAGATCACCGTCGTGAGCATGCGCCACCGGGAGTTCGCCTGCGGTGCCTGCAACATCGAGGTCCCCTTCGAGACCTACGCGCGCCTTGCGTCGAACTCCAACGACGCCGTTCAGTGCCGCGCCTGCACCCGCATCCTCTTCCTCGGCGACGCGAACCGTCCGACCGACACCAAGGAAGCCAAGGAGAAGGCTGCCGCCGCGCGCGACAAGGCCAAGTTCGAGAAGACGAAGAAGCTCTGAGAGCCCTCGTCATCCTCTCGCATCTGAAACTCACCCCTCGAAGATCCTTCGAGGGGTTTTTTAATCCTTCGATGGGTTTTTTAATCCTTCGAGGGGTTTTTCATCCTTCGAGGGGTTTTCCCAGCGCCTGTCTTTGCCCCCATGACCTGCCTTTAGCCACCTAGCAGCGCCGGCTTCGGCGACCGCGGCACGGGACTGCGGATTCGGTAACGCTGCCCAGCTTCGAGGTTTTCGATCAGCTGCTCGCCGCCAGGAAACTTGATGTTGACCTGCACCGTGCCCGTGGCGTCGCCAAGGCCGAAGCGTGCCACCGGCTCGTTCTGCGAGAGGTAGCTGCGCGTCGGGGACAGCACGCGCCGCTGCACGATGGACTTGCCGTCGATCGTGGCCGCGACCGTGATTTCGGCACCGAACGACGCGGGATCGAGCAAGCCGATCGCGATCCAGTTGTTTCCGGTGCGCTGCTCGTTGACGAGCAGGCGCGCCTTGCCGGCGAGGTCGACCAGCACGAGGTCGTCGTCGCCGTCGTTGTCGAGGTCTCCCATCGCGAGCGCTCGGCCGACCGACGGCTTCTCGAGGTCGCCGCATGAACCGCGCACGGCCTCTACGAAGAGCGGCGTCGCGTCGCCTCCGCGGTTCACGAAGAACTGCCCGCGCTGCGCGTAGGTCTGGCTCGGCTGCACGCGCGCGATGTCGGGCTCGAGGTGGCCGTTCGCCTGCACGATGTCCTCGTCGCCGTCGAGGTCGAAGTCGCCGAACACAAGGCCGAAGGTAAGGAGCGCGCGCGTCGGTGCGCCGAAGCCCTGTCCGAGCGCCTCGTCGGCGTACGAGGGCGTCCGGCTCTCGTCGCGAGGTGGCATGGAGAAGTAGAGCGAACTCGGCTCGTTCGCGAAGTTGCCGACGGCGATCGCGAGGCGCGTGCTGTTGCGCGGCCAGGCGATGTCGATGCCCATCGCGCCCGTCGCGTTGCCGTCGCGGTCGTAGGCAAAGCCAGAGTCGACGGCGATGTCGCGGAAGCGCGGCGTACCGTCCGTGACGCCTTGGTTCGTCAGCAGGAACTTCGGCGTCTTGTCGTTCGCCACGAGGATGTCGGTGCGGCCGTCGCGGTCTGCATCGACGAACGCGAGCCCGAGCGCCTTCGCGTACGGGCCGCCGGTGACGGGGTTCTTCACGGCGACGCCCGACGCAGCGGTCACATCTCGGAAGGCCCCCTTGCCGTCGTTCAGCAGCAGCGTGAGCATCGTGCCCTCGAAGCCGGTCGGCGGGCCGTAGGCGCGGCCGATCCCGTCGAGCGTGTAGTTCACGCTGCGGTCGATCTCGGGGTCCCACTCCACATAGTTCGCGATCACGGCGTCGAGGTCGCCGTCCGTGTCGACATCGAGGAAGCCGGCGGAAGTCCCCCACTCGTTCTCCGCCGGGAGCGGCGCGCGCTCGAGCGTGATCGCGCCGTGCGCAGGCGTCCGGTTGAGGAAGAGCGCATCCTGCCCGACGCAAGTGACGAGAAGGTCCGGGCTGCCATCGCCGTCGACATCGCCCGCCGCGAGGCCCATCGCGTAGACATCGGACAAGAGCGCCTCGCCGACCGCGACGCGCTCGAACTTGATCGGGCCGCCGAAGGCCGTCGCGTTGCGATAGATGCGGATGCCGCCCTTCCCCGCCGCCGGGTCGCCCGCCGCAGGTTCGAGCGGCTGCCCTTGCGTGAAGACGAGGTCGAGCGCGCCATCGCGGTCGAGGTCGACGATCGCGACCCCGCCGCCAAGGCACTCTGGCAGCAGCTTGCCGCCGCGCGCGCCCGATTCGTGCGTGAAGTCGACGCCCGCTTCGGCCGCGACATCGCGGAACGAGACGCCCGGCAACGGGCCGACCGCGGCCGCAGGCGACTGCGCAGGCGGCGCAACGGGCGCGCTGGAGCCCGGAGTCGGCGCGGCGCGCGGGCGGAAGTAGAAGAACGCCCCGAGGATGATCGCGAACATCGCGAACACCGCGAGCGAGCGCAGGAAGCCGCGGCCCACGGCGCGGTCGTCGCCTTCGGTCTCGTCGGTCGGGCTCGGGTCGGGCGCGGTCGTCACGCGCGCAGTGTACGAAACACCGCGCGGCTATCCGATGATCGTGCGGCGCATCTTGACATAGTCCCACACCACGAAGCGGTCGAGGTCCTCGCCGCCCGCGAACAGGACGCGCCCGCCGGTCGACTCGGCCAGCCGGTGCGCAAACTGGACATCGTCCTCCGACTGCGACCAGCTCGGGAGCAGGAAGATGTTGACGACGATCCCATCCTGCTTGCAGCGCATCGCCTCGCGCATCGTCTCGCGCTCGGTGCGCGGGTCGGGCGGGTAGAGCATGTAGAGGTCGCTGCCCTCGAAGTGCGCGGTGGGAAGCCCGTCGGTCAGCAGGAAGATCTGGCGGTTCGGCGTGTCCTGCGCCGAGAGCACCTGCCGCGCCAGCTGCAGCGACCGCTGGATGTTCGTGAAGTGAAGCGGCAGGTCGCGCTCGGTGATCTCGGGGTCCGACATGTCGGCGCGCAGGCGCACCACGGGGTCGTTGATCGACACCATCTTCGGCAGCATCTCGACGATCTCGGCGGCGGGCCGCAGCTTCGCGATGGTGTACATCTCGATCGCCTGCAGGAAGTCGCCTGGGTACTCGCTGCGAATCAGGCCGTCGAGCGCAAGCGCCATCTTCTTGGCTGCGATGTACTGCCCGCCGTAGCGCATCGAGCCGGACATGTCGAGGATGAGCGCGGTGGCGCACTTCGGCGCGCGGCGGGTGCGGTGGACTTCGAGATCTTCGGCCGCGGGGCGCGCGCGGCCCGTGCGGGCGACGGCGTTCAGGATCGACTGCGGGACATCGAGATTCGCGGGCGAATCGCCGAACTCGTAGGCGCGCGTCGACGGAAGCTCGACGGCGCCGTCGCGCGAGTCGACGCCGTCGTGCCGGCCGCGCCGCGCGTCGGCGAGGTCGCTGAAGATCGTGGCGAGAAGATGCTTCTGGTAGGTGCGCATCGCGCGGGGCGAGACCTTGTAGCCCTCTAGGTTTCCATCGGGCGAGCGCTCGAGCCCCGCTTCCTCGGCCATCTTGCGCAGGAGTTCGTTCACCTGCCGCTGCAGCCGGTCGAGATCGGCCATCTGCTCGTCGCTCGCGTACTCGCGCAGCGCGTCCATGTCGATGATCGCGGGCTTCGCGTTCTTGAGCGCTTCCTCGATCTGCCGGAGCAGCTTGTCGATCTTCTCGAGCTCCTCCTTCACGGCGAGCGCGGTCGGCACATCCATCTTCTCGCGGCCGGTGAACGGGTACTTCGCGTGCAGCTGCTCGACCGCGAACTGGTCGCGGAGCCGCGCGATCGCGCGCATGAGCGTGTGCGAGAGCGGCGTGCCGTCGGGCACGCGGCGGTGGATGCGCTCGAGGTCGACGAGCTGGCGGCGGTCGATCGCGGCGTCGAGCGCAGGCTTGATCTTGGGCGCGAGCGCGTCGGGCACCTCGACCTTCGCGGCGGCCGTGTCGAAGGCGTCGCCCGCGAGGTCGCGGGCGTGGGTCGTCTCGTAGCGCTCGAGGATCTTCCTCTTCCGTTCCTCGAGCATCGCCTTGAGCGCGTCGAGGCTCGGCCCGAGGCCCTTGATCTGCGAGGGGTCGAGGTGGATCGCGTCGGCGAGCTCGCGGTCGGTGAACTTCCGGCGCGAGCCGTACATCAGCATGTGGTCGAGCATCGCATCGGCCGCGTCGCCCGAGCGCGGCTTGTTCGGCGGCGGGAACTCAAGCGGGTCGTAGCCGAGGTAGGTGTGCGTGATACCACCGTATTCGCTCATTTTCCCCGTACCTCGTAGCTCACGCGTCCATGCTTCTCGACGCGCGAGATGCGCTCGGTGGCCCAGAGACCCGCGAGCACGAACTCCACGCAGCTCGCGCGCACGGCTTGGTCTTCGGAGGCGTTTACCTCGAACGCCTTGTTCCACGCCTCGGGCACGCTCGCGAGGATCTTCGCGTAGTGCGACGACGGCAGCATGTCGCCGACCTCGATGCGCACGCCCTTCGCGAACACATCGGCGATGTCGCCGAGGCCGTGCGCGTCGACATACTCCTCGAACACCTTCGTGATCGCCTCTGCGACGATCGCGTCGATCGCCTGCGCCTCGGTCAGCTGGTGCGAGCCCATCAGGTCGAGCTCGAGCTTGCCGACGGCGCTCGCCTTCAGGTGCGCGAGGTCGCTGATGCGCGGCACCGCCGGCTTCTCGCCGAGCGCGATCGCGCGGCGGCGCGCATTCGCGACCATGGTGCGGTAGTTCGCGATTGCAAAGCGCGCGGAGACGCCGCTCGCCTGGTCGACGAAGCGCGACGCGCGCGCGGTGCGCGAGATCTCCTCGACGAGCGCCTCCATGAACGGCGGCACCACCACGGGGAACTCGCCGCCGAGATCCATGCCCGACTCCTGCCGGGTGATCGCGACGCCGAGCTCGCGCCCGCGCGGGTAGTGCGTCTGAATCGTCGAGCCGATGCGGTCCTTCAGCTGCGGGATCACCTTGCCCGAGCGGTTGTAGGTGCTCGGGTTCGCGCTGAAGAGGACGAGGATGTCGAGGTCGAAGCGGATCGGGTATCCACGGATCTGGACATCGCGCTCCTCGAGGATGTTGAAGAGTCCGACCTGCACGAGTTCGTCGAGGTCGGGCAGCTCGTTCATCGCGAAGATGCCGCGGTGCTGGCGCGGGATCAGGCCGAAATGCAGCGCGTCCTCGGCCGACATGCTGGTGCCGCCGATGAGTTTCGCGGGGTCGATCTCGCCGATCACATCTGCGAACTTGGTGCCGGGCGCGAGGCGCTCGCCGTAGCGCTCGCTGCGGTGCCACCACGCGATCTTGACGCGATCGGGCGGCGTCGACGCGACGAGCTCGCGCCCCGCGCGCGTGATCGGGCGCTCGGGGTCCTCGTGGACGGGCGAGTTCGGGATGTCGAGGTACGGCACCCACTCGTCGAGGTAGCGCGGAAGGAGCCGCATCAGGCGGCTCTTGCCCTGCCCCTTCTCGCCGAGAAACAGCATGTCGTGGCCGGCGAGGATCGCGTTCGCGATCTCGGGGATCACGGTGTCGTCGTAGCCGACGATGCCCGGGAAGAGCTCGTCATGCGCTGCGAGCGCGCGGGTGAAGTTCGCGCGGAGTTCGTCCTTGACGGTGCGCGAGCGCCAGCCTGAGGCGCGGAGTTCGGCGAGGGTGGAGATCGTTGGAGCGGGCATGGCGGTGTGCTTCGCAGCATAGACCCGCCGAGAGTCAGCCGACGCGCCTACTTCGCCACTTCCCTACTTCCCCGCTTCCCTACTTTCCCACTTCGACGCGTGTTCCCGGCAGCAGGTCGCCCGTCAGGCGACCTTCGCGGTGCATCGGGTAGAGCACCGTCGCCTCGGCCGCTGCGTTCGCCCACGGGTACTTCTCCCGTGCAAGCCGCACCGCGCGGTCGCGGGCGTTCTCGTCGGGCTTGTAGCGCGCGTGCTTTTCGCGTGCGTTCGCAGCAGTCGCTTCGTCGCCGAGCTCGGTGGCAGAGCGGTTCACCAGCCACCACGCCTGCGCATGCTCGGGGTCGACCTCGAGGGCCGCGCGCGCGACGGAGAGTGCGCGATTCACAAGCGCCGTGCGCGATTCACCCTGCTCCACCAACGCCTGCTCGAGCAATGTCTCCGAGAGTTCGTTGAGCACGCGGGTGTCGAGCGCGAAGTTGAAGCCACGCTCGCGAGCGCCCGCGAAGTCGGTCGTGCGCACGCGCTCGAACGCCTCGGCCGCGCGCGCGAAGTTGCCGTTCTGCTTGTCGACGAGCGCCGTGAAGTACGCGAGGCTCCAGGGCGACGCTGCGGGCGCGCCCGCGTCACCCTTCTCACCCTGAGCCGCGATCGCGAGCAGCGCCGACGCGTCGTCGAGTCGCCCTTCGCGGATCGCAAGCCTCGCACGCGCAAGCGCACCGAGCGACGGCGCCAGTCTCGAGAGCTCCACGAACGCCTCGTCCGCCTGGCGCAACGCACCGCGACCGGCGCCGCGATCCGCCTCGCGGAAGAGGCCGATCCCGTAGTCGTACCAGCGCTGCCACTCGGGAACCGCGTCGGCAGCAGCCGAGGCCAACCCGTGCACCACGCCGTCGCGTCCGCGCACGGGCAGCGTCACCCGGTCGCGCGCCAGCACCATCACCGGCAGGTCGTTCACGCGTTCGGGCCCGTACACATAGCGGAGATAGGTCGTATCGAACTTGCGGTAGCGCACCTCGACCTCGAGGTCGAGCGGCGCGCTTGCGTCCTCGGGCACATGGAGCGCGAGATGCGTGACATCGCCCGCGCCCGGCGGAATCTGGTTGTTGTAGAGCGGCAGGAAGATGTCCTGCGGGTTGCGCCGGTCGATGCGCCCGCCCTCGCGGTCGATCACGAACGCGTTGAACATCTTCGACCACGGGTCGAGCGCCCCGCTCGCGCCGTCGATGCCGCCGGTCGTGCCGACCTCGCGCCCGGCGAGCGCCGCGCGCGCCCACAGCCAGGCTTCGTTCGAGTCGGCCGTACCTTGCGTGAACTCGTGGCCGATGTTCAGCGTGCGCACGACCGCCTCGATGAGGTAGGTCTTGCCCGCCTCGAGCACGGGGAGATCCGCGCCGATCACGCGCAGCGCGCCGTCGACCGCGCCTCCGTCGCGCACCGCGAAGAGATCGACGCGCAGCGTCTTCGCGTTGAAGGCCGCGTGCCCCGCGATGATCTTGGCGCGCGCTTCCTCGGAAGTCTCCGCGGCCATGTCGGGCGGCAGGTCCTCGGCGTACGCGCCCGGCAGCATCGCCGACGCGCTCATGTCGGTGAGGCACGAGAGCGCGGTGTTCGCGCTCGGGAACGCGTGCGACAGGATGCTGCGCGTGCCGCTTCCGTCGCGGTCGCGCGCCGCGAAGTCGGTGCTCGGCACCGCCTGCATGTGGCACTCGTTGCAGGTGGTCGCGGCCTTGTCGGGCTGGTACCAGCCGAGCGCGCCATGACCGCTGCGCGCCGAGAACAGGAACGAGCCGTAGTGATCCTGGCCGCGCAGCCACTTGTAGTCGTTGAGCTTCTCGGGCAGATGCACCTTGTGGCACGCGCCGCAGAACTCGTTCGAGCGGTGCACCTCGGGCTTGAGGAAGGTGTGCTTGTGGAACGCGGGCTTCGCCTTGATCAGCTGGTTCGACGCCCACGACAGGAGCGGCGACTCGCTGAAGGCAAACGGATAGTGCGGGCTCTCCTGAATCGTGTAGTCGGCGTTGCCGCGCGGACTGTCGACCGACACGATGCCGTGGCAGACGGTGCAGCTGATGCTCGCGCGGCCGAGCGGATCGTTCGCGGCGTCGTACTTCGGGTCGTCCCAGCGCTTGTCCTCGAACGCACCCGAGAAGAACGGCACGGGGTCGTGGCAGCCCGCGCAGAAGTTGGCGTCGTGGACATTGCCTTCGCGCGCAAACGCACGCTCGCGCGTCTCGCGCACGCTCGCTGCATACACGGGGTTGTTGAACGAACTGATCGCGTGCGCCGAATGCGCCCACGAGTGGACGACATCGGCATGGCACTCGAGACAATACTCGTTCGCCATCAGGCCCTCGGCGGGGATGAACCCGCCCGTGGCGGTTTGTGCGAGCGACGGCTCGAAGTACTGCGCGCCATCCTCGGGAACGCGCACCTTCGGCTCAGGCCAGACCACATGCGCGACGACGGCGAGCGCCGACACAGCCACCGCAGCGCCGCCCCATCGCGCGCCGATCGCCCACTTGATCTTGCGTCCCGAGAGCCGGTGGACAACGAACAGCCACGCCACTACAAACGGCGCAGCCACATGCAGCCAGTAGACGGCGTCACGCACCGCCGGGTCGCGGACACCGACGACCGCCCCCGCGACCTCCACGCGCGTGAGCGCCACGCCCGTCGCGAGCAACACGATGGCCGCCACGAATGTCGCGATCCCCGCCGCGATCGCGCGCGGATTCGGTCGATTCGAGACATTGCGCCAGTGCATCGCGCCGAACACGATCGTCGGCACGACGAGCGCGAAGCCCAGCACGAGATGCGCAAGGAAGTTCCAGAGATAGAACTCGCCCTGCAGCGAGTCGCCCGATCGCCACTCGAGGAAGGTGATCGTCGAAAGGTAGACGCTGTTGACGACGAGGATGGCGAAGAGCCCGAAGACGGCTGCAAGCAACCACTTCAGTTTCGGGCCGACGGCAGGACGGTACTTCGCCACGCGAGGAGAATACTCGACTCCTTGACGAATCCCACGGGCGCTCGGCCGCTATCGGCCGCCTTCGGGTCGCGTGCGGGTTGCGTCCATCAGTTCGCGGGCTTTCTCATCGACCGGCGGTCCGGGCAAGGGCTCGATCGTCTCGCCTTCGCGGGTGAAAAGGTCCATGTCCTTGCACCATCCACGCGAGTCGAGCACATATCGGCGGGTCGTGCCTGCTGCAGGTGCGGCGGCGGGCGACGCGAAGTCGAACGCGACTTCCTCGCCAGGACCGAAGACGACGAGCGCCTTGTCCTCGCGCGCGAGCAGTTCGCGCACATCGCCAAACCGCGTGTAGCGCCCACGCTGGAAGCGGCAGTCCCAGAGCGGAAGCAGCTGTCCCCGATCGTAGAACGGCTGCTTCTGCGGACCGGTCGTGCGCTTTGCGAATCCAACCGACGCCAGCGTCGCTCGCGACAGCGTGAGCTCGACGGGTGCCGCCGGCAGCGGCTCGCGGGCGACGAGCCGCACGCTGTCGAAGTAGACCTCCATGTTCGTGCGCATGCGAAGCGCCGTCGCGCCCGCAGGAAGCGCCGCCTTTGGAATCGGCAGCGCCATGCGGCGCGGCATGCCTGCGGGATAGCCCCACTCTCCCACGAGCTCGACCCAAGTGCCGTCCTCCGCCCGCGCCTCGAGGCTCGGCGCGCGGTACTTCGCCCCGGCCTGCCACGCCGCGAACATCGTCTGGCAATACGGGTACTCGACCCAGCCGTCGATCACGAGCCACGGCTCGGCAATCGCGTCGATCGCGGTGCCGAACTCAAGCTCGACCGCCTGCTCGCCGGCGAGGCGGCCGATGAAGCGCGAATCGTGTGCGCCGACATCGGGCGCGACGAGATCCACGCGCGCGAGCTCGTCGTTCACCCTCGGAAGCCACTCGGTGCGCCACGCGACGAGTTCACCCGTCGGCGCAGCGCCGCCGATCGCAAGACGCTCGTCGGGCGCGATGTCCCATCCCGCGGGGAGATCGACCGCCATCAGCCGCACGGCGTCGAGCATGCACGACTCCTCCATCGGCTCCGCGAGCGACAACGACAGCGTCCCGTCGGCCTTCGGCACGAGCGCACCCTCGGGCAGCACGAAGGTCTCGCGCGGCCGCGGAACGCTGTACACATCAGGCTCGAGGAAATAGCCGATTCCAGCGACGCCAAGCACATCGGTCACAAAGCGCAGCTCGTCGCCGTTCCACGCGAAGAGCACGGGACATGACGAGATCTGCCGTTGCGTCTCGGTGATCGAATGCAGCTTGCCCGATGCAAGATCGAGCTCCGTCTGGAAAACGCCATCCGACCACTCGACCTCGATGAAGTCGATGGCGCCGAAGGGCCCGGTCCCGATCGACACGGGCGCGAGCGACTGCCCACGACCTGTCGACGCTCGGAAGGTCTCGCCGCCGAACCACTCGCCGCCGATGCGCGCCGCGTAGTTCGTGCCGATGCCGCTCGGATTCGAACGCATCGATTGCGACGGATCGGTCCGCCCGCTGAAGGCGATCGCGGCGTACGGCCCGCGGCCGCCGCCCGCGCGCCAGAGGAGCGGCGCGCCATCGACTCGCAGCGTCAGCAGTTCAGCCCCGCGGAGCGCGTCCAGCGTGACGAGCTGCGTGCGAATCATGCCCTGCTGCACCGGCCATTCCGTCACCAACCGCCCTGACTTGTCGCGGAGTTCGATTCGGTCGGAACCGCTCACCACGATGTCTGCGTGTCCGTCACCCGTCACATCGGCCACCGAGAGCCGCGGGGCGCGGTTCCCGCGGAATTCCTCGTAACGCGTCGGCAGCCGCAGGTAGCGCGAGGTACCGAGCACGAACCGACGCAGCGGGATGTCGGTGAGCTCGACCACCGCAGCCGAGTCCGCCGACTCGCCGAGTTGTTCCTCCGAGAGCCCCGGGAACTTGCCGCTCGTCCAGTTCCACAGACGATCGTTCACGAAGGCCTCGTGCGGCGGCGTCTCGTTCAGGACGAAGATGTCCGCATCGCGGTCGAAGTCGAAGTCGCCCACGATCACGCCGACCGGCGACCGATCTTCGGTCGCAACGCCGGCCTCGCGGCCGATCTCGCGGAAGGTTCCATTGAGGTTGTTGATGTAGAGCTGGTTCGGCGCGTCGCGGAAGCAGAGGAAGAGATCGAGGTCGCCGTCATGATCGAGGTCGGCGAGCGCGCCGTCGATGCAGGTCATGCCGCGCCCCTTGACCCCCGCCGCCTCGGCCTCGTCGCGGAATCCTCCGAGCCCATCGGCGAGCAGCAGCGCGTTGTCGCCGATGCGGCAGACATAGAGATCGGTGAAACCGTCCGAGTCGATGTCTCCGCACAGGATCGAGAAGACGCCGCCACCGATGAGCCCCACGAGCGGATGTTCGGGCTTCGCGTCGTAGGTGCCGTCGGCGGCCGCCATGAGCACGAGGGTCCGTGCCTCGACCACGCCCGGCGCACTCGCCAGCATCAGCGCGCGAGGAATCAGGATGTCGAGGCGACCATCGCGATCGAGATCGACGGTCACGGCATGCTGCTCGGCGTCGCTCGACCAGCGCGGCGTGAACCCATCGGGCCAGCGGATCGCAAGTTCCTGCGGATCCTCGAAGATCGGCCCGGACGGAGGCGTGTAGGCGCGTTTCGCAGCGCCTTCTGGCACGACTGCGAGCCCGAGATCGCCCATGCGGGTGTACTTGAACTCGGCGTTGCGCGCGCGCGGATTCGTCGTGAGTCGCTCGAAGGCGGCAAGCGCCGTCTCGGCGCGCTTCTCGTCGCCGAGCCTGCGCGCGCAGCGCTGGATGCCGAGCTCTGCGCTCTTGAGATATGGATCGCGCTCGGCGGAGGCCTGGTACCACGGCAGCGCCTTCGCATGCTCGCCCGTCTGCTCGAGCGCCTGCGCCGCGAAATAGAGCGCGTACGCGTCGGTCGAGCGCGCCTCCGCGACCGGCGTGAACGCGGCGACAGCCTCGCCCGCGCGGCCGAGATAGAGGAAGCAAAGTCCCTGGCAGTATCGCGCGCGCAGCTCCAGTTCGCGCGACGGCTTGGTCGCGATGAACTCGCCGAGCATGACGAGCGCCTCATCCTGCGCGCCCTCGCGCGACTGGTTCAGCGTGGCGATGGCACGACCAAGCGCCGCTTCCGGCGGCTTCGACGGAAGGGCAAGCGCCTCGGCGTACTTCGCGGCGGCGGCCTCGAACTCGAACCGACCCATGAGTCCCTTCGCCTCGTTGAGAAGCGACATGGTGGCGTCGTCGTAGGCAACCGCCGCCGCGCCCGATGACGCGCCTGTCGACACGCTCGGCGACTCCTTCTTGCAGGAAAGAAGCACGCTCACGCCGAGGCAGGCAATCGCAACGCGGAGAAGGGACGAACGCAGCATGCGCGCAGGATACGCAAGTCACGCAAGCGTGCGCTTGGCGGCGGCGATGCGCGCCTCGTTCGACTCGATGGTGATCGCCCCCTGCCCTGCGCGCATGAATTGCGCGCGCGCCGCATACGGATGGACTTCGGCGCGGTAGTGCGCGCGCATGTCGTGACCGCGGCGGCGATCGCGCGCGTCGCGCAGCGCCGCAAGGTCGATGGGCGCCACGACGACCTTCTCCCCCGCGCCCGGATCGGCCTGCGCGAGGATGCGTCCGTCGAAGTCAACCGCCATCGAGCCGCCCGGCCACGAGAACGGCGGATAGCCCTCGAAGCTCGCGCCCTGGTTGCATGCGACGACGAACGCCGTGTTCTCGATCGCGCGCGCGCGGTTGATGGTGGTCCACCAGTCCATCGGCGCCGTCGCGCCCCACGGGTCCATGTAGGCGCTCACGCGCACGAGCACTTCCGCGCCGTTGAAGGCAAGCTGCCGGATCGACTCGGGAAACAGCCAGTCGTAGCAGATCGCGCAGCCGATCTTCCCGATCTCGGTGTCGGCCACGGGGAACGGATCCTCTGCGTAGGCCGCGATGTCGTGCGGGCTCGCGTGCACCTCCCACGGGATCCACGGGTTCACCTTGCGGTACTTCGCGACGATGCCGTCCGGGCCGATGAGGCAGGTCGTGTTGAACACGACGCCCGGGTAGCGCGCGTCGCGCTCGATGAAGGTTCCCGTCTGCACGAAGCATCCGGTCTTCTTCGCGAAGCGCGTGTATGCGTCGGTGTGGTCGTTCGGGATCTCGACCGCGAGGTGCGCGAGCAGCTCCTCGACCGTGAAGTAGACGGGCGCCGCGTGCGCGAACTCGGGGAACGCGACGAGGCGCACATCGAAGAACGGCGCGTAGCCGGCGACCGTCTGCTCGGCCATCGCGATCATGCGCGCGACGCGCGAAGGGATCTCGTCGCGCGTCTTCGGGTTCGCGAACGCGGTCTGGATCGCTGCAGCGTGGTAGCGCTCGACGGTGGACTTCGGCATGCGGGCAGACTACGGAGGTCCGACAAGTTGCGCCACGGCGGGCAATCTCGCGGCGATTCGAGCCCAATCGCGCAATGTGGCGGTCGCGCAGGGCGTTTCCCGTGCCATCATGAACCCTATGCCACACGCACGCGGCGTACTCGGATCCCTCTCCCTTGGGCTTCGCATCGTGGCGGCCACGCTGTGCGCCGCGGTCGCCTGCCCGGCGTCGGCCCAGTGGACGACGGCGCCCGTCACGGCGCCAGGTGTCCAGTACCGCACCTTCTCAAGCGCGTCCGCCGGCACGACGGTGAGCTTTCACATCTACCTGCCCCCCGCCTACGCCAACGAGCCGAACCGCAGGTTCCCCGTCCTCTATTGGCTGCATGGATCGGGAGACCCGCTCGCCGGCATCACGCAGGTGACGGGCTACCTCTCCTCGGGCATGGCTCAGGGATTGATCCCGCCGATGATCGTGGTGATTCCGAACGGCATGAACTACAGCATGTGGTGCAACTCGAAAAACGGGGTTGTTCCCATGGAGGATGTCGTCCTCAACGATCTTGTCCCCCATGTCGACGCCACCTTCCGCACCATCGCGCAGCGGAGCGGCCGCATCCTCGACGGCTTCAGCATGGGCGGCGCGGGCAGCGGCAGGTTCGGCTTCCGCAGGCCTGATCTCTTCGCGGGCATCTCGATGCTCGGCGCGGGTCCGCTGCAGCTCGACTTCCTCGAGGAGCCGCTCGGAGGCTCTACTTCAGAACAGCTTCGCCTCGCGATCTACGAGGCGGTGTGGGGCAGCGATCCGCTCTACTACCTCTCGCAGAATCCCCGCACGATCGTGGCGGACCGCGCCGAAGCGGTGATCGCAGCGCAGACGCGCGTGCGCCAGGGAATCGGCTCGCTCGACGCGCTGGTGCCGATGAACGAGCAGTTCTCGGCGCTGCTGACGAAGCTCGGCATCCCGCACGGCTACACGGTGCTCCCGGGAATCGGTCACAACGCTGGTGCGGTGCTGAACAACCTTGGCCAGGCGAACTGGGACTTCTACAACGCCGCGCTCGCGATCCCCTGCCGCCTCGCGGCCGACATCGACTGCAACGGCCTCGTCGACGGCGCGGACCTCACCGCGATCCTCGCGAACTGGGGCGAGGGCGATGGCCCGGAAGATCTCGACGGCGATGGATTCGTCGGCGGAAGCGACCTCGCGCAGGTGCTGACGAACTGGGGTCCGGTGCAGTAAGTCGGGATGAGCCGCGCTACTCGCGCTCGTCGATCCACGCCTGCTGGATCGCCTCGAGAATGCGCTCGTTGCACGGGTGGCCCGGCTGCTCCTTGAATCCCGGCAGCGCCTCGACCAAGGACTTCAGACGCGGAAACGAAATCGTCACGGGATCGATGTCGCCGTGGCGATCGAACAGTTCTTCCGCGATGCGCTCGACATCGAGCCAATGCATGGCGTGCTCCACCCGCGGGTCAGTGCGGGATTTCCTTCACGGCGTTGCGGTTCCACGCCGGCACGCGCACCACGATCGGCACGCGCTTGCCCTCGCCGAGGTCCTTCAACTCGCACTGGCACGCAAGCCGCGAGGTGCGGCGGATGCCGGGCGCCTCCTCGACGCGGTCTTCCTCGTCCTCGGTCGCCTCGCTCACCTGCTGGGCGCCCTGCTCGAGGTAGATGTGGCAGGTCGAGCACGCGCACACGCCGCCGCAGGCGTGCTCGATGTTGATGCCGTTGTCCATCGCGACCTCAAGGATCGACTCGTGCTCGCCACCAAGAACTTCCCACACCTTCTGCGAGGTGCCCGTGAGGCCTTCGGGATCCTCGAGGTGGAAGGTGATCGGAATCACCGGTGGGCCGTGGTGGTGGCTGTCGTCGCGCTTGAGGTGCATGTTTCAACTCCGAGCCGCCGAGGGCGGGGCGTCGATGATAGCCCCTCCGCGGACGCAGCAAGCGGCTCAATCCAAGCGGATCCGCGCCGTGAATTCGGCTATCGTGCGAATGCGCCATGACGCTCTCGACCGCCACTGCGCTCTCCCTGATTCTCCGCCGCGAACTCGACGGCACCCATCCGTTGATCGTCATCGACACAGACGACGAATCCGAGGTGCGCCAGACTGTTCCGCATGCGATCGACGCCAACATCGAGACCCGCCACTGGTCGGCCCTTCGAGGCGTCTCCAAGGGTCGCTTCATCGATGAGTTCGCCTCGGAGACGGAGGCCCCCGCCGCCGCGTTCGCGTGGCTGATCCAGCAGGCGCCCAAGCATCGCTCCGCGAACTTCTTCTACGACCTCGGCCCACATCTCGGCGACGCACGAACCGTGCGCGCGCTCAAGGAGGCGGTCGAGTGGGCGCGCGGGCTCTTCGGCTCGATCGTGCTCGTCGAGCGTGGACTGAAGTTGCCTGCGTCGATCGCGAACGACGCGCATCGCGTCACCGTGCCCACTCCGACCCACGAGGAATTGCTCGAAATCGTGCGCTCGACCGTGCGCGAGGTCTCGCAGACCCGCAAGCTCGAGGCGTCGGTGCGCCGAAGCACCCTCGACGCGATCGCGCGCACCATGCGCGGCCTCACCAAGCGCCAGGCCGAGCGCGTGATCATCACAGCCGCCACCGAGGACGATCGCTTCAACGACGACGACCTTGAGCGCGTGATGATTCACAAGCGCAACGCGTGCGCCGATCTCGAAGGCGTGCTCGAGTTCGTGCAGGCGCCCGTCTCGATGGATTCGATCGGCGGGCTTGGCAAGCTGAAGAAATGGCTCTCAGACCGCCACATGTCGTCGTCGGTCGATGCGGAGAGCTTCGGGCTCTCGAATCCCCGCGGCATGCTGCTGCTTGGCGTGCAGGGTGCCGGCAAGAGCCTCGCCGCGAAGGCCGTGGCGACGGCGTGGAAGGTGCCGCTGCTTCGGCTCGATGCAGGAGCCCTCTACGACAAGTTCGTGGGTGAGAGCGAGCGGAAGCTCCGCGATTCGCTGCAGCAAGCCGACCGGATGGCGCCGGCCGTGCTCTGGATCGATGAGATCGAGAAGGGCTTCGCAAGCGCAAGTTCGCTGTCATCCGACGGCGGGCTGTCGCGTCGAATGTTCGGCACGCTCCTGACCTGGATGCAGGAGCGCAAGTCATCGACTTTCCTCGTCGCCACCGCGAACGATGTTTCGGCGCTGCCGCCCGAACTCCTGCGCAAGGGTCGATTCGACGAGATCTTCTTCATCGACCTGCCGGGCGAGGAGGCGCGCCGCGCGATCCTCGAGATCCACCTCTCGAAGCGCAAGCGCGACCCGAAGACCTTCGACCTCGAGGCACTCGTCGCTGCGACCGCTGGCTACAGCGGCGCGGAGATCGAGGCGGGCATCGAGAGCGCGCTGCGCGAAGCGTTCGGCGACGGCCAGCGCCCGCTCGAGACCAAGGACCTCGCCGAGGCCTACCGCCGCAGCCCGCCGATATCGGTCATCATGGCCGACCGCATCGCCGAACTGCGCGAATGGGCGCAGAGTCGCTGCGTTCCTGCGGAGTGATGGCCGCGCCGCGCGCGGCGTTGCTGCTAGGCTTTGCGGATGGCCGCTGAACCCGCACCCCCGCTCCGTCCGCTCGGCATGACCCGCGCGCAGTTCGTGGCGGCGGCGCGCGAGCGTGGCCGCACCGCGCACGCAGCGCTCGAGGCCTACCGCGCGATCTTCCGCGACGGCGTCGTGCCCGACTGGTGCGAGGTGCCCGACTATCCCGTGACCGCGACGCTGGTCGAGGGTGCGACGAGCAAGTTCGTGCTGCGGCTTACCGACGCGGGCATGGAGGGTCTTGAGACCGAAAGCGTCTTGATCCCGATGCCGCGCGCGAGCGGCACGACCACGACCCTCTGCGTGTCGAGCCAGATCGGCTGCGCGATGGGCTGCCGCTTCTGCGAGACGGCGCAGATGGGGCTCATCAAGAACCTGCGCGCCGACCAGATCGTGCACCAGTGGTGGAGCGCGACGCATCGCGTGCCGCGCCGAGAGGCGCAAAGCGCCGTGAAGAACCCCCAGGCGCAAAGCGCCGTGAAAAACCCCCAGGCGCAAAGCGCCGTGAAAAACCCCCAGGCGCAAAGCGCCGTGAAAAACATCGTCTTCATGGGCATGGGCGAGCCCACCGACAACATCGACGAGGTGATCCAGGCGATCCGCGTGCTCGTCGACCACGACGGCGCGGGCGTGCCCGCATCGAACATCTCGATCTCAACCGTCGGCAACCCCGACGGCATCCGCAAGATCGGCGAGCTCGTGCGCGAGGAGGGCTTCCACCGCCTCAACCTCGCGCTGTCGCTCAATGCGCCGAATGACGCGATCCGCACCGAGATCATGCCCGTCAACCGCGCATGGCCGATGGCGCGCCTCAAGGACGCGCTGCTCGGGTTCCCCCGCTATTCGCAGGCCGCGTTCTGCGTCGAGTATGTGCTGATTCCCGGCGTGAACGACTCCGACGCACACTGCGACGAGGTCTGCGCGTTCCTCCGTGAGATCCGCTGCTCGCTCAATGTCATCCCCTACAACCCGCGCCGCAACTCGCCGTGGCCCGCGCCCGACGAGGAGTCGGTGGCGCGCTTCATCGCGCGCGCCGTCGCGAACGGTCAGTTCACCAAGCGCCGCGGCACGAAGGGACGCAACGTGATGGCTGCGTGCGGACAGCTCGGCAACGAGAAGATCCGCGCGCGCAAGTACATCGCGGACGATGGCTCCGCGAAGCCGGTGTCGCTCGGGATTCCAGCCGTGAAGCCTGCCACCGGCGCGTCCGCGGAGCAGCGACCGTGAACGAGATCCGTCACGACGCCGCGCCGCGCGCGGGCACGAGCCGCCAGCGATTCCGCGACTACCGCGTCGATCTTGCGAAGCGCGCGAAGGAGAAGTCGGAAGACGCGCGCGGCAAGCCCGCGAAGCCGAAGGGCCAGCGCACGCGCTCGTTCGGCGCGCTGTTCCGCGCGTATCTCGGCCTGCTCGGGCCATACCGCGGCGCGCTTGCGATTGCGTTCGGAACGCTCGCGATCACGACCGCCCTCGCGCTCGTGCCGCCGTTCGGCATCAAGCTCGCGATCGACAGCGTCTTCGGCAGCGTGCCATTGCCCGAATGGCTCGTGCGCGCGGCGCCCGCGTGGCTCGACCTCGAGCACCGCAGCTCGGTGCTTGCCTGGATCGCGATCCTCACGCTCGGCACGATCGCCGTGAAGGTGTCGCTCGGCGTCGTCGGGCGCAACCGAGCCACGATCGTCGCGAAGCGGCTGCAGGTGGCGCTGCGGCGGCGTGCGTTCGCGAAGGCGATCCACCTGCCGCTCTCCCGCGTGCAGGATCTCAAGGCCGGCGGCGTCTCAAGCCTGCTCCGCGAGGATGCGGGCGCCGCGGGCGAACTCCTGTTCGGGCTGCTCTACAACCCCTTCCGCGCGGTGATCCAACTCATCGGCAGCCTGATCATCCTCGCGCTCACCGACTGGCGGCTGCTCGTCGGCGCGATCGTGCTCCTCCCGATGGTGTGGTTCAGCCACAAGGTGTGGATCGGCCGGATCCGGCCCGTGTTCCGCGACCTCAAGAAGCTGCGCGACGAGATCGACGGCCACGCCGCCGAGAGTTTCAGCGGCATCCGCGTGGTGCGCGGGTTTGCCCGCGAAGAAGCGGAGACGGGCCGCTTCGCGCGCGGCACCAACCTGCAGGCGCGCACCGAGATCCTCGTCTGGTGGTGGTCGCGCGGCGTCGAGATCGCGTGGGAGCTGTTCATCCCCACCGCCGCCGCGGCGCTCCTCTGGTACGGCGGCAACCAGGTCGTCGAGGGCCGCCTCACCGCGGGCGACCTCGTGATGTTCCTCACCTATGTGACGCTGTTGCTCGGGCCGCTCGAGGTGCTCGCAAACACGGCGACCAGCCTGCAGACGGGGCTTGCGAGCCTCGACCGCACGCTCGACCTCCTCGAGGAGAAGGACGAGTTCGCCGACACCGCGGCGCGCGCGACGGTGCGGCTTGATCCCGCGGCCGTTCGCGGCGATGTGCGCTTCGAAGGCGTCTCGTTCCGCTACCCGGCGTCCGACCGTCCCGTGCTTGCCGATGTGTCGTTCGACGCGCCTGCGGGCACGATGGTCGCGCTCGTCGGGCATTCGGGCGCGGGCAAGACGACGCTGTCGAACCTCGTCGCGCGCTTCCACGACCCGACCGAGGGGCGCGTCACGCTCGACGGGCACGACCTGCGCGACATCGAGCTTGCGTCGTACCGGCGGCTGCTCGGCATCGTCGAGCAGGATGTGTTCCTCTTCGACGGCACGATCCGCGAGAACATCGCCTACGCGCGGCCGGGCGCGAGCGACGCCGACATCGCGCGCGCGGCCGCCGTTGCGCGCGCCGATGTCTTCATCGAGAAGCTCGACGCGAAGTACGACACGCGCATCGGCGAACGCGGCGTCAAGCTGTCGGGCGGCGAGCGCCAGCGCCTCGCGCTTGCGCGCGCCGTGCTTGCGGACCCTCGGATCCTGATCCTCGACGAGGCGACGAGCAACCTCGACACCGAGAGCGAGCGGTACATCCAGGGCGCGCTCGGCGAGATCCTGAAGGGCCGCACGAGCTTCGTGATCGCGCACCGCCTGAGCACGATCCAAGGCGCAGACCTCATCCTCGTGATGGAGGACGGCCGCGTGGTCGAGCGCGGAACGCACGAGGAACTGATGCACTCGAGCGGTCGCTACGCGACGATGGTGGTGCTGCAGACAGAGACGCGGCGCAAGCCGTGACCCCACGACCGGTGCACGGCACGTGCCGTGCAGTGCCTGGCACTGCCTGGCACGTGCCGTGCACGCTTGCCGATCGGTCATAAACACATACGCAGCATGGATTTGCGCGCGTACTTCGCGGTGCACGGCACGTGCCGCTCAGTGCCGTGCACTGGACGGCACGTGCCGTGCGCCGCATTCCGGGCAGAGGTCGGCGTCGGTTCGGCGCGGGTAGCCGCATTGCCTGCACGCCCCGCGCGCCCACTGCAGGCGCTCCCCGCGCGTCACCAGAAGCACCGCCCACGGCCCGCACATCCAGATCAGAGTCGCCGCGCCGAACACGAGATTCCAAAACGACGCCATGGCGCAGTAGCAGTCGGTCCTGCGCCGTACCTGGAGATAGAAGATCGTTCCGAGCAGCAACTCCACGCAAGTCCCCGCGAAGACGCGTCTCACGAGCCGATCGAGCCCCGCCGGATCGCGCAAGTTGCCCGCCCGCTTCAGCAGCAGATACCACACGAGTCCGCCGCCGATCCAGACGGCGATCCCGGTGAGATACATCGGAGCCACGATGATCTCATAGAGCGAGTTGAACTCCTTCCCGTCGACGCACAGGAACGCAGCGGCTCCCTCGATCAAGGACACCCAAGTGAGCGCGCAGGCAAGCGAACCGAAGAAGGCCGCGGCAATCACGCTTGATACGAGCGACCGACCCTGCGCCTCGAGTTTCGGCGGCCCCACGATCGGCGACAGGAAAAGCACGCACATCGCCGACCAGACGAACGCAGCGCCGAGCACGATGGCGGCCTCTTCCAGTCGGAGTCCAAGCGAGACGAGATCCCAGAGATAGCCGCCGTAGCCGTTCGCGTACTCCGACCATCGGGACTCCTCGATCATCGCAGGCAACATCGCGGCCGGAAGCACGATGAGCGCGATCACAAACGATGCGATCCCCACCATCGCAAGCGCCATCGGCCGCGACAGTTGCCGGAGGATCACGCCGCCGCCCCGATCGGCCCCACGACCTCGCTCTCCGCGATCGCGTAGAGCTCGACTCCCGCGCACGGCTCGTACCGCACGCCGCGCGTGAACTTCGAGAACGCAGGCAGCACCAGCGTCCGCCGCGCGCGGTCGACCACGAATGCAGGCGCCTCGACGCTGCGCGTGCCGCGCGCCACCGACAGGATCGGGTGCAGGTGCCCGGACACGGTCCATGCGGCCGCGGCCGCCGCCGGCGGCTCGTGCTCGAACCGCACGCCGCCGAGCGCGAACGCGCCGCGTACGCGGTCGACCATCCACTCGCTCGGCAGCGTGCCGACGCCGCGGTCGTGGTTGCCCTCGACCAGACGGATCGGCAGCGAGCACCGCGCGCGGAACTCCGCGAACCGCTCCATCTCCGCTTCACCGATCCCGACCGCCGAATGCGTGAGGTCCCCCACCACCACGATCACCTTCGCGCCTGCGCGCATCGCGGCGCGCGAGAGCCGCACGAGCGTCTCCTCGTCGATGCCGTCGGCGCTCGGCACGCCGAAGCGGCGGTACGACTCGCTCTTGCCGACATGGAGATCGGCGACCACCAACGCCTTCGCGGCGCGCAGGAAGAGCGCGCGCTCGGGCATCAGGTCCATCTCGATTCCATCGATCGTGATCGCGGTACTCGGCACGCGCGCAGGATACCGCGCGCTCACGCCGTGTCGCCGCCCAAAATCGCGCGCAATCGCGCGAGCACGCCTTCGGTCGACAGCGTCGTCCCGAGCCGGTCGGCGACGAGCGGCAGCGCAAGCGGCGTCGGACGCACCGTCTCGCGCACGATCAGCGGTCCTGCCTCGAGCGAGGCCAGCGTGCGCGCGAGCCGCCCCTCCTCGAACTGCCGGTCGAGCACTTCCTTCTCCGACTGCTGCAGGAGCAGGTTCTGCGGGTCGAACTCGCGCAGGACATCGAAGATGAGCCCCGCGCCCGCCTGCACCTGACGGCCCGAGCGCTCGGCGCCCGGATACTTCTGGAAGACGAGCCCCGCCACCCGCGCGATGTCGCGGAACTGCCGCTTCGAGAGTTCGCCGAGGTTCACGGCCTCGAGGAGATCGGCCGCGAGCGCCTCGCGCGAGAAGAGCGCGGGCCCGAGCAGCTCGCGGAACGGATACGGCCGCGCACCCGCATCGGCGGGCGCGAGCAGCTCGATCCCGTAGTCGTTGATCGAGATCGCGAAGGTCGTCGCCTGCGCGCGCCCAAGCCGCAGCGCAAGCAGCACCGCAAGACCCTCGTGCACGAGCCGCCCCTCGAACGGATACACGAACAGGTGATGGCCGTCCGCCGTCGAACAGAGTTCGACCAGCGTCTCCCCCGGCGCGGGCAGCGCCGAAAGCCGCATCTGGGTCTCGAGCACCGGCCGCACGAGCGCCATCTCGGGCCCCTCGAAGACCCCCCGCCGCGCCTCGTCGAGCGAACGCCGCACCGACGCAGACAGCGCGGTCGACAGCGGGAATCGCGACCCATTCCACCGCGGCGTCGCGTCGGCGCGCTTCGTCCGCTTCACCCACGCGGTCATGTCGCGGACGCGCACGAACTCGACGATGTCGCCCGCGAACAGGAACGCGTCGCCCGGATTCAGCCGCGCGATAAAGCTCTCCTCGATCGACCCAAGCCGCCGCCCGCCGACAAGCGCGACCGAGATCGTGGCATCCGCCGCAATCGTGCCGACATTCAGCCTGTGGAGCGCCGCCGACTTCTTCGACGCGATGCGGTAGACGCCGTCGTCGCCGCGCGCGATGCGGTGGTACTGCGGATAGCGCGCAAGCGTGCGCCCGCCGTGCTCGGCAAGCGCCACGCACCAGTCGAACTCCTCGCGCGAGAGCCGCGCGAACGCAGCCGTCGTCCGCACCTCGTCGAACAACGCGTCGGCATCGAACCCGCCGCCGAGCGCGCAGGTCACGAGGTGCTGCACGAGGCAGTCGAGCGGTGCGTTCCACCCGTGGCGCTCCTCGATCTCGCGCGCGTCAATCGCCCGCCGCGCCGCCGCGATCTCGACGAGTTCAAGCGCGTGCGTCGGCACGCACAAGACCTCGCACCGCGCACCAGGCCGGTGCCCCGACCGCCCCGCTCGCTGGATCAGTCGCGCGATTCCCTTCGGCGACCCGACCTGCACCACGCGCTCGACCGGCGAGAAATCGACGCCGAGGTCGAGGCTCGAGGTCGCGACCACGATGCGCAGCCGCCCGTCCTTGAGCCCGCCCTCGATCTCCTCGCGCTGCTCGCGCTCGATCGAGCCGTGGTGAAGCGCAAGCACCTCGCGCCACTCGGGTTTCTCCCACGAAATCGCGGCAAACCAGCGCTCGGCCTGCGAGCGCGTGTTCGTGAAGACGAGCGTCGGCTTCGCGGGGTCAAGCCACGCCACCAGCGGCTTGAGCATCGTGAGCCCGAGGTGCCCGGCCCACGGGAAGCGTTCGACCGAATCGGGCAAGAGCCCGTCGACCGCGATTTCCCGCGGAATCGCGGCGTGCACGACCGACGCCGATCGCCCGACGCCGACGAGCGACTGCGCCGCCTCGTCGACATTGCGCAAGGTCGCCGACAACCCCCACACGCGCATCCGCGGCGCGAACGCACGAAGTCGCGCGAGCGCGAGCTCGACCTGTACGCCGCGCTTCGACGCGAGCAGTTCGTGCCACTCGTCGACCACGACCGTGCGCACACCGCCAAGCAACTCCCGCGCGCGGTCGTTCGCAAGCAACAGTGTCAGCGACTCGGGCGTCGTCACCAGCACATTCGGCAGCTTCTCGCGCTGCCGCGCGCGCTCGCTCGCGGCGGTGTCGCCCGTGCGCGACCCGACCGTCACCGCAAGCCCTAGCTCCTCGACAGGCAGCCGCAGCGCGAGCTCGATGTCGCGCGCCACAGCGCGGAGCGGCGTCACATAGACGACCGCGAGCCCGTCGGCCGGCTCGCGCGCGAGTTCGTCGAGCGCCCCGAGATAGGCCGCGTAGGTCTTGCCGCTTCCCGTCGGCACATGGACGAGCCCGCTCTCACCGCGCGCGGAGCGCTCCCACGCCTCGCGCTGGAACGCATGCGGCGTCCACCCGCGCGAGGCAAACCACGCATCGGGGAGGCTCGCCGCCTCGGTCGGAATCACAGCGTCGCCAACGGCATTCGACGCGGAGGCCATGGTCATCTCCGCTCGATCGAGAGCACCGTCACATCGTCGTCGAACGAATCGCCTGCGTGCGCGCGCAGCGCATCGACGATGTGCACGACATCGTCGCTCGTTCCGGTGGAGCCATCGAGCGTCGTCGCGATGCGGTCCAATCCGAACGCGTCGCCGGAGCTTGATCGCTGCTCGTAGACGCCGTCGGTCGCCATCACGAGACGCGCACCTGGCGCCAACGAAATCGAACTCGTCGCATACTCGGCATCCGGCGTGGCGCCGACCGGCACACCACCCTCGGCATCGATGCGCGAGGCACCCGATTGCCCGACGAGATACGCGATTCCATGGCCTGCGTCGCAGAGCGTGACCGTCCCGTTCGCCTCGAGCACCGCGACGAACATCGTCGCGAATTCGCTCGGTTCGCTCTTCCCGTACAGGAACTCGCTCAGCGCGCGCACCGTGATCGCAAGCGGCTCGACGCGCGTCGCGGCGGCGTACATCCACGACTGCGCGGTCGCCATCAGCATCGCCGCGGCAGCGCCCTTGCCCGAGACATCGCCGATCCACGCAAGCACCGAGCCATCGGGGCGCCGAGCGATGCCCGCGAAATCTCCCGCAAGCAGCATGCCGGGCAGCGAATCGAGATGCCATGAGTAGCCCTCGATCGCGCCAGACTCGTGGGCGAGCAGCCGTCGCTGCACGAGGCGCGCACGCTCGACATCGAGCCGCAGCGCCTCGAGCCTCCGGCGCGCGAAACTCTCGATGACAAGTCCGCAGATGCGCGCGGCAGCGCCCACGAACTCGGCCATCGCCCCGTCGACAGGGGCGCGTGCGCCGACGCTGTCGAGGTAGAGGTAGAGTTGCTCGTCGCCCTCGACCACCACGCGTGCGCACAGCACCTCGCGCACGCCGGTGCCCGCGATGCTGGCCGCCGCCTGGATGTTCACAGCCGATTGCGAGAGATGCGCAACGCGCAGCGGATCCGACGCTGACGCGAGCACCGTGCGGCTCACCGCGCGGCCTTCGGCTCCGGCGCCGGCGATGATGTCGGCGTCCGCGCGCATCGGATCAAACCGCACAAGCAGCGCGCGCTCGAGCTTCGTCACCGACAACAGCTTCTCAAGCAGCATCCTGCCGGCGGACTCGGTGTTGCCATCAGACGGAATCCCGCGCACCACATCGATCAGGACGCGCAGGGCGTGTTCCGCGCCGCCATGGGTGCCGACCGCGATCGTGCGCACCGCGTCGGCGGACTCGGCGCCCGCCTCGGCTCGAACGCGCGTGGTCGCCGCGCGAATCCGAAGCAGGCGAGGTCCAAGCTGAATGACATCCCCTTCGCCGAGTTCGAGCGGCCGCCCGCTGCGCACGAACTGGCCATTGACGCGCGTGCCATGGCGACTCCCGAGGTCCTCGACGGTGATGTCGCCCGTTGCGCCGACGACGATCGCCGCGTGCTGCCGCGAAACCGCAGGATCCTCGACGAAGATGTCGCACTCGGAGAGCCGTCCGATCACGAGCCGCGCGCCGGGCCGCAACACGATGGGCGCAGCCTGTGGGCGAGAGTCGTTCACGACTTCGAGCGGAACCCCGATTCGACGGCCGGAAACAGCCGTCATCGTGGCGGAGCCATCGACCCTGATCTCCCCCTCCACATCACTTCCCGAGATCCGTACCCGCAGCGCCCGTGGACCGATGTGGATCACATCACCCGCGCGGAGCTCTGCGATCTTCTGGGGCGTCAGCGCGCGCCCGTTCACCCGGGTGCCATGACGGCTCCCGAGGTCCTCGATGGTCGCCGTCTCCTCGGCCGCGGAGATCGCGGCGTGGTGCCGCGACACAGCGGGATGATCGATTCGGACATCGCAGTCGGCTTCGCGTCCGATGAGAACACGAACCCCCGCTTGCAGCGCAACGGGCTGCACATGGGGGTCGACATCGTCGACGATCTCGAGCTTGACGGGGACGCCTGCGCTCACGGTCGGGCGATCGTACCGCACTCAGGCGGGCGCTGTCTCTGCGCCGCCACGGCCCTTCCAGCTGCGCTTCCCCGTCCGATGAAGCCAGAGGCTGCGCCATTGGACGGCCGACAGCATGACGATCGACGCGAGGTGCAGCGGGATGTTCCACCACGACTGTCGGAAGCGCGCGGCAAGGAGCGCGCGCCCGACAAGCGCGCACGCGATCGCACCCGCAGCAAGCGACGCGCCCAGCGACCACTGCGCGGCCAGCGCCGCAAGCGCGACCACGATCCACGGCAACACCTGCCCAAGCGCGTGGTAGACGGTGATGAACAACAGAAGCCCCATGCTTCCAAGCCCTTCGTAGGCGTTCTTCGCAAACCCGCGCCAGGTCTCGCCGAATCCGCGATACATGCGGCACGACACGCTCTCGGTGCCGTCGTAGAGATCGGTGCGTAGCCCGGCGCGGCGAACCGCGCGCGGAAACTTCACGCCATCGTGCATCGAGTCCTTGAAGCCTGCGTGGCCGTAGTCGGCGCCCGTGCCCGCCGCGCGATACGCGGCGCGCGACACCAGGATGAACTGACCGCACGCGGCGCTCGCGGCCGGGTCGAGCGTCGAGCGCATGCGCCCGATCGGGAGGTAGCTCATGAGCACGAAGTGGATGAGCGGCACGAGCAGCATCTCGCCGATCGTGCCCGTGATCTCGCGGGGAACGGTCGAGACAAGCGACGACTTCGAGCGGAGCGCAAAGCCGAGCGCGCGCGCGACGGCATCCGGCTCGAGCCGCACATCGGCGTCGGTGAACAGGAACCACTCGAGCGCAGGGTCGTAGCCGAGGCCGTGCTCGGCCATGCGGAAGCACGCGTGCTGCTTGCCGTTCCAGCCCGCAGGCAGCGGCCGCCGCGGCACCACGACGACACGCGAATCCTCGGCCGCAAGCCGCGCGACGATCTCGCCCGTCCCGTCGGTCGACTCGTCGTCGTAGACATACGCGCGCACCTCGACCTCGCGCGACGCGAGCACCGAACGCACGCACGCCTCGATGTTCGCCTTCTCGTTGCGCGCCGGGATACAGACGGCGACACGCAGCGGGCGCGTTTCGGCCGCGATTTCGGCCAGTCCGGGCGCACGACGGTAGCGCGCCATGTTCACGACGCCCAAGAGCAGCGGCTGCGCCGCGGCCACGAGCGATGCACCGCTGAGCCACGGGTTTTGAAGCGAAAGTGCGATCTCAGACAGCGTCATGTGCCCCCCGCTTCTCACGCGCTTCGCCCAACTCGCCGCCCGAGCGACCGGTCAGGCGCAACCAGAGGTCGTACACGGGATTCGTGCCCGAAACCTTCGGCCGGAACGACGGCGCGAGCGGCTCGAACGCGGCCGCGTTGCGGGCGCGCACGAGCTCGGCAAGCGCAGACTGGTTCGCGCGCATCGAGGTCACGATGCGCTTGTGCCACGCAAGCGTGCCGCCCTCGGAGCAATCGATCGGTTCCGCGCGCACGAACACCTCGGGCTTCTGGTCGACCCAGAACCCGTACTCGACCGCGATCGCCACGGCGCGGTCGACCTTCAGCGCGGCCGCCATCGCGGCGGCACCGGGCCGCACCACGATCTCGTCGCGCACATCGGAGAACTTCCCCTGCGGCGTCACGCACAGCGCAAGCCGCGGCGCGCGCGTCACCTCGTCGACGAGGTACGCGCGCATCGCCTCGAGCGTCGCGGGGTCATCGGGGTCGACGCCAAACAGGCCGACCTTCTTGAAGATCGCGAAGCGCTGGAGCTCGTTGCGGTCGATCGGCCCATACGGCGGCCGCGACGGGAAGAACTCCCGCGACGCGACGATCAGCAGGATCGGATCCCACCACGACACATGGTTCATCACGACAAGCGCAGGCCGCTCGCCCGAGTCAACCGACGCGAGGATGTCGCGCGACCCGCGCGCCAAGCGTACGGCGTGGAAACTCCGCCGCATCTTCCCCGCGACCATGGCCGCGAAGACGCTGCGCACACGGGGCGACGGCGTCGCAGGAATCAGCGCGCCATCGCGGGTTCGGTCCACCCCTTGGCCTCCGTGCCTTGCGCGCCCGCGGTCCATTCGCCCGCGAGCATCGACGCTGCGGGCTTCTCGCGTCCGACGGTCGAACCCTCGCCGACGCTTGTCGCGGTGCGGTTCACATTCATGCCGAGATCCTCGCACGCGGCCCATGCGGCGGTCACGCCCGACATCATCACCATCGGGGTGCCTGGGCCCGGGTTCACGCTGCCGCCTGCGAGATAGAGGCCGTCGACCACGGTGCTGCGGTTCTTCGGCTTGAACCCGCCGTGGAGCCGTCCGTGCGACGCAAGGCCGTAGATCGCGCCACCCGACGCGTTGTACATGCGGTCGATGCCGGCGGGCGTCAGGCGACGCTCGACGACGATGTGCTTCTCGACATCCTCCATGCCGAATCGCTTCAGCTTGTCGAGGATCACGCGGCGATACTGCGTGAAGAGCCCGTCCTCCGAATCCCAGTCGTGGCGGTCGCGCCGGTACGGCGTGTGCACGAGGATGTAGAGCGACTCGCCGCCTTCGGGCGCCTGCGTCCGGTCGGTCGCGCTCGGGACGCAGAGGTAGAGCGTCGGATCGCGCGCGGGGTCGCCCTTCTTGTAGATGTCGTCGAACTCGGCCTGCGAGTCCTTCGAGAAGAGGAAGCAGTTGTGACGCAGATGCTCGTAGCGGCGGTCGAGGCCGAGGTAGAGCACCACGCCAGAGCACGCGGGCTCGTACTTCGAGGCGATCTTCGCCTGCTCGGCGCGCGCGGCGGGCGTGGCGACGAGATCGGTGTAGGTGCGCTGCACATCGCAGTTCGAGACCACGATGTCGGCCTCGAGGATCGTGCCGTCCTCGAGCTCGACGGCCTTCGTGCGCTTTCCATCGAGAATGATCCGCTTCGCGCCCTTGCCGAGCACGGCGTTGCCGCCCTGCTCGCGGAACACGCGCTCGAGCGCGCGCGCCACCATGCGCGTGCCGCCCTGCGCGTACCAGCAGCCGTAGTCACCCTGCGCGCTCGCGATCAGCGAGAGGATCGCCGGCGCGAGGAACGGGCTCGATCCGACATACTGCATGAAGTGCTCGGAAAGCTGCTGGAGATGCGGCTCCTGGATCGAGCGGTGCTGGGTCTTCGCCACGGTCGAGTGCATGCGCATGCGCAGCACATCGCCGAGGATTCCCGCCTCGGTCGGCGGCTTGCGCATCATGTCGCCGATGCCGCCGAGATCCTTGTAGAAGAAGACCTTCTCGCTCAGGCGGTACATGCGCCGCGCATACTCGAGGAACTCGAGGTAGCCCTTGCCGGGCTTCATCGCGGGGAACTGGCGGTCGAGGTCGCGCGCGAAATCCTGGGGATTGTCGCGAAGATCGAGCACCGTGCCGTCCTCGTAGAAGCAGCGCCACTGCGGGTCGAGGCGCACGAGGTCGAGGTAGTCGGCCACGCGGCGGCCGCTGCGGCGGATGATGCCGCGCACGACCTCGGGCATCGTGATGATCGTCGGCCCCATGTCGAAGGTGTAGCCCTTCTCGGTGAGGACATTCATCTTGCCGCCGAGATGGCGGTTCTTCTCGACGATGGTGACATCGCCGTCGCCGCCGAGCTGGGTGGTGAGTTCGGTCGCGGCCGCGAGGCCGGCAAGTCCGCCGCCGATGACGATGACGCGCTTCTTCATGCGTGCACTTTCTCTGATGGATTCGCCGCTTTCGCGGGCGTTGCGTTCGATTGGACCGACGGGGCTGGCGACACCGGCTTCGGTGCGCGCGGCCACGCGATGAACTTCGAGAGGAACTGCTGGACCTTCGCGCTCGGTTCGTCGAGCGGCGCCGTCACCAAGCTCGAGGTGCGCGTGACGAACACCTCGCGCGTCAGCGCCACAAGGCCGGTTTCGCCGCGCGAACCGCCCCAGCCGCTCGCGCCCGTGCCCGTGATCACGATGCCCGGGTGCGCCGACGGCAAGAGCACCGAGTTGAAGTGGACGAGGCTCGAGCTGCACGCCTCGACGCGCGCGGCGAGCTCGGCGCTCGGGCGACGCGTCCAGATGCTCGTCGCGAGGTATTGCCCGATTCCCGCATGCAGCGCGAAGGCTTCGTCGAGCGAGTCGACGGCGCGCACGGCGAGCGCGGGGCCGAAGTGGCGGCCTGCAAAGAGGTCGTTGTCGCGTGGGCAATCGAGCACCGCGACCGGTCGCATGGTGCGGCCGGAGACCGGCTCGAGCGCGCCCGCGATCGAGCGTCCGCCAGCGGAAATCGCGGCATTCGCAGCGCGCTGCGAGGCCTCGGCGGCGCCCGCGTCGACAAGCGTCACGCGCTTCGCGCCCGCGACCAACCGCGCGAGCTCGTCGCAGAACGCGGCGTATGCCTCGCGCATCACGAGCGCGCGGCGCGGCGCCATGCAGGTTTGCCCCGCGTTCGCGGTGAAGCCCATGAACACGGCCCGCGCAGCCGCGCGCGCGTCGGCGTCGGCAAGCACGAAGGCTGTGTCGGAGCCCGAGAGTTCAAGCGTGGTCGGGATCAGGCGCGGCGCGCAGACCTCCGCGATCGCGCGGCCGACGGCGGTCGAGCCCGTGAAGACGACATGGTCGAAGTGCTCCTCGGCGAGCACGCGGCGGCCTTCCTCGCGGGTCGCGCTGCGGCACTCGATCGAACCGCGCAGCGACGGGATGGCGTCGGCGGCGCGGATCGCAAGCTCGAGCAACAGCGCCTGCGTGCGCGGCGCGCGCTCGGAGGGCTTCACGACGACGGCGTTGCCCGCGACCACAGCCTGCACCAGCTGGATGCCGACGAGCTGCACGGGGTAGTTCCAGGTGGCGATGATCAGCACGCGCCCGACCGGCAGGCGCTGGCGCTCGACCGAGTGGCCAAAGCCGAACAGCCCCCCGCCACCGACGCGTCGCGGCTTCAGGATCGACTTCGCGCGCTTCAGGTGCCAGTTCATGCTGGCGACGAGCGGCATGATGTCGGCGACCATCGCCTCGAAGGTCGGCTTCCCGACCTCCTCGGAGGCCAGGGCGCAGAGGGTTGGATGCGATTCCCGCACGGCGTCGCGGAAGGCGCGCAGCCAGGTCAGGCGGTCGGAGAGGGAGGGAATCGCGGCGGACATCGAGCGTTCGGCGGCACTTCGCAGGGTTTCGGGCAACCGGTGCACCGCTCGTCGGCAGGCAATCGTGCACGCGCGCGGGGTTCGCATTTGTGCACTTGCTAGATTCGCCGCTTTGTGGGAATTTTGCAATCGCGTGAATACCCCCGAACTTGTCCGAATCCACCCCGCTCCCGAGCCCGAAACGGGGTCCATGATCGCGACCAGCCCCCTTTCCGCCACCCGCCACTCTTCATCCAAGGATCCGTCCGTCGCGGTCATCGGCGCTGGTCCCGGCGGCCTCTCGGTCGCCATGCTGCTCGCGGGCGCCGGACTCGATGTCACGATCTTCGAGTCGCAGCCGGTCATCGGCGGCCGCACCCGCCGCCTCGAGGCGGGCCCCTACGCCTTCGACTGCGGCCCGACCTTCTTCATGATGCCGTATGTGCTCGAGGAGATCTTCGGGTCGGTCGGCATGGCGACGAGCGACTTCGTCGAGATGAAGCGGCTCGACCCGATGTATCGGCTGCTCATCGGCAATGAACGCGGCACGAAGCCCACGCAGATCGACACGACCGGCGACCTCCAGAAGATGGCCGCGCGCCTGAACGCGGTCGAACCCGGCGACGGCGACGCGTTCCTCCGCTTCATCGCAGACAACCGCAAGAAGCTCTCGCTCATGGAGCCGATCCTGCGCAGCCCGATCCGCGGCCTCGCGGATCTCATGACGCTCGACACGCTCAAGGTCGCGCCCGTGCTGCGGCCGTGGGAGTCGGTCTACTCGCAGCTCACGCGCTACTTCAAGAGCGAGGAGTCGCGCCTCGCGATGAGCTTCCAGTCGAAGTACCTCGGCATGAGCCCCTTCGAGTGCCCGAGCCTGTTCACGATCCTGCCGTTCATCGAGTACGAGTACGGCGTGTGGCACCCGATCGGCGGCTGCAACGCCCTCGTCGCCGCGATGGCCGAGGCGTGCTCGCGGCTTGGCGCGCGCATCGAGACGGCAAGCCCGGTTTCGCGCGTGATGTTTGAAGGCCAGCGCGCGTGCGGCGTGGTCGTCCACGGCGAAGAGCGCCGCTTCGACCATGTCGTCGTCAACGCAGACGCGACCTGGGCGATGAAGAACCTCATCCCCGCGCACCTGCGTCGCGGCGACCAGCAGGACGCCGCGCTCGACGCGAAGCGCTATTCCTGCAGCACGTTCATGCTGTATCTCGGCATGGAAGGTGAGATCGATCTCCCCCACCACACGATCTACACCTCGACGAAGTACCGCCAGAACCTCGCCGACATCGGCGAAGGCCGGCTGTCGGACGACGCGTCGTTCTATGTCTGCAACCCAAGCCGCATCGACCCGACGCTCGCGCCGAAGGGCGACAGCGCGCTCTATGTGCTGCTGCCGACTGCGAACACGAAGGCGGCCGCCGACGGCGCCCCGATCGACTGGAAGAAGGAAGCCCCGCGCGTCCGCGAGGAGACGCTCGCGCGGCTCTCGAGCGTGATGGGCATTCCCGACGCGGCGCGCCGCGTGAAGGCCGAGATCATGTTCACGCCCGACGACTGGCGCGCGCAGAACATCAACCACGGCGCGACCTTCAACCTCGCGCACAACATCACCC
>JBEAUK010000078.1:0-21027 GCA_041161465.1 Planctomycetota bacterium | reverse complement strand
CCTCGACGATCGCGGGGTAGAAGAAGCTCGGGATCGAGTTCGTCATCTGCCCCTGCAGCTTGATGAGCTCGGCGGCCATCGGCTTGGGCGCGGCCATGTAGCCGATGCGCCAGCCGGTCATGGCGTAGCTCTTGCTCATGCCGTTGATCGTGATCGTGCGCGCGGCGAGCGCGGGGTGCGAGCCGGGCGAGACATGCGTGAGCCCGGGCGCGATCTCGGGGTAGATCAGCTTCTCGTAGATCTCGTCGGAGATCACGGCGAGCCTCTCGTGCTTCGCGAGCTCGTCGCAGAGCGCGCGCACTTCCTCGGCCGGATACGCGATGCCGCACGGGTTCGACGGCGAGTTCCACACGATGCCGACGGTGCGCGGCGTGATGGCGGCCGCGAGCTGGGCGGGCGTGACGCGGAATCCATGCTCGACCGAGCCCGGGACCTCGACGCAGCGCGCGCCCGCGAGCTCGATGAGCGGCTTGTACGACACCCACGCTGGCGTCGGCAGCAGGACCTCGTCGCCGCGGCCCGGCTCGATGATCGCCTGCAGCGCCATGTAGATCGCATGCTTCGCGCCGACGGTGACGGTCACCTGGTCGAAGGTCGTCGCGACGCCGTTCTCCTTCGAGAGCTTCGCGGCGATCGCCTCGCGCGCTGCCTTGTCGCCGGGCGTGGGCGCGTACTTCGTCATGCCCTTCTCGAGCGCGGCGATCGCCACGCGCTTGATGTTGTCGGGCGTGTCGAAGTCGGGCTCGCCCATCGCGAAGGCGATGACATCGCGCCCCTTGGCGCGGGCCGCTGCGACCTTTGCGCTTACGGCGAGCGTGGCGGACTCGGACATCGACGCGATGCGGCTCGAGACGAACATGCGGGGAATGTAATGTTTCGTGCGATGCGCGGAAGGCTTCCCGCGGATACACTTCCCGCCCCTATGCACTACGACGCTCATCAACCGGTGATCGACGAGCTGGAGGCGCGGATCAACACGCTCCGCGACTCGCTTTAACTACGATCAGAAGCTCGCCGAACGGGCCGCGTTCAACGACCGAATGAACGCCCCTGAGTTCTGGAACAATCCGAAGGCCGCCCAGAAGGTCATCGAGGAAAGCAAGGTCATCCGCGCCATGGTCGAGCCGCTCGAGGAGGCGATCAAGCTCCTCGAGGACTCGAAGGTGGGCTACGAGCTCGCCAAGGAGGCGGGCGACCGCGACATGCTCGCCGAGGTCGACGAGACCCTCTTCGGCCTCCAGGCGAAGATGGACAAGATCGAGCGGCAGTCGCTCCTCTCGGGGAAGCACGACCACCGCAACTGCTTCGTCGCGATCCAGGCAGGCGCCGGCGGAACCGAGGCGGAAGACTGGGCGGGCATGCTCGAGCGCATGTACCTCTACTACTTCCAGGAGATGGGCTGGAAGATCGAGGAGATCTCGCGCTCGCTCGGCCCGGAGGCCGGCATCTCCGAAGTGTCCTACCGCGTCATCGGGCCGTTCGCCTATGGCTACATGAACTGCGAGCGCGGCACGCACCGCCTCGCGCGCGTGTCGCCGTTCAACGCCGAAGGCAAGCGCCAGACGAGCTTCGCGACGGTCGATGTGACGCCCGAGTTCGAGCACGGCGACCTCGTGATTCCCGACAAGGACCTCGAGATCGTCGCGTTCGTGCGCGCGTCGGGTCCCGGCGGCCAGAACGTGAACAAGGTCGCGTCGGCGATCCGCGTCACGCACTTGCCGACGGGCATCCAGGTCGTGGCCAGCACCTACCGCGACCAGCCGCAGAACAAGGCGCAGGCCCTCGCGGTGCTGCAGGCGAAGCTCGAGCAGATCGAGGAAGAACGCCGCGCGGCCGAGCTCACGGCCGCGACCGGCGGCAAGGTCTCGCGCGACTGGGGCAACCAGATCCGCTCGTATGTCTTCTATGACAACCGAGTCAAGGACCACCGCACGGGCCACGAAGTCGGCAACCCGCAATATGTCCTCGACGGGCATGTCTCCGACTTCATCGACGCGGAACTGAAGCGCCGGCGCGCGGAGCGCGGCTGATGAACCCCCGCGCGGACGCACACGCGGACGCGGCGAAGGGCGGTGGGCTCCGCGTGGATGGCGTGTCGTTCATGCGCGGCGCTCGCACGGTGCTCGACCGTGTCTCCTTCGGGCTTGCGCGCGGTCGGGTTGTCGCCGTGCTTGGTCCATCGGGCGCGGGCAAGAGCACGCTTCTCTCGATGATCGCGGGATTCGATCGGCCGAGCGCGGGCTCGATCGCCTTCGACGGCGCCGACTGGAGCGCACTCGACCCCGTTGCGCGCGGCGTTGGCGTGAGTTTCGACGACGCGGCGCTGCACGAACACCTGTCGGTCGCCGAGAACCTCGACCTCGCCGCCCGCCCGCTCGGAGAGGATGCAGGCACGCGCCGCGCGCGTATCGAGGAGATGGCGCACGCGCTCGGCGTCGCTGCGCTGCTTGCGCGACGCCCCTCGTCGCTTTCGGCTGGCGAGAGACGCCGAGTCTCGCTCGGTCGCGCGTTCGTGCGACGACCGCAGCTCGCGCTCCTCGACGAGCCGTTCGCCAACCTCGACCGAAACAACCGTTTCGCGGTCCGCGGACTCATCCGGGCGTTGCAGCGATCTTCTGGCTCGACCACCATCGTCGTCACCCATGATCCGACCGACGCGCTTGCCATCGCGGACGACCTGCTCGTGCTGATCGGCGGACGCGTGCGTGCGCACGGGCCGTCACTCGAGGTGGCGGCGCGCCCGGCCGACCTCGAGGTCGCGCAACTCGTCGATGACCTCGGCATGGAGTCGATCGTTCTCGTCGACGGACGCGCGCCGGCGGGATGCGAGCTGTCCGCTGCGCTCGTCGACTCGATCGGAACACGCTTGGCCGGCCGCGATGCTCAGGGCGCGCGCCTCGGGATCAGCCCATGGCGGCTCGCCCTCGCCCACACGATTCCGTCTCCAGGGCTTCTCGTCGAGGCCATCGTCGACGCGCGGGAGCCAGCGGGCGCATTCACCGATCTGATCGTGCGCCTCGGCGACGGCGCATCGATGCGGGCACGCCTCGACACCGGGGAGGCGCAGGATTTGCCGAGCGGCGCCCGCGTTCGCCTCGCGGCGCGCACCGAGGATCTTCACCTCTTCGGTGGCGCTTCACCGGGCATTCGGCTCGCCTGACGCGGGCGCGGCTGTATCGTCCGTGCAGTTGAACGAATGACGAGCGCTCCCCACCACCGACCCACCGACCGCGCGATGCATCTTGAGGTCGATCGTGCCGTCGCATGCGACCGCGCCGCCGGCGCGCGCCGCGAGTGGCTCGTCACAACCGGCGTCGGCGACTACGCCCTCGGCACCGCCAACGGCCTCTCCACGCGTCGCTATCACGGTCACTTCGTCGCCGCATGCGAGCCACCGATCGGCCGGCGGATGCTCGTTCCATTCATCGACGAGGAGGTGACGGCGGGCGCGACGCGCATGTCGCTCGCCACGCGCCGCTGGGCCGACGGCACGGTCGACCCGGCTGGGCACCGCGCGATCGCTGGATTCTGGCTCGAGGACGGAATCCCGACGACCGCGTTCGAGATCGGCGCCGCACGGCTTGAGCGGCGTGTCTTCATGCTGCGCAACGCGCGCGCGGTCTGCGTGGCGTGGACGCTCATCGACGCGGCTGCGCCGATCGCGCTCGACGCGCGGCTCTTCGTCGAGCATCGTCGACACCACGCGCTCGATCCAGATGCGGAGTGGTTGCCTGAGGTCGCGATCGACGACGGGGAAGGCGCGCATGCGACGATTCTGCTGCCCGCGAACCGCCTCGCGGCGACGCCCGTCACGCTGCGCGCCGCCGCCAACGACGCGACGCTCGCCCGCGCGGCCGTCTGGTGGCGCCGCCACTCGCTCGACGAGGAACGCGCGCGCGGCTACGACTCCGTTGGCTCGGCGTGCCACGCGCTGACGGCGTCGCTCGTCATTCCCGAAGGCGCGACGCGCGCGCTCATCGTCGGCCTGGCGTCGCCCGAACTCGACGCCGTGCTCTGTGGCGGCGCATTCGACGCGGAGGCCCTGCTCGCCGCGGAACGCGCGCGTCGAGCGGCGCTTGTCACGCGCGCGGGGGGCGGGTCCGCCGCAGGCGAGGTGCGGTCGCTCGTGCTCGCGGCCGATGACTTCATCGTGACGCGTCGACGCCGCGATGGCTCGCAGGGACGCTCGATCATCGCAGGCTTCCCTTGGTTCGAGGATTGGGGCCGCGACGCATTCCTCGCGCTTCCCGGCCTGTTGCTCTCGACGAACCGCCACGACGAGGCGAAGCAGGTGATCGAGACCTTCCTCGATCATCTCAACGGCGGGCTCCTCCCGAATCGGTTTCCAGACGAGCGCGTCGCAGCGGAGTACAACGCGGCCGATGCGCCGCTTCTCGCGATCGCGGCGGCCGAACGCGTGCGCGCCGCGACGGGCGACGGCGACTGGTTCGCCTCGCTGCTCCCCCGCTTCTCCGCGATCGTCGACGCCTACCTCGGCGGAACGCGCCACGGGATCCGAATCGACGCCGACGGCCTTGTCTGCGCCGGGGAGGACGGGCTTCAGCTCACCTGGATGGACGCGAAGGTCGGCGACCTCGTCGTGACCCCGCGTCGCGGCAAGCCGATCGAGCTCACCGCGCTCTGGATTCACGCGCTTGATGTTCTCGCGCGCTTCATGCGCGGTGCGGCCGCCGATCCGACCCGCGTTGCGGCGCTCGAGGCAGCCGCGATGCGCGCGAAAGCCGGACTCTCGCGCTTCTGGAACCCAGCCACGCAGTGCTTCCTCGATTGTCTCGATGGGCCGGAAGGCGACGACGCGTCGATCCGCCCGAACCAGCTGTTCGCGCTCGCGCTCTGCGCCGACGCGATTCCCGAGGGGTGGCGACACGACGCCTTGGCTGTGATCACGCGCGAGTTGATCGTGCCGCTCGGCGTCCGAACGCTCGCGCGAGGCGACGCACGCTACCGCGGCCGCTACGAAGGCGACCAGCGCAGCCGCGACCTCGCGTACCACAACGGCACCGCATGGCCGTTCCTGCTCGGCCTCTATCTCGACGCGCTGCGCATGGCTGGCTCGCCGCGTCTGGCGCCGGCGCGGCTCGAGCTCCAGCGCGACCTCGCGGCCCGCATCACGGAGGGCGGCGTCGGCTCCGTGCCGGAGATCATGGATGGCGACGCGCCCCATGCGCCGCGCGGCTGCCCGATGCAGGCCTGGAGCGTCGCGGCGCTGCTCGAGGGGCTGTCCGACGCGAGGTTGCGCTCGTGACCGCCGAGCACGCGCGGCTCCACGAGGCACGCGATGGCCGTGTGGCGTGGCGCCTCTGGGGACCGTATGTCTCGAACCGCCAATGGGGCACGGTGCGCGAGGACTATTCGGCGGACGGAGCCGCCTGGGCGTCGTTTCCGCACGATCACGCGCGAAGCCGCGCCTTTCGCTGGGGCGAGGATGGACTTGCGGGCTGGTGCGACAAGGACCAGCGGCTCTGCCTCTCGATCGCGCTCTGGAACGGTCGCGACCCGATCCTGAAGGAGCGGATCTTCGGCCTCACCAACGACGAGGGCAACCACGGCGAGGATGCGAAGGAGCTGTGGTGGCATGTCGACGCGGTGCCTTCGCACGCATGGAACCGCATGCTCTACGCGTATCCGCAGCGCGCGTATCCCTACGACACGCTCGTGGGAGTGAACCGCGCGCGATCGAGGCTCGAAGGCGAGTTCGAGCTGCTCGACACGGGCATCTTCGACGACGACCGTTTCTTCGAGGCCTGGTTCACCTACGCCAAGCGCGCGCACGACGAGACCGTGCTGCGCATCGAGGTCGTGAATCGCGGACCGGAGGAGGCCGAGATCCATGTGATCCCGCAGCTCTCCTTCCGCAACACCTGGTCGTGGCGCGATGGCGTCGACAAGCCTGCGATCGAAGGCGTCCGCTCGCGACGCGTGCTCATGGCGTCGGGCGCAGGGCTCGCGCCGATGGAGCTGCGGCTCGCGGATGACTCGACGGTCGAGGACTACCTCTTCTGCGAGAACGAGACGAACTTCGCGCGCGTGTTCGGCGCGACCGACGGCCGGCCGGGCGATTCCGCCGCGAAGGATGCGTTCCACGACCGCATCGTGCATGGACGCCAAGAAGCCGTCCATGCGCAACCGCGTGGCACCAAGGCCTGCGCGTGGCATCGGCTGCGCCTCGCGCCGGGCGAGCGCCGCGCGATCGACCTCGCGCTCGTGCCGGCGTCGAGCGACCTCGATCCGTCGAACGCGGGCGTCGTCGACGACCTCATCGCGCTGCGCAAGCACGAGGCGGACGAGTTCTACGATCGCGTGCATGCCGGGCTCCGCGAGCCTGAGGCGCGTGCCGTCCAGCGGCAGGCCTACGCGGGCATCCTCTGGTCGAAGCAATACTACGAGTTCGATGTGCGCCGCTGGCTCGAGGGAGACCAGACGCAGCCGCCGCCGCCCGCAGAGCGCAAGAGCGGCCGCAACGCGCAGTGGCGCCACCTCGCGGCGTCGAGCGTGCTCTCGATGCCCGACACATGGGAGTACCCGTGGTTCGCGGCGTGGGACCTCGCGTTCCACTGCGTCGCGGTCGCCAACATCGACGCGGACTTCGCGAAAGGCCAGCTGACGAAGATCCTCACCGACCACTACATGCATCCCTCGGGCGAACTGCCGGCGTACGAGTGGAACTTCAGCGATGTGAACCCGCCGATCCACGCGTGGGCGTGCTGGCGCGTCTTCCAGATCGAGCGCGCGCGCACGGGCACGGCGGACCACGACTTCCTCGCGTCCGCGTTCAGCCGGCTCCTCCTCAACTTCACCTGGTGGGTGAACCGCAAGGACGCGGCAGGACGCAACATCTTCGAGGGTGGATTCCTCGGGCTCGACAATGTCGGCGTGTTCGATCGGTCGCAGCCGCTGCCGGGCGGTGGCAGCCTGCAGCAGGCCGATGGCACGAGCTGGATGGCGATGTTCGCGCTCACGATGATGCGCATGGCGATCGAGCTCGCGCACGAGCGGCCGTTCTATCAGGACATGGCCGCGAAGTTCTTCGAGCACTTCCTCCAGATCGCGGAGGCGATGACGCAGATGGGCGGCAAGGGGCTCGGGCTCTGGAGCGAGGAAGACGGCTTCTACTACGACCTCATGCAGATGCCGGATGGCAGCGTGAGGCAGATCAAGGTGCTCTCGATCGTCGGCCTGATTCCGCTGTTCGCGGTCGAGACGATCGAGCCAGAGGTGCTTGCGAGGCTGCCTGTCTTCCGCGAGCGGCTCGAGTGGTTCCTGCGCGAGCGGCCCGAGATGGCGGCGCTCGTCTCTCGCTGGAACGAGCCTGGCCGCGGAGAGCGACGGCTGCTTTCGCTCCTCCGCGGACATCGCATGAAGTGCCTGCTGTCCAAGGCGCTCGATGAGCGGCACTTTCTCTCGCCATACGGCGTCCGCAGCGTCTCGCGCGAGCTCGGCGCGCGGCCGTACTCGATCGTGATCGATGGCAAGAGCTACGCGGTGCGCTACGAGCCGGCGGAGAGCACGAGCGGGCTCTTCGGAGGCAACTCCAACTGGCGCGGACCGATCTGGATGCCCATGAACATGCTGCTCATCGAGAGCCTGCAGAAGTTCCACCACTACTACGGCGACGACTTCCGGATCGAGTTCCCCGTGGGCACCGGCAGGATGGGAACGCTGCTCGAGGCCGCCGACGAGATCACGCGACGCAATGCGGCGCTGTTCCTTCCCGACGAGCGCGGGGTGCGACCCAGCATGGCGATGCACGCGAAGTACGCGAGCGATCCGACCTTCCGCGAGTTGATCAACTTCTACGAGTACTTCTGCGGCGAGACCGGCCGCGGCTGCGGCGCGTCGCACCAGACGGGCTGGACGGCGGTGATCGCGAAACTGCTGACGCCGCGGAGAGGATGAGCCGCGCCGAGCAGGCCTCGGATTCACTCCGAGGCCTGACCGCCGACGGCGGCTGCCGCAGCAGACGCCGCTCCAATACGGTGGGGGAGGGATTCGAACCCTCGAGACCCTGACGGGTCTGCCGGTTTTCAAGACCGGTACATTCAACCGCTCTGCCACCCCACCCAAGATTCTGCGGGCGCGCCCGCGTATGCGAGTGTATCCGACTGCGCAAGACGCTAGTCTCCCCGACCTTGGAGTCACCCATGCGAAACCTCACCCCTGCCCTGCTCGCCGCCGCCATCTCGTTCGCCCCCGCCGCGCTCGTCGCCTGCTCGACTCCCGGCTACAAGAAGGGCGACAGCGCCGCCGACACCATGCGCGGAGCGGATCAGGTCGCCGCGTCGCTCGTCAACTCTGCGCGCAACGCCCAGACCTACTTCGCTTCGCTGCAGGAAGGCGAGCTCAAGCCCCTGTTCGCGCGCTTTGAGAAGGAGGTCGATGGATACGACTCGAGCATCAAGCGCCTCCGCAGCTCGCTCGCCGATGTGCGCAGCAACACCAACGGCTACATCGCATCGCTCAAGAAGACGAGCGAGGCCATCTCGAGCGCAGACCTGAAGATGAAGACCGACGCCCGAATCGCGAACATCTCGCAGCAACTGTCAGAGATCGACGGCTGCGCCGCGCATGTCGACTCGATCGCGACCGAACTGAGCAAGGACTTCTCCGACATCCGGAACTTCCTCCGCGCCGACCTGTCGACCCGCGGCCTGGCGGACGCCGCACCCATGGCAAAGGATGTCGACGCTGCCATCGGGCGCCTCGGAAAGGCCGTCGATGAGCTCAAGCGCCAGCTTGCGGATGTGCAGACCGCGGTCGCATCGGGCGCGTAAGCCAGAATCCGAGCCATTTGGATCGTGCGCGCGCACAAAATTGCGTGGTTTTGTGCTACCCTGAGAATCCTGCAGGCGCGGTTTTGCGACCTGTAGTGACCTCCGCGTGCCTGAGTCCCCATCCATCCTCGAGAGAGTCGCCCGAGGCGACCCAGGCGCGCCGGCGGAGTGCATCGACCGATTCAGCGGTCTCGTCTGGAGCCTGGCTCGCCGCCTGTGCGCAAGCGCCTCGGACGCCGAGGATGCCGTGCAGGAGATCTTCATCGACGTGTGGAAGAGCGCCTCGCGCTTCGATCCTGCGATCGCGAGCGAGACGACCTTCGTCGCGATGATCGCGCGCCGCCGTCTGATCGACCGTGGTCGCCGCCGAATGCGGCGCCCGGAAGTGCCCCAGATCGCTGAAACGCTCGCCGACAGCGCCGAGCGGATCGATCGCTCGGACAGCGCCGAGCAGCAAGGAATCGCGCAGCGTGCGTTCGCGCAACTCAGGCCTGAACAGCAGCAGGTGCTTCAGCTTGCGATCCACCACGGCTGCTCGCATGAGCAGATCGCGACCGCAACAGGAATGCCGCTCGGCACCGTCAAGACGCACGCGCGACGCGGACTCATCAAGATCCGCCAGATTCTCGCGGATCAGGGCGTTCTCGCGCCCGAGGACCTTCCTCGCGATTTCGCGCAGTCGCAGCGCGATCTCGATGAGCAGGACACATCGCGAATCCGCGCGAAGCAACCCACCGAAACATCGAGGAACTCCCCCGCTTCGCGAGGAGAGTCGCTCCCGTGAACCCCGATACGAACCACTTCTCCGACAACGCCGAGAGCGGCGACTCGCTGCGCGTGCTCGAGCGCGCGTGCGATGCCGCGCTGTTCGGCGACGCTCCGTCGGTGGAAGAAGTGCTCGACGCGCGCGCTCGCGGGTTTGATCTCGCGGACGAAACCGAGTCCTTCGAACTGATCGCGGCGCAGCTCGAGTGCGAGCACTACCGCGCGAACCCGTCGATCGCTCCGAGCGTCCCGCCGGCGCTGCGAGCGCGGCTGCGACAGATGGCCGAATCGCTCGATGCGCCGAAGCCACTGCCGATCTCGCGCGCGGTGAAGCCGTCCGCCCGATCGCGAACCGCGCTTCGCGACTGGCTCGTGGCGGCCGCATGCATCGCGTTCGGCGCGGTGTCCACCTTCGTCTTCGTGCAGGCCGGCGCGAAGCCCGCGCAGGAACTCCCGACGGATCCGACGCGCTTCGTCTCGATGTATCCGACCGCGGTTCGCTGGCCGTGGCAGCCGACGAACGACTCCCATGTGGTCGGCAATGTGCGCGGCGAGGCGCTGTTTGACCCGCGCACCTCGAAGGGATTGCTTGTCATCGAGGGGCTTGCCCCGAACGACCCGGCGGTCGAGCAGTACCAGCTCTGGATCTTCGATGCGACGCGGGACGAGCGCTACCCCGTCGACGGCGGTGTCTTCGATGTGCCGGCGTGCGGACAGGCTTCAGTCCCGATCGAGGCGAAGCTCCGCGTCGACAAGCCCGTGCTCTTCGCGGTGACCGTCGAGAAGCCGGGCGGGGTGGTCGTGAGCGACCGCCGCATCGCGCTCCTGGCCAAGCCCTGAGGGCGGTCGGTCGGCTGTTGTCCTTTGTGACGAAAAGAAACTGGTGTGGGGATCGGACGGAAACCGCCGTGGCGCGACTCCGTACCATGCCGCCTTCGTCCTTTGACACGAGCACCGCATGCCGATCAACACCACCACCCGCGCGCTCTTCCTGTCCGCATCCGCCGTCCTCGCCGCTGCGCCGGCCATCGCCGCCGACCCCCAGGCTGATCCGACGCGCGGTCTCTGCCGCTACCCGGATGTCTCCAAGGACTCGATCGTCTTCATCTACGGCAACGATCTGTGGATCGTGCCGAAGGAGGGCGGCACCGCACGGCCCGTCGCGAACCCGCCTGGCTTCGAAGGCGCTCCCCGCTTCTCGCCGGACGGCAAGTCGATCGCCTTCCGCGCGAACTACGACAAGGGCCTCGATCTCTACACGCTCTCCGTCGAGGGAGGCATCCCGCAGCGCGTGACGCATCACCCCGGGCCCGAGGGGCTGTGCGAGTGGACCCCGGACGGCAAGGGACTCATCTTCATGGGCAACCTCGCCGGCCTCACCCGCGCGACGAAGCTCTACAGCGTCCCGACGACAGGCGGGCTGCCCGTGCAGCTTCCCGTTCCCTACGGCGCGAACGGCTCGCTCGACAAGACCGGCGAATGGCTCGCGTACACGCCGCACTCGACCGACACGCGCACCTGGAAGCGCTACCGCGGCGGCATGGCGACCGACATCTGGCTCTTCAATGTGAAGACCGGCGAGTCGAAGCGCATCACCGACTGGGAGGGCACCGACACGCTTCCGATGTGGAACGGGCGGAAGGTCTACTTCCTCTCCGATCGCAGCGCCACCGAGGAGAACGTGCTCAATGTCTGGAGCTACGACATCGACTCGGGCAAGACCGAGCAGGTCACGCGATTCAAGACCCACGATGTGAAGTGGCCGGCGATTGGGCCGGACGGCGGGGGATCGGGCGAGATGGTGCTGCAGCACGGCGATCAGATCTATCTGCTCGATCTCGCCACCAACGCGGCGCGTCCCGTCTCCATCACGGTGCCGGGCGACCGCGAGACGCTCCGCGTCGCAGTGGTCGACGCCGCGCAGAACATCCAAGGCTCCTCGATCTCGCCGAGCGGCAAGCGCGTCGCGGTCGTTGGACGCGGCGACATCTGGTCGGCGCCTGCCGAGAACGGAACCCCTCGCAACCTGACCCGCACCGACGGCGTGTTCGAGCGCTCGGCGGCGTGGAGCCCGGACGGCAAGACGATCGCGTTCTTCTCCGATGCGACCGGCGAGTACGAGCTCTACACCATGCCCGCGGATGGCAAGCCAGCCGCCGATGGCGCATCGGTGCAGCCGAAGCAGATCACGAAGCCGGTCGAGGGCGTGCCGAGCGCGTTCCGCACCGACATCACCTGGGCGCCTGACTCGAAGTCGGTCGTCATCCAGGACAAGGCCGGTCACATCGACCTCGTGAAGCTCGAGGACTGTTCTTCGATCCGCCTCGACAAGAATCCGGAGGCGCCCCGTTCTGCGCCCATCTCGTTCTCGAACGACTCGCGCTGGATCGCGTGGTCGCGCTCCTGCGACGGGAGTGAACTCGACGCGGTCTATCTCTACGACACCAAGGAAGCAGATCCGGCGAAGGCGCGCACGCAGGTGACGAGCGGCTTCTACTCGGACAGCGATCCGACCTTCGACCGCAAGGGCGATTGGCTTGTCTTCACCAGCCAGCGCAACTTCTCGCCCACCTACGGCGAGTTCGACACCACCTGGATCTACAACAACTCGCAGGTCCTCATGGCGGTGCCGTTGAAGAAGGACTTCAAGCTGCCGTGGTTGCCCACGAGCGACGAGGAAGGTCAGAAGGACGACGGCAGGTCGTCGGGTGGTGGTGGTGGCGGCGCCCCCGCTGCCGGTGCAGGCGGACCTCCTGCCGGCGGGCCTCCTGCCGGCGGACGCCGTCGCCGTGGAGCCGAGGGCGAGGACGCCGCGCAGGGCGTGGAGCCGGCGACGCCGGCCGTGATCGGAGTTGCGCAGGACGAGAAGAAGGACGAGAGGAAGGACGGGACCCCCGCTGCAACGGGCGCCGCTGGCACCTGGAACTGCATGGTCCGCATCGACAACGCCCCCGTGGCCGTCAAGCTCGTGCTCACCGAGACCGGCGGCACTGTGAAGGGAACCGCGAGTTCGATCATGGGCGCCGCGGAGCTCACCGGAACCTATGACGCCGCGACGGGCGCGCTCAAGCTCAGCGGCACTGTGAACGGGAACGCGTTCGAACTCGACCTCAAGATCGAGGGCGACTCGATCTCAGGAACGGCGAGCAGCGTGGGCGAGGACGGTGTCGCGATGAAGATCGAGATGAGCGGCACGCGCGTCGTCGAGAAGAAGGAAGGCGACGGCGACAAGAAGGATGAGAAGAAGGACGAGAAGAAGGAAGTCGTGATCGATCTCGACGGGTTCGAGGCGCGCGCGGTGCAACTGCCCGTCGCGGCTGGCTCGTTCGGCTCGCTCGGCTTCAACGACCGCAATGAACTGCTCTACGGCCGCGACGGCTCCGTGCGCGTCATGGATCTCACCTCGAAGACTCCTTCGGAGTCGACGGGCGCGAGCGGCATGCGCTTCGATGTCTCGGCCGATGGCAAGAAGCTGCTGATGGGCGGCCGCGGTGGCGCGTCGATCGCGAACGCCTCGGCGGGCGCGAGCGCGAAGCCCATCGTCGCAAGCCCGATGCTCGTCGAGATCCACCCGCGCCACGAGCGCGCCCAGATCCTCGTCGACGCATGGCGCATCTTCCGCGACTACTTCTACGACGAAGGCCTGCATGGCATCGACTGGAACGCGATCCGCGCGAAGTACGAGGCGATGCTGCCTGCGGTCGTCACTCGCGAGGACCTCAACTACCTCATCGCAGAGATGATCTCGGAACTCAATGTCGGTCACGCGTACCTGCAGGGACCTGGCGATGTCGAGGAGACGGCCAGCCGCTCGGTCGGCATGCTTGGCGTCGAGTTCGCGCCGGCGACGAACGAGGATGGCACGCCAGCGAAGGCTTGGAAGCTCGCGAAGTTCGTGAACGGCGCGTCGTTCGACACCGAGGCGCGCAGTCCGCTCGCGGCGCAGGGCCTCGGCGTGAGCGAGGGTGACTATCTGCTGGCGGTGAACGGCGAGCCCGTCGATCCGTCGCGCGATCCGTGGGCTCATTTCCTCGATCTCGCCGGCAAGTCCGTTGTGCTGACCGTGTCGAAGAAGCCGGTCATGGACAAGGACGCGAAGGATGTGGTGGTGACCGCGCTGGGCAGCGAGACGAACCTCCACTACCGCGCGTGGGTGGAGTCGAAGCGCCGGCGCGTCGAGGAACTTTCGGGCGGCAAGATCGGCTACATCTATGTGCCCAACACGGGCGTCGATGGTCAGACCGAGCTCGTGCGGCAGTTCTTCGGACAGCGCACGAAGCCGGCGCTCATCATCGACGACCGCTGGAACGGCGGCGGGCAGATCCCGACCCGATTCATCGAGCTTCTGAACCGCCCGGTGACCAACTACTGGGCGCGGCGCGATGCCCGCGATGGGGTGTGGCCGCCGGACGGCCACCGCGGCCCGATGGCGATGCTCATCAACGGTCTCGCTGGCTCGGGCGGCGACATGTTCCCGTGGCTCTTCAAGCACAACAAGCTTGGACCGGTGATCGGCACCCGCACATGGGGCGGTCTTGTCGGCATCTCGGGCAATCCGAGCCTGATCGACGGTGGCACGATCGCCGTGCCGACCTTTGGCTTCTACGAGACCGACGGCACCTGGGGCGTCGAGGGCCACGGCATCGACCCGGACATCGAGGTGATCGATGACCCGGCGCAGATGAAGGGCGACGGCGACCCGCAACTCGAGAAGGCGATCGAGGTGCTCCTCAAGGAGCTCGAGACGAAGGCATACAAGCCGGTTCCGCAGCCGAAGGGCCCGGATCGCCGAGGGATGGGCCTTCCCGTCGCAGATCGCTGATCCACGGCCGCAGCCGCGTGTCGCTCAAACCCGTGCACGGCACGTGCCATGCAGTGCCTGGCACTGCATGGCACGTGCCGTGCAGCGTCGTGGGCGCGTCTGCCGATAGACCGCCCATGGCAAGCAAAGGCAGCGGCTCTGGCGGCGGCAAGGTGGTCCTGATCCCCCTCGCGCTTCTCTGCGCGTTTCTCTTCTGCCAGACCTTCAACCTGCTCCCCACCTCGGTGAACGAAGACATCGTCCGCTGGGCGAGTTCCTGCGTGTTCCTCGTCGCAGCGATCGTCTTCGGGCGCGACGGCTCAGCCGCCTGGTGTGGCCTCGCCGCGGCCATGGCGGTGGTCCTGAACCCCGTCTACCCGCTGGACCTCGGCAGCTACTTCTCCGCCGCGAAGATCGTCGGCGGGGTAATCGCCGGCGCCGCCGTTGTTCGGAACTGGTGACGCGGTGCACGGCACGTGCCATGCAGTGCCAGGCACTGCGTGGCACGTGCCGTGCACCGCTTTGGGTTCGAAGGTCTGATACCTTGTGCACATGACTGACCCCGAGCTGATGGCTCGCCTCGCGGCCATCGAGGATCGTCTGTCCGCACTCGAACGCCGCTCGGCGGCAGCACCGCCGCCGCCACCAGCCTTGCCGCCGATTCGGTCGCAGGTGCCGGTTGCTCCCCCCGCTGCACCAGCGGCGATCCCCGCCGCACCGATGCCACCGGTCGCGCCGCCAAGCTCTCCCTCGAGTGGCCGCATGCATGTCGCGGTTGCGCCCGAGGCCACCGCTGCGCCTGCCGTCACAACTGACGCAGCGCACCCGGACGCGAAGCCACCCATCGATCTCGAGCGCTTCCTCGGCGTTCAGGTCGCTGCGTGGATCGGTGCGATCGTCGTCATCGCCGCCATCGGTATCTTCGCCAAGTTCGCCCTCGACCAAGGCTGGTTCGAGAAGACGCCACCCGCCGCAAAGCTCGCGCTCGCCTACGCACTCGCAGGCGCGTTTGTCCTCGCAGGCTCGCTCCTGCGCGAACGCCTCGGCCGACTGCCAAGCGCAGCGATGCTCTCCGCGGGCATCGGCGGCCTCTTCGTCTCGACCTGCGCGGGCGTGACGCCGCTCAATGTCTTCGGTCCGATGGCTGCGCTGATCGCGGGCGTCGGCGCCGCGATCGTCGGCGGCGCGCTCACGCTCCGCTCGCGCGAAGTCGCGGTCGGTGCGATCAGCCTGCTCGGCGCATACATCGTCCCGGTGTTTGCCGGCATCTACATGCCGCGCTCGTCGCTCGGCGACGAGGCGATGCTGACCGGCGCCCTCTACCTGACAGGCGTCTACGCGGTCGCCCTGACGCTGGCCCGGCTCGGTCCACCCGAGTTCGCGTGGCTTCGCCTCGCAGGAGTCTTTCAAGCGATCTCCGGGCTCTTCCTTCTGATCGACATCGGCATCGGGTCGCCCGCGCTCTCGCTCGCATTCACCGCGCTCTGGTGGGCAATGGCGGTCGCCGAGTGCACCCTCGCCGCGATGCGCGGCGTGACGCCACGCTTCAACACAGCCGTCACCGTGGCTGCGACCTCAATCGGTGCAACGCTCGCGCTCCGCGGCGCGTTCGCCGCCAATCCATGGGCCGAGATCCACTCTTGGCTGCCGCTCGGCATGGCGATCGCCGCGGGCGCCGCCTCCGTCTACCTCCGCGGACTCGTGCCCGCCGGCGGCGCCGACGACCGCGACCGCGAGGAAGACCCGGATGCGTACGCGGTCGCGACCGCATGCGCGCGTCAGTCGACCGTGCTCGCGGCGCTCGCAGGCGCACTCGTGATCGCGCAGGTCGGGGTGCTCGTGCGCGGCGGCGCGCTCCCGGTCACATGGACCGTCATGGGCGCCGCAGCGATCTACATCGGTCGCCGCAGCGGGCAAATGGCCTCTGCACGGCTCGGCGTCGCGTCGGTGATGCTCGGGCTCGCGGCGACAGCCGTGCACGCGGTCATCTCGCTCATGGGCTCGACCACGCTGCTCGAGTATCCATCGGATCCGTCCATGCGCGGGATCTCCGCGTGGAGCTTCCAGTTCACCGACCGGCACTGGACTCCGCTCATCGTCGCGTTCGGCCTTCTCTTCGCCGCGCGCTTCTGGTCGATCGGCACCGACCGCGACCGCCGGCCGCCACTCACCTCGGGATTCCTTGCGGCGTGCGCAGCGCTCCTCTGGATCGGGCTCTCGCTGTCGATCAGCTTCAGCTACGCGATGACCGCACTCCTCCTCGCGATTCCCGTCGCGGCGATGCTCGCGGGACGCACCCTCTCGCTCATCAAGCTGATCGCGCTGCTCGGCTCAGCCACCGCAGCGCTTGGCTGGTTCGCCTCGACGATTCTCTATGTCTCGAACAACCAAGGAACGGCGCACGCGCGGCCGTCGGGAGGCGCAATCGCAGCGGCGCTCGTCGTGGGCAGCTTCCTGATGCTCGGAAAGCGCTTCCGTTCCGAGCGTTTCGGCGAGATTCCGACCGTGATCGGCTTCGGCTTCGGTCTCACCGCGCTTGCAACGCTGATCCTCATCGAGCGCCTCGCGGGCGCGACCGACGGCAACCTCACCATGGCGATGGCCTGGGCCGCGATGGCGGTCGCCTTCGTGGCGACGGTCTCGGCGATCTCGGCCCGCAAGTCCGGTCTGCAACTCTCCGAGAACCTCGGGTTCGTCGCCACGGGGCTGTCGCTTGCCGTACTCCTCTTCGCGACGATCTCCGATGCCGCGCGCCCGCCCGCAGGTGCACAGTGGCTCTGGCACTGGATGCTGACGCCGCTGAACCTGGGGCTCGTCGTCCTTGGCCTGTGTGGAATCGCGCTGCGTGGCGCATTCGTGCGCGAGAAGTCCGAGCGCGACACGATCGCGGTTGCGGCGGCTGCGGGGTTCATCGTTGGCTCGGCTGCCCTCGTCTACCGCTTCTTCGATCCGCGCGTCGGTGCCCCGTTCGAGACGACGCGCACCATCCAGCAGTCGGCGCTCAGCGTCTGGCTCGCGATCGCGGCGGTGTTGTTCGTCGTCTACGGCTTCAAGCGATCGGTTCGCCCGGCACGCTGGATAGGCCTCGCCCTCCTCGGACTGGTCGCGGCAAAGGTCCTCGTCCTCGACATGGCGGGCGCGGCGACCATCTGGCGCGTCGCCGCACTGCTCGTGACCGGCCTCCTGTTCGTGGCGACCAGCACGGTTTACACCCGTGCAGCCAAGGCCGCCTCGAAGGTTCCCCCGCCGCCGCCGCGCTAGGCCCGCGAGAAGACTGCGTCCGAGATGCAAACGGGTGTTTTTGCCCAAGAAACCACCTTGCGGTCCCGGCGGGCAGGCCGCTTGCCACATCGCAAACTTCTGCTATTCTTTCCGACCCGAGCAAGGGCAACCTTGCCCGGAACCGCCATCGCGGGTGTAGCTCAGCGGTAGAGCGTTACCTTGCCAAGGTAAATGTCGAGGGTTCGATCCCCTTCACCCGCTTCAAGAAAGAACCGGAAGGCCCGAGGCCTTCCGGTTCTGTTTTTGGCGCTCGATCGCCGCCGAATGGCGCCACGGCCGTTGAAGCGGTGCGTGCTGAGCGGCTTCGCGGCGTTTTTCGCGTCGACCGACTCCACGACGTACGCGGCCGTGCCGATCGCGGCGCCGATGCGCGGCTTGATCTCGCCCGCGTAGTCCGACTGGTTCACGAAGCCGTCGCCGTTGACATCGGAGCGCAGCGTGCGAGTTGCCTCGCCGTACGGGGAGTACGCGATGCGGTCGATCACTCGAACGGCGGCTCCGCCCAGCCGGAGTTCATCGAGGCGATTTCCGCGCGCGCGTACTCGATGACGACATCGTCGCTTGCAAGCGAGATCATCTGCTCGACATAGCGCGTGCGGGCCTTCACGTAGTACGGGCTCGATGAGAAGGCCGAGATGATGCAGAGCCGCTGAAGGTGCGTCGAACTCCCAGCCGTGACCGGCGTCGAACGCTCCTCGATGAAGGCGAAGATCTCGACGAGCGCCTCCACCTCCTCGCGAACTTTGCTCCGCCAGCGGCGTTCCGCGTACTCTGGCGTGTCCCAGCCCAAGCCGGCTCCAAGGCTCTGAATGATGTCCTCGGCGTCCTTCGCCGAGGCGGCTTCCTTGAACAACCGCACCCGCTTCTCCGCCGACAGATGACCGTACTTCCAGTCCGCGTACGGCTCATCGATCCCGGGCCCGAGCAACCTGCACCCCCCGAGTGCGGGCAACAGAACGAGCAGAAACAGGCCAAGAATCCGCATCCTCACATGACTTCTCATGTCGTCCCCTCCTGCTGCCCGCGCGCCTGTCGCGCCTCGACAGGCGGCTGCTCGCGAGGTCGTAGGCGTGGATCTGATCCACGATCGCTGGACGATACCCAGCGGCCGTGCTGCCTGTCACGCCGTCGAGCCACGATTGCGCGACGACGCGGCCGAAGCGGTCGAGCCCCGGGTAGACGCCCGCCGCCTGCGAGGTCCAGCCGTTCGTGCGGCGCTTGCGGGCGCGCCACTCCAGGTGCGGTCGAGCTGGATGTCGACCGCCGGGTAGTCGACCACCGCGAAGATGTCCATGCCGAGCCTGCGGTACGCGGCGAGGGAGCACGTCGCCCCGTTCGGGAAGTTGGGCGAGAGGCCCGAGACCCGGCTCAGCCGCGCGTCGACGGGAGCACCGTCGCGTAGGCGTACGACACGCTGCGCGAGCCCGCCGCCGGGGTGCCGTTCGTCGCGAGCGCGGCGCCCGTCGGGTGCTGGACCTCCGACGCCACCTGCCAGAGCGGCGTATAGGTGAAGCCCACTCCGCTGTCGACCTGCGTGCCCGCTGCGTCGCGCTGGTACTCGTGGCGCGTCCCGTTCTGGTCGGTCGTGGCCCGCAGCTCGCCGAGGCGGTTGTAGGCGTAGCGCACGGCGAAGGCGTCGCCCGCGCCGGGGAGGCCGGTCGACTCGTCCGGGTAGCGGACGGCGCTGAGGAGATCCTCGCTTGCGACGAGGAAGGCCATCGGGTCGGTCGCGGCGCCTGTCCACACGTTGGCACGCACCGTCACGCCGCCGCGATCGAGCACGAACGACGCCGTGATGCGGCCGTGGGCGCGCATGGGCACTTAGCCGAGCACGCTCCACAAGAGAAAGCGGATGAACGCAACCGCGACCGCGCCACCGAGACAGACCAACGGTATCAGATGTGCAAGCCTGACTTGTCGCGGCATCCCGCTGTACGAGGCCCACCGCAACCCGCCCAACCCGACGGCAGCGCTCAATCCGACGAACGTCGCAAGAACAATTGCACCGATCTCCCAGCTCGGCGCACCGAAATCGAGGGCGGGCATGAAGAGACAGAGAAAGAGCGCTGTTGGGATCTGAATGCACATCAGAGACTCGGTCACGAGCAGACCCGAAGCCGTGGATGCTCTCGGTACCACCTGGCCGAGCAATCCATCCGATGACACGCCGGCGCTGCCGTCTCTGCCGCCGCCCGTCGCAACATCGCACGCGACCGATGAATGAGCCTGGGCACGCGCCTCGGCGACACAAGTCGTGGCTGCCCATGCGGCGGCACCTGCGAATGGAAGCGCAGAGACGATCGTGAAGACATCGCGCATCCAGCCAGCGCCGCCATCAACGCTCTCGAGCAAGAGAACCGCGTGCAGCACCAACATGACGGTACCTGGGGCCAATAGGAATCGATACCTCGGCCAGCACGACAGGATCGTGATCGATATGCCAGACCCCCATGCGAGCAAGAGCGCGGCGTTCTCAGTGGTCATTCCGCCCGCGTAGGAATCCGGCCTCAAGTAGTCGACCACACGGATTGCGATCGGAAGAGGAACACCAAACGCCCCCGTCAAGATCAGTGGCCAAGTCAACAGGAGCGCTGCGCGAACCGCGAGGGGATGGAGCAAATCGCGTGTCACGGAACCTCGTGGACTCGAATCGCTAGCGGCAGGCGCATCTGATCAGATCCATGCTGCCATTCGAAATCCGTGCCGGGCATCTCGCGGGCAGGTGCGCGGCCCCGGCGAGACGCGTGGCGGACGCTGGCTGCTAGCGTCCATCCATGCGGCCTTACCGGCGCCGCGCAGGTGCCGTGCGCGTGCCGGGTACGAGTGGGTACGGAGAGGTAGTCGCGTGGAACCGCTCTTGCGGTCGTGGTGACGCCGGTGCGCGCGCCTCGCCGCGCCTCGGTCAATCGCCCGAGCGAGTCGTACCCGTACTCCCAGTCCCGCCCGAGCCACGACGCGCCCGCGCGCCCGTCGCGCTTCGACAGGCGGTTGCTCGCGAGGTCGTAGGTGTGGATCTGGTCCACGATCGCTGGACGATACCCAGCGGCCGTGCTGCCTGTCACGCCGTCGAGCCAGGATTGCGAAATGACGCGACCGAAGCGGTCGAGGCCCGGGTAGACGACCACCGCGAAGGTGTCCAAGCCGAGCCTGCGGTACGAGGCGAGGGAGTACCTCGTCCCGTTCGGGGAGGTGAGCCAGAAGCCGGAGACGCGGCAATGAAGCGGCCAGAGACCTACGCGAAGCTCGAAGCGCGATCTAGTGCGGAATCGGCCTCGGCCACTCCGACGATTGCTTCGCGCCGAACCGCCAGTGGACCTCTTCCGCGTGCACCTCGAACGAACCATCGTCCGTTCGAAACACCATGACTTGCCTGGGGTCTGTCGCCCG
>JBEAUK010000038.1:0-37945 GCA_041161465.1 Planctomycetota bacterium | reverse complement strand
GCTTCAGCCTACCTTGCGCGAATCGGAGGACACGAGCGGGTGCCCTGTCCGCACGACCCGATCGGGGGTACCTCGCGGATCGTCGAACTCTTGGATTGAGTCCATCCTTTAGGGGACATTGGGAGGCTTCAACGGATCGACGACATGCTCAGGCAAGATTCGCAGATCAAGTTGTGGCAGGAAGATGCGTTTGAATACGGCGTATTTATCCGCGATTCCCGCGCTTTCAGAACTCCGGCTTCTCGCGGCCCGGTCGCCGCACCGATCAGGCTGTCGCGCGTGTGCGGCCTGTGCAGCCGAGGTCATAAAGCGGCGACTCGCGCGGGCGAGACTCGCCGAAAGGAGCCGCTTCGAAGAGGCGCGAAGTCGAGTGGAGACGTCGAAAGAGGTACATCCTCGAAACAGCGCGTCTCGAAGCCACACGCTCGACGGCGTGCAACTTGGCGCGAGATGCTTCGGGTTGGATTGAGGCTTCCCGTGTTTGCGCGCGACGCACGCTCGACTTCGGGAGGGATCGTTGCCGATCCCCGCGGCAACATGCCCGCGCTTGGATGTCTCTGGCGAAGTGCCTCGTGTAGGGGTTGAACCTACGACCCGCTGATTAAGAGTCAGCTGCTCTGCCAACTGAGCTAACGAGGCGTGAGGGGAGGAATGGTAGCGACTTCCGCCGCGTGGTCAAGTGACCTCGCTCGCGGGTCCTGGCCTTCAAGACGGCACTTTCTCCGGGTTCCGAGCGATCCCTCGGCGCAGGTACGGCAATGCAAACGGCCGCTCAGGGGTCGACCGCTCGGTGTGGCCGATGCCGGGTCTGAACCGACTGCGCGGCGCCGTCGACGACGCATACGGCCGGCCGGGGAGCCTCATCCGCCCTTCATGCGCGCGGTGAACTCGGCCCTGCTGTGGACACCGAGCTTCGCGTATATGCGCTTCGTGATCGACGAAACCGTGTTCGCGGTCAGCCCGAGCGACGCGGCCACCTTCGGGCGAGACTCGCCCGCGGCGAGCCGCTTGGCGACCTCCAGTTCCCGCTTCGACAGTTTCCCGAGCGGAGACTTGCGCCGGTACTCGAGTTCGTGGGCAAGGCCGCCTGCTTCCCACACTCCAATCGCAGGGATGATCTGCGGCGGCTCTGCAAGCGGGCGCATGTCGATCGCGATCTGGTAGGTCAATTCGCCCTCGGCGTCCTGAGAGTCAGGCACGCCTCCAGCGGCACTGTCTCGCGCCAGGCGCTTCTTCGCCGCGCCCGTCGTCGCAGCCTCGATTCGTCGCTCCTCGGACTGGACTGCGATCTGATCGATCGCCGTGAAGGCTGCGCGCAGCGCGGCATGGACGGCCCTCGCCTCCTCGCGCGTCAGCGCCAGCCCATACTGCTGCTCGAGCCATGGACGCTTCAAGGTGCCGGTGAGGCCGACGTTGATGTTGCGCTCGATCGTGTCGAAGACGCATTTCCTGATTTGAAGCCGCAGGGATTGGAGCGCGTCGAACTGCTCGGGCTTCGTCCTGTCCCAGCGGACGACCACCTGCTCGGAAACCGAGCTGTAGGTGACATGTCGGCTTCGACCGCGCGCCTTGGCTCGAGTGACGAGTCCACCTTCGACCAGGCGATCGAGCGATTGCTGCACCTCCGTAAGCTGTCGGGCGGCTGCCTCTGCGACCTGCGAAGGCGTCCAGCATTTCCCCGAGCGGCGGAGGATCTCCCAGAGCTGCATGCTGCGGAGGTCTATGAACACGCTTGCGAGAGCGGGCGAATCGAGAGAAAGCACGGTCGTCGGCATATGGGGCGCCCTCCGTGGGAAGCGTAATGGAAGACCGTGCAGTGGCGGGCTCAGACCGCATCACGGCCGACCGGTATCACGAGCAGAATCCTGCCACGACGGAGGGGCTCGGTCGCGACGGGAGCCGCGGCGTTTGCCAGCGTCGTAGGCCGCCTCGTACCAGGGCGGGCGCCCGTTGACTTTCACACGAACTTCGCGAACGGGTGGAAGCGGAATCGATTGCCCGGATCGACCTGCTTCTTGGTCGCCTTGACCATCGCCGCCATCGCCTCGTCGCCGAAGATCACCGCCGCCACCGCGCTGCGGCCCGCGTCGTCGGGCTGCGAGTGGGTGCCGCTGAGGTCGACCGAGAGCCCGGCCATCGCGCGCGCCTTGTCGACCACGCGCGTCGTGAGATCCGCGATCGCCTGGCGCTCCTCCGTCGACTTTCCCTTCGCGTCGTAGATCGTGATGAGATCGAGGAAGAACGCATGACGGCAGTTGCCCGTCGGCAGCCTTGGCCCCGTCGTTGTGGCGCCACCGAGCGCGCGGATCTCGACGATCGACATCTGCGCCTCGTCGAGCGGCGCCTCGGCGACCACCGTGTCGCAGACGAAGTCGAGGATCGCTTCGTCGGGCAAGTCCTTCGTGCCCATCGCGTGGTAGAGCGACGCCAGCGGATCGCCCTTTTGCGCCGCGATCACGGGCCAGAGCGCAGCCGCAGTCTCGAACCAGGACGACCAGTGTCCCTGCGCGACGACGGGCAGCTTCATCTCGGCGGCAAGATCTTCCCACGGCTTCACGAACGCCGCGAAATCGCCCTTGAAACTGTCGTAGCAGATGAAGGTCGCGACCAGCGCCTTCGTTCCCGACACCACGAGTTCCATCGACACGGACTCATCGGGGAGCACGCGCTCCTTCATCAGCCGAAGCGCGCGGTGGGAGTACGCGATCGCCTGCGCGCGCGTCTCGAAGATCATCACGCGCTGCTCGCCGCCGCGCACGACGGTCTCGGGCGCGACGCGGAAGGTGATGTCGGCCATCACGCCAAGCGCGCTACCCGCGCCGAGCATCGCGGTGAAGAGCGCGTCCTTGGGCGTGAGCGTCCGAATCTCGCCATCGGCGGTCACGACCGTCATGCGCGTCGCGCGCTGGCCAAGCAGCCCGAGCCGCCGCGAGAAGTAGCCGCTCAGGCCGCCGTTGGCCGCGTAGCCGACCACGCCGACGTCGGGTCCCGTTCCGACCGGAAGCGCGCCATGGCGAACCTTGACGGCCTCGACGAGTTCACGAAACACGACCCCTGCACCGACCGTCACCAGCATGCCCTCGTCGTCGCTCGAGAACTCGATCGACTTCATGCGGATCAGGTCGAGGACGACTGCGTCGCTGCTCGCGTACCCCGGCGCGTTCGACGACTCGTGGCCTCCGCAGACGCACGCGACCGGCGTCGACCCGGGAAGCCCCTTGATCACGCTCGCGATCTCCTGCGCCGACCTCGGCCGGTAGATCCGCCGCGCGAGGGTGTTCCTCGGGATCGGCACGCCCTCGGGCACCAGCACCTTGTTGCCGCTGATCGCCCAGATGCGCTCGGAGAACCACGCGGCATTCGCTTCGACGGTCTCGACCTGCATGGATTGGCTCCCGATTGCTGTTGCTTCGACCGAACTGTTCCCGAAGGCGCTCGCTCGAAGCAGGGTGTCGCCGGCGATGAGGCCCAGTCCGCCCACCGCCGCGGTCTTGAGCACCGTTCTTCGAGGAACCGCGATGTCGCCGCTCGCACCTTCGTCTCGAGGCATGGTTCGCGGTTCCTTGGTGACCATGCACGATACCCGCAAGTGGGGCGCCCGCACTTCGTCACCGCGAGGCGGCGCTCGACGAGAGGTGCGGCGTTGAAACGGGTTCACGCGAAGGGGCTGCCGAAACCGCGAGAAGCTTGAGAGATTTTCGTTACGCCGTGCCGCGCTCGCGCGCTTGCGTCCCGTGGTCTTCCTCCGACCCGGCGTTCGGAATCGGATGGGACCCGGAAACGACCGAAACGAAAGGAGTATGCCATGTTCGCCATGAAGATGTCACGGTTTCGCTGCACGACCATCTTGGGTCTGGTCGGCAGCATGGTGCTCGCGTCCCTCGGTTCCGCCGCGAGCGGGTCGCAGCTGACAACCGCACGCTCGGACGCGGCGCGGGCCACGCTCGTCAGCTTTGCATCGTTCGAGCATGTGTGTCAGGTGAAGGTCGTCGACAGCAGGACGGGTCGGCCGATCCGGGGCGCGACGGTCACTGGGCACTTCGTCAGCGCCTATCCCGGCTATCCGCAGTTTGGCGCCCTCCGATCTGCGGTGACGGACGCCAATGGCAACGCGACGATTCGTGGTCCTCGTTCGCCTTACTCGCATTCTTGGGAACTTCGGGCCACGGCGCCCGGGTATCACCTGGCTCGTGTGGGTCTCAACCCGTTCTGGCCCACGAGCAACGTGCGGATCGCAGCCGTGCGCCGGTGAAGCCAACGGAGCGCAACCGCGATAGTTCGAAGCACCGGCCGGTCACTCCGCGCTCACATCGCAACACGTGAGATGGGCAGTGGAGTCGCCGAAGGGAGCATGAGCGAAGTTCATGCTCTCTCGACACGCGCTGCGCCTGCGATCGAACCACCTCGCCGATCGCGCGGTACAACTGCCAGGAGCTCGAACCACACGGCTGATCGGCCGTGTGGTTCATTCTCGAACGAGGTTTCCCATGTTGTGTTCGCATGCCGAGGGCGTGCGGGGTCGACATCTGACGCGAGCATCGCCCTCGACGCCGGGATGGAGGCTCCGCGGAGGCAGAGGTCGCTCCTAGCCCTTCCGCGGAACGCGCTCCAGCTCGAAGCCCGGTGGTGGCGGGCACGCTGCGTTCAGCCACTGGATCACAGCGGCCCAGCCTGCGCTTTCCTCGTCGTGCGGGAGGTACCCGCGCACCGCGGTGATCGGGTTCCAGCCGTCGTGGATGTGCACGGTGAGGACGGGATCCGAGATCTCCGCGCGCTTCACGCGCGCGATGTACTCGTCGGGCGCGAGCGTTGACGCGACGCGTCCGTAGCCGGGCATGCGGCTGCCGCCGACCATCCGCCACAGGGCGAGCCGCACCGTGAGATCGCGCGCGGCGATCGTGAGCGCCCGGCCGAGGCCATGATGCTGGTGGTTTGGATCGACGAAGAGATCCGCGCCGTACATCGTGTGCCCGTCCGGCTCGTGGTCGGCGAAGCTTCCGTTCGCCGTGAGCGTGTCCCACGAATCGTCGATGTGGAAGTGCGACATCGAGATCCGCAGGGTGAAGTGGGCGCCCGCGACGGATCCGCTCGCGAGATGCTCGACGACGAACTGCCCCTCGGGGAACACCTTGCGGTGCTCCTCGAGTTCCTCGCGGGTGTAGGGCCGCTCGGTCGGATAGACGCGCGCACAGATCGCGGCCACCGCGGGTCCGTCCTCCTCGCGGAGGAGGCGGACCCGGTATCCGTCGGGAAGGACGGTGGCGGTGGTCTCCATGCTGCGGCTCACGCCTGCGCGTCGGGCTTCTTTCCGTGGCACTGGCGGTACTTGAGTCCGCTGCCGCAGGGGCAGGGCTCGTTGCGACCGACGACGGGGATCGACGCGGGATCCACGGGCGAGTCCGATGCGAGCGCGCGTTCGGCCGCTGCGGGCTGCTGCGGCATGCGCTGCGTCGGCTGGAGCGCCTCGTCAGGCAGCCGCTCGGGCGCATCGGCCTGACCGCCGCCGACCTGCGCCGGCTGCGGACGGGGTGCCGGGCGCGGCACCTGCGGCATGAGACGGCCGAGGAACGCGACATCGGTCACGCGGTCACGGATCGTCTCCTGCATCTCGTTGAACACACGCGCGCTCTCGCGCTTGAACTCGATGCGCGGATCCTTCTGGCTGAACGCGCGCAGGCCGATCGCGTCGCGGATCTGGTCCATGCCGTGGAGGTTGTCCTTCCACGCATTGTCGAGCGTCGACAGCAGGATCCAGCGTTCGAACTGCGTGAGCTCGAGCCGCGGGAGATCAAGGAGCTTCGTTCGGACGAAGGTCTCCGGATCCCTGGCGGCCTCCTCGCGCTCGCTTTCGGAGAGACGCAGCATGCAGTCGGTCTCGAACCAGCCCGCGATGGAATCCGCATCGCGGCCGCGAGACAGGCACTGCTCCGCACGCGCCTTGAGCGCCTCGGGGCTCTGCTTGCTCGACGCCTCGATCAGCTTCTCGCGGATGACGCCCGTATCGGTCGCCACGAGCGTCTCAGGGGTCCAGTCGAGCGAGTAGCGGCTGTTGACGAACGAGCAGAAGCGCGCGAGCGCTCCGTCGCGGTCTCGCTCGATCTCCGCGTTCGTCATGCTGATCGCGTAGTCGATCGAGTAGGTGATCTCGCGCTGGCGATAGACCTCGAGCGCCTTCTCGCGCAACTTGCGGCCGGCCTCGGCGGGCTCGGTCGCGCCCGCGAAGATCGAGTCGTCGAAGCTGGTGCCGAACTTGCGGTTCGCCCACTGCGCGAGCTGCCGCGCGCCGAAGTTCGGCACGAGGAACTCGCCGACCGGGGAGAGGTCGATCTCAGCGAACTTCGCCTGCGCGGCTTCCGCCACGCGCTCGATCGCCTCGCTGCGATCGGCGCCGCGAATCTCCTCGGGGGTGATCTCCGCCCCGTAGGTCGCGCGCGCCCAGGCCGCGAAGCCCTCGGCGTCCCACTCCTCGGGATCGAGCTCGACGGGCAAGCACTCGCCGGCGGTCGCGCGGATCTGCTCCTGCGCCTCCTCGGCCGCGTCGATGCGGATCACCTTCTCGATCTCGTCGCGGTCGCGCTTCAGGAAGCGCTCCGGCTCGATGCGAACGCCGCAGTGCTCGCGCACCCACTCGGAGATCGTGTTGGGCACATGCAGCGTGCCGAGGAAATCCCCGGCCGCCTTGTCGATCGACTCGTCGAAGTAGCGCAGCACGAGGTCGCGCACGCCCTTGCCCTCGACGATCGGCTGGCGCAGCCCGTAGAACGCGCGGCGCTGGTGCTCCATCGGCTCGTCGTACTCGAGGATGTTCTTGCGCATCTGGAAGTTGCGCTCCTCGACCTTGCGTTGAGCCTTCTCGATCGAGCGCGAGAGGATCGGATCCTCGAGGTCGTCGCCCTCCTTCATGCCGAGCGTGGAGAGGACCTTGAGCATCGCCTTGCCGGCGAAGAGCTTCATGAGGTCGTCTTCCATCGACAGGAAGAACCGGCTCGAGCCGTTGTCGCCCTGACGGCCGGCGCGGCCGCGCAGCTGGTTGTCGATGCGGCGGCTCTCATGGCGCTCGGTGCCGACGATGTGGAGGCCGCCCATCTCCTCGACCGTCTTCCACATGGCGAGGCGGTGGAGCGGAGGGAACCCGATCGCGTCGAGCGTGTCGGAGAGGTCCTCGGCGCTCATCGCCATCGCCTTCTTCTCGGGAAGCTTCGCGCGCTCGACGCCCCAGTGGCGCAGGAGCATCAGGCGCAGCTCGGGCGAATCCTTGCCGGCTGCGGCGTCGCGGCCGAGCACGCGCTCGGCGATGTGGCGGTAGCAGAGGCCGACGATCTCGTCGTCGGGCATCTCGACGCGCGCCTCCTTCGGGCAGATGTTGCGGCGCTTCCAGTGCTCGAGCAGGCTCTCGCGCGAGAAGCCGCGCAGCTTGATGTCGGTGCCGCGGCCGGCCATGTTGGTGGCGATCATCACGGCGCCGAGCTCGCCCGCGCGCGAGACGATCTCGGCCTCGCGGTCGTGCTGCTTCGCGTTGAGCACCTCGTGACGGATCTGGTACTTCGTCGCGAGCATGCGCGAGACGAGCTCGCTGCGCTCGACGCTGGTGGTGCCGACGAGCACCGGGCGCCCGACATCGTGGAAGAGCTTGACCTCCTCGACGATCGCGTTCCACTTGTCCTTCTGCGAGAGATACACGCGGTCCTGGCGGTCGACGCGCGCGATCGGCAGGTTCGTGGGGATCGACACGACATCGAGGTTGTAGATCTCGTGGAACTCGGTCGCCTCGGTGTCGGCGGTGCCCGTCATGCCTGAGAGACGCTTGTAGAGCTTGAAGTAGTTCTGGATGGTGATGGTCGCCATCGTCTGCGTCTCTTCCTTGATCTTCACCTTCTCCTTCGACTCGACGGCCTGGTGCAGTCCGTCGGACCACTGGCGGCCGACCATCTTTCGGCCCGTGTTCTGGTCGACGATGACGACGCCCTCGACGCCGTTCTCATCTGGCGCGACGACATAGTCGCGGTCGCGCTGGTACACCGTGTGCGCGCGCACCGCCTGCTCGACGAGGTGCGGCATGTCGATGTTGGTGCCGACATAGAAGCTCGCGACGGTGGGGTCGATCTTCTTCGCGAAGCGCTGCGCTTCCTCGACGCCCTGGTGGGTGAGCGTGGCGACCTTCTTGTCGAGCTCGACCTCGTAGAACTGCTGGAAGCGGTCGCGACGCGCCTCGGCGGTCACGAGCTCCTTGCGCGCAGCCTCCATGGCCTGCTTGAGCGCCGGAACGCCCGCGCGGTCGCGCGCGTTGCGAATGTCGCCCTCGTAGCCGGCGATCGCCTCGGAGATCTTGCGGCACTCCTCGTCGGCGCTGTTCCACTCCGACTGGCGCGACACGAGGTGGCGCGCGACCTGGTCGGCGAGGTCGTAGCGCGGCTGGTGGGCGTGCGCCGGGCCCGAGATAATGAGCGGCGTGCGCGCCTCGTCGATGAGGATCGAGTCGACCTCGTCGACGATCGCGAACCCGCGCTCCTTCTGGAGCTGGTCCTCGGGGCGCGTCTTCATGTTGTCGCGGAGGTAGTCGAAGCCGAACTCGCTGGTCGTGCCGTAGACGACATCGCATGCGTAGGCGGACTTCTTCTCGTCATGCCCCTGCATGTGCTGCGGGTGGATGGCGCCGACGGTGAGCCCGAGCGCGCGGAAGAAGGGGAAGGTCCAGTCGCGGTCGCGCTGCACGAGGTAGTCGTTCACCGTGACCACATGCACCTGCTTCTTCTCGCAGGCGGCGAGGTAGCAGGCGAGCGGGCCGACGATCGTCTTGCCTTCGCCGGTCTTCATCTCGGCGATCTTGCCTTCCGCAAGCACGATGCCGCCGATCAGCTGCACATTGAACGGGCGCGCGCGGAAGGGCGGCCGCGACTCGGGATAGATCACGCGCACGGCTTCGTAGATCTCGACGGGGATGTCGATGTACTGCCAGCCCTCGACCAACTGCGAGTGGCCGCGCAGATCGCCCTCGGGCGTCCGCGGGGGCGCGGCGCGCATCGCGGCGACGGTCTCGTCGTACAGCGCCCGCACCGACTCGGGCAGCAGCGACGGATCGAAGCGGTCGTTCTCGTCGACCGTGCCGTCCTGATTGAGGTCGGCGTTCTTCGCCGGGTTGAAGATGCTGCGGATGCCGACGCCGCGATCCATCGCCTCGCGCGCGGCTGCGAAGATCTCGGGGATCATCGAGTACGGCTTCTCGCCGCCCGCGACGCGGGTGCGGAACTCCTCGGTCTTGGCGCGAAGCTGGGCGTCGGTGAGGCGACGCATCTCGGGCTCGAGCGCGTTGACCTGGTCGACGATCTTGAGATAGCGCTTGACATCGCGCTGGTTCTTGGTGCCGAGGGTGACGCGGACGAACCAGTCGAGGATCGGAATGCCCTTGAGAAGCTGACTCATGTTGTCTCTCTGCTCCGATGGGAGCGTGCATGGCGGCGGCAGCGCCGCCGGCGTTCAGTTGGCTTGGTGAAAGGTCGGAAGACGGACGAATGGCCTGCAGCTCACGCCATGGGCGGAGGCAGCGCCGTCGTCTTCAGGAGCGCGGCACGCGAGTGCGCCGCCAGGCGCCGCAGGGACCGCTCTGCGCGCACCGACGAGTTGTCGGAGGCGAGGAGCGCCGTGCGGGCGCTGTGGATGTCGACCGCTGGTGCGAGCGCGATGACGCTGCTCGTCCGGGTGTCGACGGTCGCGTCGTCAGAGACGACCACGAACCGCAGCGCCGAGTGGAGTTCGGCCCGGCGCGCGCGGGCGTCGGCCGACTCCGAGGCGAGTCCGCCCGCCAACGCCGCAAGCATGGCGACGAGGATCGCCGCCGTGAGCCGCAGGTGGGGGTTGGACCGCCGAAACGCCGTCATCGAGCCTCAAAGGTAGCACAGACTTGGCGTCGGGGACGGAATCCGAGCCGATGGCGCCTGATCTCGGTTCAAAATCGGACCTGACGGTAGTCTTTCAGCCCGTGCAGGATGCTCCTCGCGCAACTTCGGCAGACGACGGTCCCACCCCAAGCTGGTTGGGCGGTGGCGATATCTCGGGGAGCGGCGCGCTCCTCGAGGCTCGCGCGGTCACCGTCGAGTACCCCGGCGTGCGTGCGCTCGATCGCGTGACGATCGCGTTTCGCGCCGGCGAGATCCACGCGGTCGTCGGTGAGAACGGCGCCGGCAAGAGCACGCTGATGAAGGTGCTGTCGGGCTCGGTGCGTCCGACGATCGGCGAAGTGCTGCTCGCGGGTCGCAGCACCGACTTTGGTCAGCCGGCCGATGCGTTGCGCGCCGGCATCGCGATGGTGCACCAGGAACTCAACCTCGTGCCGACGCTCGATGTCGCCGAGAATGTGACGCTCGGCTGCGAGCCGCGCCGTGCATTCGGCCTCGCGGTCGATCGCGCTGCGCAGCGGAGGCGTGCGGGCGAGCTGCTCGCGCTCCTTGGCAGCGATCTCGATCTCTCGCGCGAGGCGGGGCAGCTCTCGGTCGCGGAGGCGCAGTTCGTCGAGATCGCGAAGTGCCTCGCGAGCGAGGCGCGCGTCGTCATCTTCGACGAGCCGACCGCGGTGCTTGGCGAGCAGGAGGCGTCGCGGCTCCTCGCGCGGATGCGTGCGCTCCGCGACGAAGGTCGCGCGGTCGTGTTCATCTCGCATCATCTCGAGGAGGTCGTGGCGGTCGCTGATCGCGTGAGCGTGCTGCGTGACGGCGCGCTGGTGCAGGAGTATGTCCGTGCCGACGGCCTGCTTCGCGATTCGGCGGGCGTTGCGGTCGACGAGCATTCGCTCGCAGGCGCGATGGTGGGTCGCGCGCTCGGATCGATCTATCCCGAGAAGGGCGCCGCGCGGGACGGGGTGGCGGCGCTGCGGCTCCGCGGGTTTGGCGCGCTTGGCAGAAGCTCGGGAATCGACCTCGAGGTGCGCCGAGGTGAGATCGTGGGCCTCGCGGGCCTTGTTGGCGCCGGCCGAACCGAGACGGCGGAGGCGATCGTTGGTCTGCGGGCGTCGACCGGCGCCGTCGAGCTCGACGGTGGCGTCCGCGCATTCTCCGGTGTCAAGGACGCGATGCGCGCCGGCGTCGTCTATGTGAGCGAGGACCGCAAGGGGCGCGGGCTGCATGTCACGCTCTCGTCGATCGCGAACATGACGCTGCCGTCGCTTGACCGACACGCGCGGCTCGGCGGCGCGCGCATCGACGAGTCGGGCGAGCGCGCCGTGGCGCGTCGGTGGATCGACGCCTTCGCCATCCGCTGTGCGCGGCCCTCCGCGCCGATCTCGTCGCTCTCGGGCGGCAACCAGCAGAAGTTCGCCCTCGCGCGCTGGCTCGAGACGCAGCCGCGCGTCCTCATCATCGATGAGCCGACGCGCGGAGTCGATGTCGGCGCGAAGGCAGAGATCTACCGCATCATCGCCGACCTCGCCGTCAAGGGCCTCGCGTGCGTCGTCATCAGCTCGGAGCTTCCCGAGCTGATCGGTCTCTCGCACCGCGTGCTCGTGATGCGCGAGGGGCGGCTCGTGGGCGAGGTCGATCGCGAGGGTCTCGCGGCGGCGAACTGCGAGGAGCGCATCGTGCGCATGGCTTCGGGATTGAGTGAGATGAAGGAGCGAACGGCATGACGACGCGCAAGCCAGGTGACGCATTCTCGATCCAGCGCTTCCTCGAGCGCTGGGGCGTGGTCGTCGCGTTCGTGCTGCTCTTCGCGGCCAGCTGCTGGAACCAGGGCTTCGACTTCCTCAACGCGGAGAACATCCGCGCGCTCCTCAACTCGAACGCGCCCGTCGGAATTCTCGCCGTCGGCATGACGCTCGTCATCATCTCGGCGGGCATCGATCTCTCGGTCGGCAGCATGGTGGTCTTGAGCGCAGCGGTGGGGCTCACGGCCGTCAACTGGCTGATCGGCAAGGAGTGGAGCGAGGCAAGCGCCGTGTGGATCGGCGTGGGCACGACGCTCCTTGTCGGCCTTGCGGCGGGCTCGCTCAACGGCGCGCTTGTCGTCGTCGGACGGATCGCGCCCTTCATCGCCACGCTCGGCGGCCTCGCGGCGTACCGCTCGATGGCGCTTGCGATCGCGGAGGCAGGCGAGATCCGTTCGCAGAGCGACACGATCTTCCGCAGGTTTGGTCGCGAAGGCATCCCGCTCGCGTGGGAAGTCCCGGGCGTCGAGGGCGCGGAGTCGACCTTCCGTGGGCTCTTGAACTCCGGAGGCAAGCCGCTCACGCTGCCGTACTCGATCATCGTCTTCTTCTTCGTCGCGATCGTCGCGCAGTGGTTCCTGTCGCGCAGCCGCTTCGGACGCCACCTCATCGCGGTCGGCGCCAACGAGACCGCCGCGCGCTACGCGGGCATCTCGGTGGAATGGGTGCGCTTCCGCGTCTACGCCGTCATGGGGCTGCTTGCAGGCCTCGCGGGCTTCCTGCAGGCCTCGCGCATGAACTCCGTGTCGACCTCTGGCCTCGGCGTCGCGGCCGAGCTCGATGCGATCGCGGCCGTCGTCATCGGCGGAACCAGCCTGCGGGGCGGATTCGGCCGGGTCTGGGGCACGGTGCTCGGGGTCCTGATCCTCGGCATGATCACGAACATGCTCACGATCTCAGGCGTCAGCCCGTACTGGCAGGGCGCCGTGAAGGGCGCCGTGATCGTGCTCGCGGTGCTTGTCCAGCGGGGGTCGCGCGCGTAGCGGCGGGGGCACATGCGCGGTATCTTCCGCCGCATGAAGGTCACTACCCTTGCTTCCATCGGTCTTCTCGCGGTCGCCGCAACGCTCGGCCTCGCCGCAAACGCCCCGAGCGCGCCAGCGGCGACGCCTGCGCCCGCTCCCGTTCCCGCGAAGGCGCCGATCAAGATCGGCGTCTCGATTCCCGCAGCCGACCACGGCTGGACCGCCGGCGTCGTCTGGTGGGCGAAGGAGTGCGCGAAGCTCCACCCGAATGTCGAGTGGACCATCGCGACCGCCGAGACTCCCGAGAAGCAGATCTCCGACATCGAGGCGCTGATGGCGAAGAAGGTCGATGGCCTCGTGATCCTCGCGACCGAGAGCGCGCCGATCACTCCGATCGCGGAGGAAGCGCACAACCGCGGCATCCTCATCGTGAATGTCGACCGCGGCTTCCTCAAGCCCGTCGCCGACATCTTCATCGAGGGCGACAACAAGGCCTTCGGCCGCAAGAGCGCGGAGTTCATGGTCGAGAAGCTCGGCGGCAAGGGCAAGGCGAAGGGCGACCTCATCGTGCTCGAGGGAATTCCCTGCACGGTGAACACCGATCGCGTGAACGCGGCGATGGAAGTGTTCAAGGCCGAGCCTGGCATCAAGATCGTCGGTCAGGCCGCCGCGAACTGGAACCGCCAGAAGGCGCTCGAGGTCACCGAGACGCTCCTCACCAAGAACCCGAAGGTCACCGCCATCTGGGCGTCGGACGACGACATGGCGCTCGGCGCCGAGCAGGCGCTTGCCGAGAAGGGGATCGAAGGCGTGTGGATCCTCGGCGGCGCGGGCATGAAGGACATCGTGAAGCGGGTGATGAACAAGGACCCGATGTACCCGGGCAACATCACCTATCCGCCGTCGATGATCGCGACGGGCATGGAGATGGCCGCGACGGTGCTGGTCGGCGGCAAGAAGGAAGAGAAGCTGAAGTACATGCCGCAGCACCTGATGATCGATGTCGATCTGATCACGCCGGAGAACGCGAAGCGGTACTACTTTCCGGACAGCATCTACTGAGTTTGAGCGGTCGCCGCTGCGGCGGCTCCCTCTGGTGCTAGGTAGGTGAGGGGCGGCTCCCTCTGGTGCTAGGTAGGTGAGGGGCGGCTCCCTCTGGTGCTAGGTAGGTGAGGGGTGGCGCCCTCTGGTGCTAGGTAGGTGAGGGGCGGCTCCCTCTGGTGCTATGACCGCGTGACCGATCCGCTTGCGAACATCCTCCGCTCGCTTTGGAACGAACTAGGCCGTGGCGTCGTCGATCGGCGCCACGGCTTTCATGTTCCGGTGATCGCCACGCTCGGACTCGACGGCACACCGCAGGCGCGAGCGGTCGTGTTGCGCCGCGTGATCTCCGAAGCTGGCGAGATCTGCTGCCACACCGATTTCCGCAGCGGCAAGATCGCAGAGATCCGCGCGAATCCGCGCGTGGCTTGGCACTTCTACGACGAGGGGCGCAAGCTGCAGCTGCGCATCGCGGCGGTCGCGGAGGTGATGCCCGACGGTCCGCGTGCCGACGACGCGTGGTCGCGCAGCGCCGTCACGAGCCGCCGCTGCTATCTCGCGCCGCGTGCGCCGGGCGAGGTGTGCGACGCGCCGTCGCCGAACCTCCCCGAAGCCGTGCGCGACCGTCGCCCGACCGAGGAGGAAACGCAGCCCGGCCGCGCGAACTTCGCGCTGGTCGTGACGCGCGCCACCGCGATCGATTGGTTGTATCTCGCAAGCGAAGGCCACCAGCGCGCGCGGTTCGCGCTCGACATCAACGGAGCGTGGCAGGGCACTTGGATCGAGCCCTGACCAGCGTGGGCCGCGACACGGTCACGGTCCGACCCACGCGCCGTTCACGGCGCGGTAGCGTGGCGCGCGGGCGATCGTGAGCCCCGGGTTCTTGCGATTCCAAATGGTGTTTCCCGCCGCGTCGACTTCGAAGATGCGGCCGGCGTTGGTCAGCGTGATGATCGTCGTGTTGTCGAGGGTTCGGAACGCGCCGCACTGCGTCGGGCCGCCGTAGAACTCTCCTGGCGCACCGTGGCTCCACGCGGGCGCAGCAGGTCCGAAAGCGCTGCCGGGGTCGAGGATGTAGTTCCCCGCCGCATCACGCGGCGGAACGATCTCCATCACCGTCGCGTAGTCGTTCGCGGTGCCCGCGCGGTCGCCGTTGTTGAAGACCATGAGGTTGCCCGCGCCGGGCAGCCCTGCATCGATCCAGGTCGCGCCGTGCACGACATAGAGGAAACGGTTGGTCGTGGTTCCGCGGCGATAGTTCGCGGGATTTCCCCAGCGGTACAGGATGTCGCCGCCGCGCCCCGAGTTTCCGCCCGTGTGTCCCGCTGCCTCCTCCGTGGTCGTCGAGTGATCGATCACGAAGACCTCGTTGAAGGTGCGCGAGGTGAAGACGATCTGGTCGCGCACGGGGTCGTAGTCGATCGCGTTGCAGTGCGACCAGTTGCCGGTCGCGGCAGTGCCGAGATTGATGTCGATGAGCTCGGGATGATCGGCGACCACGCCGTAGTTCGCGAGCGCCGGGTTCACATCCTGGATCAGGTGATCCCACATGTTCCAGCGCCAGACGATGTCGTAGGTCGTGGCGCCGGTCGGGCGGATCTCGATGATCGAGTCGGGCCAGAACGCGCCCGTGATGTTCTGGCGCCCCGCAGCCTGCGCCTCGGCAAGCGTGCGCACCTCCCAGACGATGCAAAGGATGTTGCCGTTGGGCATCGGACGGATGTCGTGATGCTGCTGGAATGCCGCCGTGGACACGAGGAGGTCGTTGGTGAGCGTGCCCGCGTTGTTGAAGATCTGGATGCGGCCGCCGCGAGCGGGGCCGTTGAACGCGCCGGCGGTGTGGATCGTCGGCCGCACGAGCGATCCATCGGCGCGCAGGTATGCAACGCTCGCGCCTCCCGCTGCGCCTGTCCAGGTCTTCACCGTTGCGCCGCTGGCGTCGATCGCGGAGGTCGTCGTGCCGTTGGTGGTCGTGATGAGCGTCCATTCGATCGGACCCGTTGGACACGCGCCCCACGAGTTGAGGACGATCGCCATGTCGTTGCCGTCGGTCGTGCCGTCGCCGGTGATGTCGCCTGAAGCGGTGCCCCAGCCCGAGAGCACCGACGAGAGATCGTTGCCGTTGACGACGCCATCACCCGAGATGTCGGCTGGGCAATCGGCGAGGCTTGCCGACGCGAACAGGGCAGCCGCGGCGAGCGAAAGCGCTGCGTTGCGGAGTGCGAGAGGGCGCTGCGAGGGTTGGCGATCTAGGTTCATGGACGGCTCGTCGCGGGGCGCTGTACGGTCGAGCGACACGCCGTCGCTGATGCGGATGAACGCCGCGCGAACACGGTTCTTGCCGCCTGCGGGGTGAATCGCACCGATTCGCCTCGCGCCACGAGACGGCGGGGTTCGCTCGTGTGGAACCCAGCCCCGAAGCGGCGTGACGCCGCCTGAACGCAGGAAGTATCGGCGCGATCAGCGAGGCTTCGCCCACGCCGCGCGCAGGATCAGCGCGAACGGGATCCACCACAAGAGGTCGTTCGTCGGGATCGTGACGCCGAAGGCCCACGGGATCTCGCCGCGCGTGGCGGTCCAGATGAAGCCGATGGGCCCGAAGATCTTGCCGAGGAGGCCGACGAAGACGATCGGCCAGTGGCGAACGGGGTCGCGGCTCGCGCACCAGTAGCCGATGCCGTAGACGCCGATCACCATGCCGAGGCACTGCCAGATGCCGCGGCCGGGCGCGGTGAGCGGATCCATGCCGACAAGCGTGAAGAGGTGGTCGGGCGCAAGCACCACCCACGCGCCCCAGAGCAGGTTGTAGACCGCCGCGGCCATGAGCCAGGTTCGCATCCATGGGCGGAAGTGAGGCGCTGAAAGCGAGTCGAGCATGGGGGCGCGTTCGGCGGTCGCACCCAAGCGGATTCGTCCCGCGTCAGTTCCACGCCGCGAGCAGGCGGGCGAGATCGGTTGCACCGACGATGCCGTCGCCGTCGAGGTCGGCCTGTCCGCCCGCCGAACCCCACGCGGAGAGGAGGACGGCAAGATCGGCCGGTCCGACGCTTCCGTCGCCGTCGAGATCTTCGGAGAGGATCGGCACGAGCCGCAGGAGTTTCGTCACGGGGTCGCTCAGCGGACGACCGCTCGCGAGCATCGCGCGGCTGTCTGTGATCGAGCCGACGCCCAGGATGGTCCAGATCCCCTCGCTCGGAGCGATGAGGGCGGCGGCGTCGGTATTCGTCTCGCCGACGAACGCCACCCAGCTGCCCGTGTTCGCGACATACGCGGTCACATCGCCGCGGTTGTTGATCGAGTTCGCGGCCGTGGTCGTGGCGCAGCCGCCGACAAACTCCCAGCCGAACCCGGGGCGATAGCGCAGCGGGAAGGTGCTGCAGCCCGAGAAACCAAGGACATAGCCGCAGAAGTTGCCGTTGTCGGTGAGATCGATGCCTTGGAATCCCTGCCAGTTGCCCGGGGGTAGCGGGATCGTCGTGATCGACATGTCGTCGAGGTCGAGCAGTTGGTTCCACGCGAGGACGACGCGGCTCTCGTTGATGTCGGCCGGAAGCGAGATCTGCGGCAGGAGCTGGGCCGGACCGCTCGTGAACCGCACCGCGCGCGGGTACGACCCAAGTCCGAGGCCGCCCGAGCCGCCGACGATGTCGCCGTGGCTGTTGACCGCGGTCGCCGTGCTGTGCGTGTCGCCCGGGTACGGCGAGAGAAGCGTGAACTGGTAGCCCGACTTCGTCGGATGCCACGCGGCCGCGCGCGAGCCGATCGAGGCGATCGTCCCGGTGCTGACGGCGCCGACGATGATCCCGTTCGGGCTGATCGCGTACGCGTCGGAACTCTGCCACTCGGCTGGCGTTGGCAGCAGTGCGGGCGCTTCCCCGCGCCGCGCGACGAACGCCTTGCCGATCTGCTGCGCGTTCAGCTGGCGGCCGACCACCGTGCCGGCGGCGTTCATGTCGAAGCCCGACATGTTCGGGCCGATGACCTCGACGCGGTAGGTCGGCGGAACGGCATGCGCGGCCGAGCAGAGCATCGCGGTAAAGAACACGGCAGATCGGCGGAGGAGTGGCGACATGGAGGCTCTTCGAGAGTAGGGCTGATTCGACGGCGCGCAAGCGCGCGCGATCACATCAGAGCCGCATGCCACGCGTCTGATACCGACTCGATCCGAGAATCTGCGGCTCTCTACGCCCTCGGCTGCTCGCACGGCCCTTGGTCCGCGTCACGCCTTCGCGGCGAGGTGCTGCGCCAGCGCCTCGCGGGCGGGCGCCTGCCAGGCTTCGATGCCCGTGTCGGCGATGATCGCAATCATGCAATGCAGGCTCTCCGGCGAGACGCCGTCGAGGCCCTTTGCGAGCACCGACGCGAACTGCGCCTGCGTGGGCGGCTGCTCGATCGCCGACGAATCGGCGACGGCGAGGTCGGTGTGCGCGACGCCGAGCGCCGTGTAGAGCGCCGTAAGGTCGGCCTTGCGCGCCGTCATGTAGGTGATGCCGAAGAACGGCGCCGCGCGGCGCGGATCGCGCGCGATCGCGCGGGTCGTGCCGAAGATGTCGGAGAGCCGCCACTGCGACTTCACGGTCTGGGGGCGCGCCTTGATGAGGTCGGCCACCACGCGCGCGAACGCGTCGCATTCGTCCGGCGAGGTCCGCAACTGCTTGACGCACTGGAGGATCAACTCATCGCGAAACGCCGGGGGAAGGCTGGACCAGACGGTGTCGAACACGGCGAGGACTCCTGAGCGGGTGAAAGCGGACGACGGGCGGTGCAGGATACTGGCGCGGCCTCGTACGATGCGGGCCGTCAAGGAGCCTTCATGCACGCGAATCGGCGATTCTTCCAGATCAAGCCCGGATTCACGAGCCGCCTGCCGCGCGGACTCGCGATCGGGGCCGTGCTCGCGGTCGCGACCTCGATCGCCACGGCCGGTGCCCGCGCCGCGGACGCCCCGAGATTCGTCGACGGGCAGGCGCAGGTGGTCGAGGAGTTCTCCGACGCGAGGCTCTGGATCCGAGATGTGCTCTGGGTCGAGACCGAGTTCGATTCCGACGGCGACGGCGCGCGCGACCGCATGCATGTGAATGTCACGCGGCCCGGACAGACGAAGGACGGGCTCAAGGTCGCGGTCATCTACGAGACGAGCCCGTACTTCGCGGCCGTCGCGGCGGAGTCGCCCAAGTATGTCTGGAACCCGCGGCACGAGCTCGACGAGGCGCCCGAGCCGCACGAGGCGCCGCCCGCCGTCGCGTTCAATCCGAACAAGCTGCGGATCAGCGACGGCCTCATCGCCGAGTGGGTGCCGCGCGGGTTTGCGGTGGTGCACTCTTCGTCGCCCGGCACGGGGCTTTCGCAAGGATCGCCTACCTGCGGCGGCGCGAACGAGGCCCTTGCGCCCAAGGCCGTGATCGACTGGCTGAACGGACGCGCGAAGGGCTTCACCAAGCCCGAGGGCGGCGACGAGGTCATGGCCTTCTGGTCGACCGGCAAGGTCGGCATGACGGGCACCTCGTACAACGGAACGCTCTGCATCGCGGCCGCATCGACGGGCGTCGACGGGCTTGCGGCCATCGTGCCCGTGGCGCCGAACACCTCGTACTACCGCTACTACCGCGCGAACGGGCTCGTGCGTCACCCGGGCGGCTACATGGGCGAGGACATGGATGTGCTCTACCAGTTCATCCACAGCGGCGACCCTGCGAAGCGCGCGGCGGCCGACGAGCGCATCCTCAAGGGCGAGCTCCTCGCGGGCATCGACCGCCGCACCGGCGATTGGAACGACTTCTGGAAGGCGCGCGACTACTGGCTGCAGCTTGACGGCATCGAGACCCCGACGATGCTCGCGCACGGGCTGAACGACTGGAATGTCATGCCGTCGCACAGCACGCATGTGTACACCCAGCTGAAGAAGCGGGGCGTGCCTGCGCGGATCTATCTCCATCAGGGCGGCCATGGCGGCGATCCGCCGTTCGAGGCGATGAACCGTTGGTTCAGCCGCTGGCTGTACGGGGTGGAAAACGGCGTCGAGAGCGACCCGGCCGCTCTCGTGGTGCGCGAGGGCGACTCGCGGAACGCGCCGACGCCGTACGCGGACTGGCCGAATCCCGAGGCGAAGTCCGTGATCCTGCGCCCGCGCGCAGGTGGCGGCGAGATCGGCGCGCTCGAGCTTGGGGCGTCGAAGCCCGAGGTCTCCGGCGAGTCAGCGCGCGAGACGATCGTCGACGATGTCGCCAACAGCGGCACCGCGCTCGCGAGGGCCGCAAAGTCGCCGCACCGGCTGCTCTACGCGCTGCCGCCGCTCGCGGCTCCGCTGCATCTCTCGGGCACTGCGAAGCTGAACATCCGCGTGGCCTGCGACAAGCCGGCTGCGAACCTGTCGGTCTGGCTCGTGGCGATCGCTCAGCAAGGGGCTGGCGACGAGAGCGGCGACGGTGATGAGAACGGGGGCAAAAACGCGGGCAAGAAGCGCTCCCCGAAGGTCGACATCATCACCCGAGGCTGGGCCGACCCGCGCAACCACGCGTCGCTCGAGAAGCAGGAGCCGCTCGAGCCCGGGCGCTTCTACGACCTGTCGTTCGAGCTCGAGCCCGACGACCAGGTGATCGCGGCGGGCGAGCGGCTCGCGCTCATGATCTTCAGCAGCGACCGCGACTTCACCCTCTGGCCGAAGGCGGGCACGAAGCTCACCGTCGACCTCGGTGGCACCTCGCTCGAGCTGCCGGTGGTCGGCGGCGCGGATGCGCTCGCCGCGGCGATCGCGGCGAAGGCGGATTGACGCGCGGCCGCACAACTTCGCGGAAGTTGGACGCCCTCGCGGCCCGCGCACCTTGCTACGCTTCGCACCCCCCGAGCGCGGGGTCATAGGAGACCGACATGTCCAGCGCCAGCAAGTGCCCGTTCGCGGGCTCATTCGTCAAGAACATCTCCGAAGGCACCTACAACAAGGACTGGTGGCCGAACCAGCTCGACCTCACGGTGCTCGCGCGCAACTCGGCGAAGTCCGACCCGATGGGCGGCGACTTCAACTACGCGAAGGAGTTCAAGTCGCTTGACCTCCACGCGGTCTGCGCCGATCTCCGCGCGCTCATGACCTCGTCGCAGGACTGGTGGCCCGCCGACTACGGCCACTACGGCCCGTTCTTCATCCGCATGGCGTGGCACAGCGCCGGCACCTACCGCGTGGCCGACGGCCGCGGCGGCGGCGGCGCGGGCCTCCAGCGCTTCGCGCCGCTCAACAGCTGGCCTGACAACGCGAATCTCGACAAGGCGCGCCGGCTCCTCTGGCCGATCAAGCAGAAGTACGGCAAGAAGCTCTCGTGGGGCGACCTCTTCATCCTCACAGGCAATGTCGCCCTCGAGTCGATGGGCTTCACGACCTTCGGCTTCGGCGGCGGCCGCGCCGATACCTGGGAGCCGGACGAGACCTACTGGGGCGCCGAGAAGAACTGGCGCGGCTCGCAGCGCTACACGGGCGAGCGCTTCCTCGAGAACCCGCTCGCTGCGGTCGAGATGGGCCTCATCTATGTGAACCCCGAGGGTCCGGACGGCAAGCCCGATCCGCTGGCCTCGGCGCACGACATCCGCGAGACCTTCAAGCGCATGGCGATGAACGATGAGGAGACCGTCGCGCTGATCGCGGGCGGCCACACCTTCGGCAAGACCCACGGCGCTGCGGATCCATCGAAGTATGTGGGCGCGGAGCCCGAAGGCGCGCCGCTTCACCAGATGGGCCTCGGCTGGAAGAACTCCTACGGCAAGGGACACGGCGCCGACACCATCACGAGCGGCCTCGAGGGCGCGTGGACGCCGAACCCCACCCAGTGGGACAACGGCTACTTCGACACGCTCTTCGGCAACGAGTGGGAGCTGACGAAGAGCCCCGCAGGCGCCCACCAGTGGGTGCCGAAGGGTTCGAGCGTGACCGCGCCGGCCGCGCACGATGCGTCGAAGCGCGAGACCGTCATCATGCTGACCACCGACCTCGCGCTCCGCATGGACCCCGCGTACGAAAAGGTCTCGCGCAAGTTCCACAAGGATCCGAAGGCGTTCGCCGACGCGTTCGCGCGCGCGTGGTTCAAGCTCACGCACCGCGACATGGGTCCGCGCTCGCGCTACCACGGCGCGCTCGTGCCGAAGGAAGAGCTGATCTGGCAGGACCCGCTCCCTGCGGTCTCGCATGAGCTTGTGAACGCGGCCGATGTCGCCGCGCTCAAGGCGAAGGTGCTCGCGTCGGGCCTCGGCGTCTCGCAGCTCGTCGTCACCGCGTGGGCGTCTGCGTCGACCTTCCGCGGCACCGACAAGCGCGGCGGCGCGAACGGCGCGCGCATCCGCCTCGCCCCGCAGAAGGACTGGGCGGTCAACAACCCCGCCGGCCTCGCGATCGTGCTTGCAGCGCTCGAGAAGATCCGCGCCGAGTTCAACGCCGCAGGCGGCAAGAAGCAGATCTCGCTCGCGGACCTCATCGTGCTCGCCGGTTGCGCGGGCGTCGAGAAGGCCGCGAAGGACGCGGGCGTCACGGTCTCCGTGCCGTTCACGCCGGGTCGCACCGACGCGACCGCCGAGCAGACCGATGTCGAGAGCTTCAAGTACCTCCAGCCCGCGGCCGACGGCTTCCGCAACTACCTCGCGCACAGCCTGCCGCGCCGCGCCGAGCACCTGCTCGTCGACAAGGCCGACTTCCTCACGCTCACGGCGCCCGAGATGACGGTGCTCGTCGGCGGCATGCGCGCGCTCGGCGCGAACTTCGACGGCTCGCAGCTCGGCGTCCTCACCAAGACGCCCGGCGCGCTCACGAACGACTTCTTCGTGAACATCCTCGACATCGGCACCGAGTGGACGCCTGCGTCGGCGGACGAAGAGCTCTTCAACGGCCGCTGCCGGAAGTCGGGCCAGGCGAAGTGGACGGCGAGCCGAGTCGACCTCGCGTTCGGCTCGAACTCGCAGCTCCGCGCGCTCAGCGAGGTCTACGGCTCGGCCGACGCGCACGGCAAGTTCGTGTGCGACTTCGTGTCGGCGTGGACGAAGGTGATGAACCTCGACCGGTTCGACCTCGCGTAAGTCGATCGCTGCTCAAGCCAAGTTCGCGCGCCCCGGTTCGTCGCCGGGGCGCGCTCGTTTGGGCGTCGCTCGTCAAGGCGTCGAGGGCTTCGCCGTGGCGGCGCGCTCGGCGCGGTCGCGCGAGATCACTTCCGCGACCCAGGCGGGATCGGCGCGAACGCCGAAGCAAGTCCACCTGCCTGAGCAGAAGTCCCAGTTGACCTCGCTTGCGACCCCGATCAGTGAGCCGTCGGAGAGGATGGTCGCGCCGCCCGAATCGCCGGGAATGATCGGCGCGCGGAAGACGAACAGCCCGAGGTGGGCCGGTTGGGCTGCTCGCTTCGGCGGGAGAAGCGCGTCGAAAAAACCGCCCGCCGCACGCTCGTCGCCGTATCCGTTGCCGAGCACCAAGACCGCGGCGTCGGGCTTCAGTTGATCGGCGGACGCCCATTCGAAGAACCTCGTCCGGACTCCCTCGGCATGGATAATCGCGAAATCGGCGAATTCAGCCTCGTGCCATCCCTCCTCGCGATCCCAGCCGGAGTAGACGACGCGGCAGGCGCGCGATACCGGCAGGCCCATCTCGTCCAGCACGACCACGACGAACGGATCGTCGGGCGCATCCGGAAGGCAGTGCGCCGCGGTCACGAAGTAGCCGTCGTCCGTCAACGCTGCGGCGGAGCTCTGGCCTTCGATCGCGTGCGGCTTACCGTTGCGGAAGGAGCCCGTCGATGTGGCAGTGCCTCGATCCGTCAACGCCATGTCGACGCGGTCGACTCCCACCAGGATGATGCCTGCCCGTTCGATCGCGAATGACTTCGCCGACTGTCCATCGATGTCGGTGCCGCGCCACGACTCGAGCGACGCATCTCTCAGCGGCTTCCGCGTATGGATGGCGTATGCGCGGAAGATGCTGTCGCAGCCTGAAAGCAGCGTGATGGCGACGACGAGCGAGGTGCGGGCCGTCGCGAGGATCCAGATTCGGGAAGGACGCGTTCGGCAAGGATGCGCCATGCGAAACAGCGTATCGCGTGCGCGAGCCGCGCGGGGGCGGCCTCGCCGTGTCTTACGGCTTCGCTGCCGAGTCCGTGCCGCGCCTCGTCTTGTCCTTGAAGAACTCCCACACGCGCTCTGCGCCCTTGAACGACGCAATCGGCGCATTCTCGCCGCGGCGCGCGCGGGTGCCTGGCCAACCGTGGCCGCCCGCGCTGTCGACGATGAACTCGGTCACCGCGCCGCCGTCGCCCGCTGCGTAGGTGCTCGTCGTGACCGTTCCCGAGACACGGTTCGTGGCTACGGGCTTCGACTTGTTCGCGCGAACCCAGAACGCAACGACTTCCGTCAGCGGCTTGTAGGGCGTCGACTGCGCGCCGCTGACGAGCGGGTTCTTGCTCATGCCGCCCTCGATCGGGACCTCGTCGTCCTTGGCGCCGTTGATGATGAGTGCAGGCAGCGGGACCGATGGCGTCTTGTCGAAGGTGAACATGCTCGCGACGACGGGCGCGATCGCGGCAAGCCGCTCCGCGCGCTCAACCGCATAGACATAGGTCATCATCCCGCCGTTCGAGGCGCCGGTCATGTAGATGCGCGTGGGGTCGGCGCCATGGTCGCGGAGAAGCGTGTCGATCAGCGTGTCGAAGTAGGCGATGTCATCCGCGTCGCGAACTTGCCGGCGGAGGAGATGACCCGTGTTCCATGCATGCCGGCCAGCGCCGAAATCGGTTCCCTCGGCGTAGACGACCATGAAGCCGTTGGCACGCGCCACCGCATCAAACCCGGAGCCCGAGCGCATGCGCTCGGCCGTTCCCATGCCGCCATGCAGCGCGATCACGGTCGGGCGCTTGGAGCCATCTGTCGGCGCGTTCACGAAGATGGCGTTGCGTTCGACGCCTTTCACGCTGAGCTTGATCGAGCCATCGGCGATCTTCGCGGGCGCGGTCTTGGCGGGAGCGGCGGCTGGCTTCGACGCGTTCTCCGACTTCGGCGTGTCGCCGAACGCCTTGCGATAGAACGCCCAGTTGTCGTCGCCGAGCGCCCTCAGCACGCCCTGCGGGTCGTGCTCGACGCCCTTGAGGACGGTCCATTCGTGCGGGATCTTGAGCGATTCGAGAAACTCGTGAAACGCGACATTGTTCGCGTAGGTCTCGTCCTTGTCGCCGATCACCACGCGGACAAGCGAGCCCTTGGCGATCGTGTCGGCGTTCGCCTTTGCAAGCGTGCGCGGGCTTGCCTCGAGAAACTTCGACTGCGACCCACCGTAGACGCGCGCGAGCAGATCCGCCGCCTGCACCTTGCTGGCGCGTGGCGTGCGGGTGAGCGTTTCCTGCATCGGTCCGGCGCCCATGATCGAGACTGCGCGGAACATCTCTGGATACTTGAAGCCGAACCGCGCCGCGCCGTAGCCGCCCATGCTGTAGCCGTCGAGCAGGCGGCCTTCGCGCGTCGCGGTCGTGCGATAGGTCGTGTCGATGTGGGACACGAGATCCTTGACGATCACGGTCTCGACCGGCGCCGCGCCGTTCGACCAGTCGACATACATGCCCATCTCGAGGCCGTTCACGAAGACAACGAGGCAGGGCGGCACCTTGCCGGCCTCGATGGCGTCATCGAAGTGCTTGGCGACCGATGGAATGCCCGACAGCCCGCCACCGGAGCCGTGCAGCCAATAGACGGCGGGAAAGCGGCGCCCGGGCTCGCGCTCGTACGCGGCGGGGGTATAGAGGTGGTAGCTGACCTTTGTCTTGGCAGCCGCGGACACGAAGGTCTTGTGGGAGACGCGCGTTCCCTTGATCGGTCGGGTGACCCACTCGATCTCGGGCGAAGCCGCCGTGCGCGACTCGCGGGGCTCGGGCGTCGGTTGGGTGTCGGGCGTCTGCGCGGTGGCGGATGCGAGGCAGAGGAGTGCGGCGAAAGAGGCCAACAGTGCGGCGCGGAGTCTTGGCATGGCGCTCATATCGGCAGAACGCGGGGCGATTCCACGCATTGCCGCCCGGGAGGTTCATTCGTGTACCATCCCGCGCGCCATGCACGACTACCAGCGGCGTTTCGTCGACTTCATGCTCGAGGTCGGGGTCCTGACCTTCGGCGACTTCACCACCAAGAGCGGCCGCAAGACGCCGTACTTCGTGAACACGGGCAAGTACCGGTCGGGGGTGCAGCTTGCGAAGCTCGGCCGCGCGTACGCCGACGCGATCGAGCGGTCGTTCCCCGAGGGCTTCGACTGCCTCTTCGGCCCCGCGTACAAGGGCATTCCGCTGGTCGTCGCCGTCGCGATGGCCTTCGCCGAGCGCGGCCGCGAGGTCGAGTTCTGCTTCAACCGCAAGGAAGCGAAGGACCACGGCGAGGGCGGGCTTCTCGTCGGGCGCAAGCTGCAGAACGGCGACCGCGTGCTCATCGTCGAGGATGTGACGACCGCCGGCACCTCGATCCGCGAAACGGTGCCGATCCTGCGCGCGTCCGCCGACATCAAGCTCGCTGGACTTGTCGTCTCGGTCGACCGCCAGGAGCGTGCGAGCGACGCCTCGACGCGCACGGCGCTCGCCGAAGTCGGCGCCGAGTTCGCCATGCCGACCGCGGCGATCGTCACGATCGACGAGGTGATCGAGCATCTCGGCGCGCGCCTGACCGATGCGGATCGCGCGCGCATCGCCGCGTACCGCGCGCAGTACGGTGCCGCGCTCGTCTGATCGACGCTCACGGAATCTCTTGCGCAAGTCGAATGCCCATGACCGACGATCGCGACCCAACTCCTGACAAGCCGCGCGAGATCGACCCAGCACTGGACGGCGTGCACTGGGTCTGGCGCTGCAGCAACTGCGGAGACATCTACCGCGCGGAGATCGCGGGACGCTGCGAGGCGTGCGGGCAGCACCTCGACCCGCGCACCGGGCTCGGGGTCGTCGAAGCGCACCGCGGGACGCCGAGTTTCCTCGTCAGCCTGCGAAACGGCTCGATTCCATTTGGGCTGCTGCTGCCGCTGCTTGTCGCGGCCTACGCGATCTGGGTGCTCGTCGACGGTTCTGCGACCTTCGGGTACTCCCGGCGTGATCGGAGTTCGAGCTACATCCAGCTCGTTGGCTTGACGGCGACGCTGTGGGGAACGCTGTTGCTGCTCGGCGCATGCACGGCGCATGTCCACTACTTCTGGCAGCGGATCAAGTCGACCGAGCCGATCGCGCGCATCGCCTTCGTCTGCGGACTTGTCGCGTGCTTCGTGTGTCTGCTCGCGTTCGTCTGGCAGCTCATCCATCAGATCTTCATCGACAACAAGGTGTGATGGGCGAAGTGCCGCGCACGCCGCAGAGAATCGAAGGAGAGTCAAGTTGCTCATCGGAGTCTCACGGTCCGCCACGGTGTGCTGTCTTGCTGCGTGGGTGCTCGCGGGCTGCGCCGCACAGCGTTCGGTGCAAGAGGGCGCGCAGGCCGCTGGCGCCGCCGTCGCCGCCCCCGCGTTCCCCGCCGACTGGTGCGGCCGATGGACGGGCACGCTCGCCATGCTCGGCGACTCGAAGTTCGGGCCCGTCACCATGACGCTCGAGATCGCGCCGGTCACCGAAGGCCGCTGGTCGTGGACCATCACCTACGACGGCGAGTTCGGCCGTCAGGTGCGGCCGTACGAACTCGTCGCGATCGATGCCGCCGCGGGGCGATTCGCGGTCGATGAGAAGAACGGCATCGTCATCCCGATGCGAGTGCTCGACGGCACGCTGTACTCGACCTTCGAGGTGATGGACAGCCGCATCGAGATGCGCGAGACGCTCGTCGGCAGCGGCGCCGATGCCGCGATCGTCGTCGAGATGGCCACGGTCCGTGTCGGGGAGTCGACCGTGACCGGCGGAGATGCGGGGCGGTCGATCCCCGAGGTGCGTTGCTGGACGCCGCGCAGCGTGCAGCGTGGGCGGCTCGTGCGCAGGTGAGCCTCGTGGCGGTCGTGGCAATTGTGGTAGCCGTGGCGTGGATCAGCGCCTCTTCGACGAGATCCGCGCATGCATCTCGGTCGCGATCGCGCGTTGTTCCTCGAGGGTTCCGACGATCACCATGATCGGTTCGTCGGTGGCCGCGTGCATCAGCCTGTCCCGCGTCACGAGCCAGACGCGAGTTCGTCGCTTGGGAAGATCTTCCTTCGTATCGAACCTGACAATCGATCTGTATGGCACCTCTCGGTCGAGTTCGCGCTGCCGCACGACCACGACATCGGGCCTGAACTCAAGCGCGACACGCTCGAGCGAGAGGTTCGTCGCACGCTCGCGCCGTCGGCGGAGCACCCCGGCGATGTAGAAGCCGAGCGCGATCGCAGCGAGCATCCCGGCGACCGCGAGGCCGGCCGTCCGCACGCGGCCGTCCGGTCTCGGGCCGCAAGAGGGAATCAAGACCAGCACGATGATCACGATGGCGTTTGCGATCTGGTAGAGCGACCTGCTCCTCCGCGACTCTGGCTCGACCCAGGACAGCCCGCTCACGATCAACTCGCCATCAAAACCGCGCGCGCCGCATTCGGGGCAGGCGTGATCGAGCGCGAGGCCTTTCCGTTGGTACCCGCAGCTCGGGCAGGGCAGCTCGCCGTGGGTCAGCGGGGTTGTCGGGGCTTCGGACACCGAGCGGAAGTATGACACGCAAGCCGAACGGCTGCGCTACGCGGGCAGATCCTCGACGCCGATCGCGGGCCCCGGCGTGAACAGACGCCGCGCGTGCGGTACAACGCAAGGATGCTCCGGGATTCAGGCCGCCGTCCGTCTCTCTGTATCGCCCTGATCGCTCTTGTTGCCGCGATGCTCGCCTTGGCGCCCCGCGCTGCGCACGCGCAGCCGACCGGCGAGATCGTCCACGGCCCGCGCGGGATGCTCTACCTCGACAGCGGCTCGCTCATGCTCTTCCCCGAGACCGGCGACCGCATGATCCTCGCGTGGCTCGACGGCGGGCGCGACATCGTGGTCGCGGACGACGGCGTGCTCGTCGCGTCGGCCACGCTTGGTCTCTTCGGCTACACCGCCGTTGCCGACGAGATTCCCACCGAAGGGGTCTTCACCAAACCCCTGTGGGAGGCCAATGTCCGCAACGCGGCCGTCGCGGCCGACGGCGCGAAGTTGATGGCGCTTGGCACAGCAGGCGAGGAAGGTGCGCCGGCGAATCTTGTTCGAGTCCTCCGCGACGGCGGAGCATGGAAGACAGAACCGACCGACATCCCGAGCGGCGCGGAGGTCCTGCGCCTCGAGCGCGCGAACGACCTCTGGGTCGCGATGCTGCGGCGAGCCGCTTCCGCAGACCTCGCGCCCACGACGCCGGCGCGCATCGAGCTCTGGTCGTCCGCCGACGGCCTCGACTGGACACGCTCGCTGCTTCCCGCGCGCGCGGTCGACGCGTCGGTGGTCGGGCTTCCGACCGAGTACCAGATCGCAGGCGGAAACGGCGTGTTCGTCGCGACGGCGGGCGGCCGCATCCTCGTCGCCGAGACCGCGCAGGCGAGGAACGGCGCGCTCGCGTGGCGCGAGGCGCCGCAGGTCTTCGGTGTTCGAAAGTCGATCGCGAGCGCGCACTTCTCGAAGGGGCAGTTCGTGCTCACTTCGCCGTATCTCGCCATGGCGACGAGCCCCGATGCGCGCGCGTGGGAGGTGCGGCGCTTCAAGAAGGATGTCTCTCCGAATTCGAACGGAGCCGTCAGCGTGAACGGCGAACTCAAGTGGACGCTTTCGGGGCAGGACGGAACGGAGTTCCTCGCCACGGCCGAACAGGCGTTTGAGCCTGCCGATCAGCCAGCCGAGCAGTTTGAGCTCTCCAATCTTGTCAATGTCGAGCAACTCGCGCCCGCACCTGGCGGCGAGGTCGCCGTCACGCGCGACTATGTCTGGCTTCGTCGCGGCAACGACAAGCCCGTCGCGGGGTTCTTCGTCGGCACGCCGAGCTCGATGGCCGCGAACCCGCAGGGCGTTGTGGTCGCCAATGAACGGGTCGGGTTCATGTCGTGGGATGCTTTCGGCAAGACCGACGGGAAGCCAGAGTCGACGAGCAACTTGATCCACGCCGCCGTCGCAGCCGATCCCACGCGCTTCCTCGCGGTCGGCGTCGACCCCGACGACGCGAGCGGCAAGGTCGTGACCGACCAGCGCGGCGCGAACGGTGCATGGACGCGCGGCACGACCAACCTCGGCGACGATGTCACGCCGCTCGCGATGACCAACGCCGCGGGTGGATGGATCATGCTCGCGCGCCGCGCGGCGCCCGCAGGCAACCTCGGGAGTCGTCCGCAGCTCGAGGTGCTTGCCTCGCAGGACGGCGCAGAGTGGCGCGCGGTCGGCGAGCCGATTTCCGATGTGGCGAGCGATCGCGGACCGGTGCGCTACGCGGTCGCCGTCGGTCCGTCGCGCGCCGGCGATGCGCTCGCGGTCATGGCGGTCGCAGAGGATCAGGTGTCGACGAGCGTCGGCGGCGGCGCGTGGACCACGCGAGTCGTCTGGCCTCGCACGATGATGGGCGGCGGGGACGGTGTCTTCGCCACGATCGATCGCGACGGCACGATGTACTGGACCCGCGGAACCGGCGTCGCGATGCGCTCCGAGGACGGCGCGAACTGGTTCCCCGCGCGATTCCGCGACCCGAAGGACGCAAGTGGCGTCAAGCGCGAAGTGCTCGCGCTCTGCACCGATGCGGGCGCCGTGCGTGTCGCGACCGACTGGCGCACCGCGACCAGCGCCGCCACGGAACTCTTTGTCCGTCCCCGCGTCGATCGTCCGGCCGCAAGCCGCGAAGCCGCGCTTCCACTCGATGTCACGCGGGTCTCGCGCGTGATCTGGAACGGCGATCAGCTGCTGTGCGCGGCGCGAGGTGGGCTGCTCGCGTCGGACGATGGCGCGCGGTTCGAGTTCAAGGCGAACTTCAAGCTCGGGGGAATCTGGTTCGACCTCGGCACGGTGCCAGGCGCCGTGGTGGTCTGGCCACGGCGGGCTGAGACGCTTGACGATTCGAAGGCGTTCGTGGTCGAGTACGCCATGCCCGAAAGTGCGCGCGAGTCGGCGCTTCCGATCATCGTGTCCGACGGCGTGTGCGCAGACGACATGGTGGTCCTCATCGGTGGGACCGATGCAACGCCCGATTCGCGAGCGACCGTCGCGTGGAGCCTCGATGCGGGGCTCTCGTGGAAGACGACGACGCTTCCTTCGGGCCTGCGCGCGGACGGCGCGAGCATCGTCCGCGCGCCGTTTGGCTGGACCGCACTCTGCGCAGGTGCGGACGGGACGCAGGTTCTCGCCATTTCGCGCGACCTCGTCGAATGGCGCGTCGAGCCGATCCCGTATGCGGGTCCGATCCAGTACCCGTCCTTGCGCGTGATGGGCGACAAAGTGGCTCTGCACGGTTCTCCGAGCGACGCGTGGATGCCGCAATTCGACCAGATGGCCGTGACGACCGATGGAACACACTGGTCGACGCGCGCGATCCCGAGCGGACCTTTCGCGCCGAATCTCGTGCGATACGGTTCGTCGCTGTTCTGCTCGGAGGACGGCGCTGTTCTCACGCTTCTCGGCGGCAATCTCGTGAGCGACGATCTCGAGAGATGGCGCGCGCTCAATCTGCCGAAGCATCCAAACCGCAGCGCCTCTGTCAGCGTGGTCGGAGATGTGGTCTTCCAGGCGGTCGACGCAAACACCTCGGTCGACAAGTACTCGGCGACGATTCTCTGCACACCGCTTCCGACGCGCGCCGAGGCCGAATCGATCCCGTTCATGGTGCTCGAGCCCGTCAAGCCGAAGAAGGCGACCAGTGCCGATCTCTTCGCGCTTGAGGTCGTGCGCTGGGACGAGAAGATGGTCTCGGCGAAGAGTTCGCTCGACCGCGTGATCGCGTCCGACGAACTCATCGAGTCGTGGCGCAAGCACAATCCAGACGAGAGCATCGAGAAGGGTGCGGAGTGGACCTTCGCGGTGATTCTCCGCGTCCTCGGCGCAGAGATGAGCGAGGAGTCGCTGCAAGGTGCGCTCCGCATCGCAGGCGCGCTCGGACGTAAGGAGGGGGTCGACCACCTTCCTGCGATCTTCGCGGAGTTCCGAAAGCGCGACGCCGGTTCGGTCGTCGATCTGTTGGAGGATGTCCGTGGCGGATTGAAGGGGAATCCGCGCAAGTTCGCGATGGATGGAGTCCAACGGGAAGCCGAAGAGCCGATGCTGCTGCCGCTCGATTTCGACCTGCACAAGGTGCGCTTCAACGCGGGCCTCGGCACGCCGGGCGCCGCCTACGACCTCACCTATGCCTACGGAAGCGGGACAGGACTGCAACGGTCGAAGTCCGCCGCCCAGTTCTGGATGCTGCGCGCCCAGCAGACGGGCTTCTTCGACGACAACAAGGGAAACCCGTTCGCAGAAGCCATCCGCAGCATCGCCTACGGAAGCTCGATCAACATGATGCTCGGTGCCGAGCAAGAGGCGGCGAAGCCCGATTCACCCGAACCAACGCCGAAGTCGCTTGCGGAATTCCGCCGGCGCGCGGCAGAACTCGGCTCGTGGCGTGCGATGACGGACTTCGCGTTTGCGCTCGATGAGTCAGGCGGCTCGCCCGAGGACTGGGCCGAGGCGCGAGCGTCTCTCCGTCGCGCCGCGAGCCGCGGGTACGGGCCTGCGCTCACGAGACTCGCGCGCGATGCCAGCCGTGGTCAAGGCGTTCTGCCCAATGGGCGCCTCGCTGCGGCCTATCTGCGACTCGCCGCCGATCGCGGGGATGTCGCCGCGATGCTCCAACTCGCCGCGTACCTGAAGACCGGAGCCTGCGTGCCGCAGGACCAGTCGGCGGCGCTCGCCCTGGTCGCGAAGGCGGGTGAGATGGATCCCGAGCGCGCCGAGGGGTACCGCGCCGTCTTCAGCAGCGGCGCCCTGACGCCGGCGCTCACGATCGAACCTGTCTCGTCGGATCCTCCTCAACCAGGCCTCGACCTCGAGGCGCGGTTGCGCGAGGCACGCGCCGGCAACGCGGCGGCGTGCTGGGATGTCGGCAGGTGCTACAGGTACGGTCTCGCCGCGAGGCCGAACGCGACGATCAGCGCGTGGTGGGAGCGAAAGGCCATCAGCCTCGGCTGGCAGGCGGATGCGTCGCTTGAAACCATGATCGAGAGGGGATCGATCGTCGCGTTCACGGAGATCGAGGGAACGCGCCCGCTGACGCGTGAGCAGGTGCGCGAGCTTTACCGGCAGGGTGGGGCGGCGAAAAACCTGCTGTCTGGAACGCTCCACGGCATCGATCTGGTGGACGGCGTGTATGGGCCCGTGAAGCGCGAGGAAGGAATCGCGATTCTCGAGGACGCCGCGCGGCAAGGCATTCGCTCGGCGGCATCCTCGCTCGGCGACTATCTGCTGCGGGATGGATCAGACGAGGCCATGGTCGCGAAGGCCATCGAGCGCTACGCGCAGGCGGCGGCCGCAGGCGAACAGTACGGGGCCTTGAGTGCGGCGAGTCTGCTCCTCCTTGGTCCGTCGCCATCCGACGCGAAGACCGCGCGTGCACTTCGGATCCTGCTTCAGTTTGCGTCGATCGACGAGCCGAAGGGCGTCGACCCTTCGAAGGACTTCGAGCGCTACCGGCGCGAGTCCACGGCTGAGATCGCGGCGTGGGCGGAGATCGGCTTGCCCGAGGCAATGGCGGCGCAGGGGCTCCTTCTCCTGTCGAGGGACGGACCGAAGGGGTTCGCCACTTCGGCCGGCCGCGATTGGCTGTGCGCAAGCGAACTACAGCTCGACGGTGGGTGGACCCCGGGGTGGCTCAAGAAACAGATCGGTCGGCCGGACGGCGCGACGCTGCTCCGAGCCGCACAGATCGCGTGGGCCTGCCGCCTGCGGCTCGAGCAGCGGGGCTGCCTGCCCACATGGTCCGCCCGCGCAGCGAACTCCGCGCCCGAGCGCTCGAAGGTGGCGCAGGCGTTGCGGGCGCTGTTCGACCATAAGCTCGACGAGAAGACAGCCCTCGAGGCCTCGCAGGCCGACGAGATCTTCGCGATTCCGTCGTTCGAGGCGCTGCGGGCACGGGTCGCGCGGGAACCCTCGAAGATCGGAAACGAACTCCTCGCTGCGATGCTGGGCGTGGACTTCATGTTCGAGACCTCGCCCATCGACTTCCTTCGGTTGAGCATGGAGGAGAATGCGGCGGATGTCGAAGGTGCCTCGAAAGCCGATCTCGTGACGCTGGTGGCCGCGATGCACTACTACGGGATCGGCACATCCGCCTCGAGGCCAACGGCCGCGGCGGCCCTGCTCTTGCCAAAAGCCGACATCGACAGACCCGTGCTCGCTGGTTTCGCCGCGCAGGGCATCAAGGCGGGGGAGTCAGGCGAACTTCAAGCGCAGCTCGAACTTTGGATTCCGAAGAAGTAGCGGACTGAGCGGCAGTTGCACGAGACGCTCGCGTAGAATGTGCGCTCCTTCGCGCTTCGGCAACCTCTCCGGGGTCCACTTCTTGAACGCAGTCCGACTCCCCCTCGAACGCCCCGCAGCCACCGAGCCGCGGCAGGTGCTTCTCCGCTACTGCGTCCCGATCATCGCGGTGCACCTGCTGGCGCTGGCCGTGCTCGTTCCCGCGTTCTTCTCGTGGACCGGCGTCATCCTGTGCGTCGTCGGCGTGCATGTCTTCGGCCAGGCGATCACGCTCGGCTACCACCGGCTGCTCACGCACCGCAGCTTCAAGACTCCGCGCTGGTTCGAGCATGTGATCGTGGTGGGTGCCCTCTGCTGCCTCGAGGACTCGCCTGCGCGCTGGGTCGCGACCCATCGCATGCACCACGCGCACAGCGACGAGCAGGAGGATCCCCACTCGCCGATGGTGACCTTCCTGTGGGGACACATGTGGTGGCTCCTCGTGCGCAACCACTCGCTGCATCACCGCGCCAACTACGAGCGCTACGCGCGCGATGTGCTGCAGGACCCGTTCTACATGTGGATCGAGAAGCGTCCGTGGAGCCCGCTCTGGTTCTGCGCGGCGCAGATCGTGGTGTTTGCCGGCGTCGCCTTCGCGGCCGCGCTGTTCTGGACCGACGCCGCGGGCGCGGCGAACTTCGCGGCGGGCATCGTCGCGTGGGGCGTGCTGCTGCGAACCGTGCTCGTCTGGCACATCACCTGGAGCGTCAACAGCCTGACGCACATCTTCGGCTACCGCAACCACGATACGAACGAGAACAGCCGCAACAACTGGCTCGTCGCGCTCTTCGCCTGCGGCGAGGGCTGGCACAACAACCATCACTCGGACCCCGCCTGCTGCACGGTGCGCCACCGGTGGTGGGAGATCGATGTGACCTATCTCGAGGTGCGTGCACTTGGGTTGATTGGCCTCGCCTGGGACATCGTCCCACGGCGCAAGGAACGCGCGGCGCTGGCGATGCAGGCGGTGGCGGCGAAGAAGCCCACTCAGCCCGAAATCGCGGCCGGACTCGATTAGGGCAGCGCGTCAAGCCATGCGAGGAGATCGGCGGCCGAGCGCTGTCCGCGGAGTTCCGCGACGACTTTGCCGTCGCGCAGCGCGTAGGTCATCGGAATCGATCGCGTCCCAAGATAGGCATCCGCAAGCGCAGCCGAGCGGTCGACTTCGAGATGCGTCGGGATGAAGCGCGAGCCTGAGAGCCGCGCGATCACGGCGGCGTCGTTCAACGCGTCGCGCTTGTACTGCTGGCATGGCGCGCAGCGGTCCGCCGTGACGAAGGCGACGACGACACGGCTCGCGCCCGCCTGCGCAATCGCCGCATCGAGCGGCGGTGCGTCGGCGATCAGCGGCGGAAGGGCGACGACCTCGCGGGCCACGATGAAACCGGTCTTCGGGTCGTACTCATGCGCGACCGTGAGCCGGTCCATCCAGGCCTTGATCTTCGGAGGCGGGGCAGCGGATGCGTCGGTCGTCTCGGCGGGCGCGGGGCGCGACTGCGCGCAGCCTGCGGCGAGGGACAGGAGAATCGGCGAGACCGCGATCAGGAAGAGAAGCTTCGTTGGCATGGCGTCAACGCTCGGATACCGACTGGGGAGAGAGTGGCCTCACCCTAGGCGAACCCCGCGGACCGCGCCATGCAGTTCGGAGACCTCGGCCACGATCTTGTGCGCACGCGCAGCCTCAAGTTCGGCGCGGTCGCCGGCGCCCCAGAGGACGCCGACGGTGGCCGTGCCGCAGGCGTGGCCCGCGAGGACATCGTGCTCGCGGTCGCCGATCATGACGGCGGCCGACGGGCGCGCGCCGGTGGCAACCAGCGCGCGGCGCAGCGTCACTTCCTTCGGTTCGAGCGTGTGCTCGTCCTGCGGGGCGTAGATCGTCTCGACATGTGCGCGGAGGCCGATGTCGTCGACCAGCCGCTCCGCGACGCGCCCGAGCTTCGAGGTGACGATCGCGATCGGCGCGTCTTCGCGCAGCAAGGCGAGCATCTCGGGTATCCCCGCGAAGATGGTCGTCTCGATCGCCGACATCGCACGGTATCGCTCGCGATAGCGCTCGACGAGCACCGCCGCGAGCGAGGGGTCCAGCCCCTCTTCGGCGACGATTCGGTCGAACGACGCGCCAAGCGGCGGTCCGATGAACGACCGCGTCACCTCGGGCGGGCGCGGGGCGATGCCCGCCGAACGCAGCGCATGGTCGAACGAGTTCGTGATCGCAAGCGTCGAGTCGACGAGGCAGCCGTCGAGGTCGAGGAAGATGGCGTCGAATGCGCGGGGCATGGTCGGCTGGGGGCGGGGCAAGTAGAGCAGATCCGCGTCTCGAAATGCGAGCACCCCCGCGCACGGCCGTGCGCGGGGGTGTGAAAGGTCTCCGATGCCGATTGATGCCGCTTGGTTGCGGATCAGCGACGGCGTCGCGAACCGACGAGGCCAGCCACGCCGAGGAGCGCCATGGCGCCAGGGGCGGGAACGACCTGCAGGTTGGAGAACACAGCGCTGCTGAATCCGCCGGCGCGAATCTCCACCATGTTCACACTCGCAAGACGGCCGAGGTTGTCGCCGAGGCTGGAGCTTCCGCTGAGGAACTCGCTCCAGTTGATCGTGAAGTCGGTTGCGCTCGGCTGGGCGGCCACGAAGACGCTGTAGGTCGTCGAGACGCCATCGTTGACGCGCACCTTGACCTGAAGGGTCGGGCTCGCAGCTGCCCACGCTGCGTTGTAGGTGAAGCGGATTCCGCCAGAGGAGTAGGCGCTGAGATTGATGGTGCCGCTTGCGGTGCGTGCCTGAAAGTAACCCTGGGAGAACGGGGCAAGCGCAGCGTTGCTCTCCGTGAAGGTGACGGACCCGCCCGAGATCACACCTGTGTTGAAGGAGTCGATGACCAGGTTTGGCAGGAGTCCGCTCGCGGCGCCATTGGCGACCTGATCGACGACGACCATCGGCGACGCGGGGTTCAGAGTGTTCAGAGTTGTGCCCACCATGTCCGCCTGCGCGGAACTCGCCACGGTCACACTCGCGACCACGATCGCCATCACCATCGAAGACATGCGCATTGCCAAGCACCCCGGGGCAAAGCCCCTCGAAAAGCCGAGACCGTCGGCAAGCGGCCCATCGCCATGTACGCCCACCCGGACGAGTCATGGCCTTTCTCGCGGCGCTCGACCCGGGGTCCTTCTGGACCGCGGGCACCCGCATCTCCACCGAGCAAGGCGAGAAACCCGCGCGCACCCTGTCACGGGAACTTGCGGAATCGGTCTGATCGCAGGGGGCGGGCTGTAGGGGCGGAGGCGAGGCGCGTCTGAACCGAATCGGCGCATCGCGGCGATCGAACCGCTCTATGGCATTCCAGCGCTGGCGGGACGGCACCGTGAGTCGCGATTCGTACCGCGAACGCGTGAAGAAGGATCGCCGTAGCGTCACCACTCGGTGTGACTCGTCTGGCCGTCCCATGGCTCGAAGCAAACACCCCTGCGCGCGATCGTGCGCAGGGGTGTGCGATGCTTCGAGGATCGAGGGTGTCGGGCGGTGTGGAGCCAAAGAAGGGTCCAACGGCAACAGTCATCAGGATGGTTGAGAGAGGCATTGCGGACCTCCAATCAGCGGCACGCGACACCAAACCCCCCGTGCGACCTCGCGAAGCGCCCGCTGTGGATGTCCGACGCGTCGGTGTCGGCGGTCCGGCCGGAGACTTTGGGGTCCTGCCCGTCTGAGAAGACCCCTCCGAAGCCTCGTACATTGGCGGGATGAAGAGCAGTGCCACGACCGTCAAGGACTACCTCGCGTCGCTCCCGGACGACCGCCGCAAGGCGATCGAGGCGGTCCGCAAGGTCATCCTC
>JBEAUK010000032.1:0-11046 GCA_041161465.1 Planctomycetota bacterium | reverse complement strand
GCGGCTGCGGCCGCTCCCTCTGGCGGGAGCAGCATCAGGGCGAGGAGCGAGCGGCTGCGGGCGCTCCCTCTGGCGGGAGCAGCATCGGGGCGAGGAGCGAGCGGCTGCGGCCGCGACCGTTGGACTACCGCGTCTCGTCGACGGTCGCCCAGCCTTCGGGCGACTTCTCGGGCACCACGAGCAGCGCGCGATCCGCGTCCTTCACCTCGCCGTTCACGATCGAATCGGTCACGCGTGCCGCCGTCCAGCGCGCATACTTCGGGTTTGCGACCTTCGCATGGACGACGATGCCGATCGGCGCGATGGTGACGCGGTCGTAGAACAGCTCGAGCGACGCGGTGTCCTCGGCCATCGAGGTGCCCGGCTTCGGCACGAGCTTGAGCCCCGCGACATTCTGCATGCTGCCGAGGATCGGAATATCGATGGGCGGCTGGATCTCCGTCACCTCGAAGCGCGCGAGCACATCGGACTTCTTCTGCCCGATCGGGATCGGCACCTGACCGCCGATCGAGTTGAGCGGGTCCTTGCCGTCCGACGCGATGCGGCGCTTCGTGAACGACTTGTTCTTGTGGTCGAGGCGGCAGTACCAGCCGTCGCCGAAGATGTAGTGGTCGATCGACTTCGAGACATGCCCATCGACGATCGACTCCTCGAGAAGCAGCGCGACGCGCCGCTTGTCGCCCGTGCCGTCGACCACGAGTCGTCCCGAGCGATACTCGCTCGTGCCCTTGAAGAGATCGTTGGACTCGATGGCGACCTTGCCGCTCATGGTGGAGATCGTGCTTCCAGTGCGCTCGATCTCGTCAAGGAACGCCTCGACACGGGCCTTCATCGCGTCTTGCGGACTCGGCTTGCCGTCCGCTGGCGCTGCAGCCGGAGCCGTCGGCGCCACAGGCGTGGCAGGCGCCGGCGTCGCGGGAGCCTCCGGGGGAGTCGACTGATGCAGGGCGAGCGCCGAGGCGAGTGCCGAGGTGAGCGCGATCGAGGGCAGGAAGAATGGCATGGCGGGAAGACGGTAGCCGACTGCGCGTGATTCCGCGCGCGCGACGGCCCGCGCTGCTACCCTCACGGCGTGCGAAGGATTCGCGCCATTGTCCCGTTCGTACTGGCGGCCGCAGTGCTTGCCGCTGGGAGCGTCTCGGCGCAGGATTCGGCGATCCCGGAGTCGATCGCACCCTCGCCGGCGGTGCTTGAGGCCGCGGCGGCCGCGTACCTGACCCCCGAAGAGCGCAGCGATTTTCGCGTCCGCCACGGGCTTTACGACGACCTCGACCTCTCGACCCCCGCGCGTCGCGCCGCAGTCGCGCTCGAGCGCGCGCGCTACCTCGATCCTGCGCTCGCCGACCCCGCTGTGCCAGCGGTGCTGCGCGCGGCGGCGCTGTCTCGGATCGGCGACGACGCGGGTGTCCTGCGCCTGACCGAAGGCGCCACCGAACTTCCGCTGCTGGCACTTCGAGCCGAAAGCCTCGCGCGCCTCGGCAAGCGTGACGATGCGCTTGCGGTTGCGAACGCGGCCGCGGTAGGGGATGCGCTGACCGGATCGCGCAGCACCGACGAGGTGCTCGCAGCGGTCGACCTCCGCGCGCTTGCGATCCGGCTCGATGCGGCGAATGCGGGCGAGTATCCAGCGCTCCTCCGCGCGCTGGCCCGGGCGCGCGACACGCTCGATCGACTGGACCCGCGCATCCGGCTGCGTGAGGCGCAGCTGCTCGCCGAGCGCAACGCGCGCGGCGAGGCAGCGAAGGCGTTGCAGGAGACGCTCGGGCTCGCCCCGCGCTCCGCCGATGCGTGGCACGAGCTCGGTCAGCTTGCGCTCGGTGGATTCGACTTCGTGGGCGCCACGCGCGCGGCCGCAGCGCTGCGACGGATCGATCCCATGCATCCGTACGCGGCGTTCCTCGATGTCCGCGCGCGGCTGATGTCGGACGACGCGGCGGGCGCACGCGAGCTGCTCGCGCCCGTGGTCGCGCGCACCGACCGTCCGCGCGAGGCGCTGGCGATGCGTGCGGCGACCGAGGCTGCGCGCTATGACTTCGATGCGATGCGTGCCACGCTCGCGGAGTGCGATGCGCGTGAGCCTGGCTCCGCCGACGCGCTGCTCGCCGCCGGCCGCCAGCTCGTCTTCGATCGTCAGTACGAGGAGGCGCGCGAGACGCTCGAACTCGCGGCTGCGCGCGAGCCGGCGTGGGTCGCGCCGCGCACCGAACTCGGCCTCCTGTCGATGCAGGATGGCCGCGAGGCGCGCGCGGTCGAGGATCTCCGTCTCGCGGTCGCGCTCGATCCGCATGATGAGCGCGCGCTCTTCACGCTGAAGCTCGCCGAGCAACTGGCTGGCTGGAATCGGATCGAGACAAAGCACTTCATCATCCGGTATCCAGATGGAGACGCCGCGCTCGTCGCGGAGCTCCTCGCGGGAACGCTCGACCGCATGCACGAAGAGGTCTGCGGCCGCCTGCGCCACGAGCCATCGCAGAAGACGCTCATCGATGTGATGCCCGACCACCGAAGCTTCGGCGTGCGCATCACGGGCCTTCCGCGCATCCACACGATCGCGGTCTGCACCGGTCCGACCATCGCGATCGAGATCCCGAAGGAAGGCGCGCGCGACAAGCACCTCGGGCTCTTCGATCCGCTTGCGGTGCTGCGGCACGAGTACACGCACACCGTCACGCTCTCGATGACGAGGAACCGCATTCCGCACTGGCTCACGGAGGCGGTGGCGGTTGCGCTCGAGGACACGCCGCGCACGTTCGAGAACTGCCAGTTGCTCGCCGATGCATGGCGCAAAGGCCGGCTCTTCGATCTCGACGCGATCAACTGGGCGTTCATCCGCCCCGAGACGCCGACCGACCGGCCGCAGGCGTACGCGCAGGGCCGCTGGATGGTCGAGTACATGGAGAAGCGCTACGGCTGGGACGCGATCCGTTCGCTTCTCAACTCGTACGCCGAAGGAATCACGGAAGACACCGCGATGCGCCGCGCCTTCGGCGTGTCGCGCGAGGAGTTCTACAAGGGATTCCTCGCGTGGGCTGCCGATGAGGTTCGTGCGTGGGGGCTCAACCCGCAGCCATCGCTGCGCGACCTCGCGCTCGAGCTTGTCTCGGGCGATGACGACGCGGAGAAGAAGATGGCGGAGGCGGAGTCCGCGAGACTTGCAGCGGTGGCGGAAGCATGGGCCGATGCGATCGGTCGGCCAGGCTCGGCGCGCTTCAAGCTCGAGGGCAGGCAGTGGCCGCCGCAGCCGATGCCGCCGGTCACGCTGGACGACGCGACGACGCGTGCGTTCCTCGCGCGGCATCCGGATCACCCTGATCTCGTCGAGATCCTGCTGCGCCGCGCACAGGGCAAGTCCGGCAACGAGGCGGAAGAGACGCGCGCGCTGCTCGAGCGCTATGCGGCGTTGCGGCCAGTCGACCCGTTCCCGCACCGCGTCTGGGCGCGACTTGCGACCGGGAGCGGCGACCTTGCGGCGGGCGGCGACGATGAGGCGCTGAAGCATCTCCGCGAGCTCGACCTCCGTGCCGACAAGGACAACATCTACGCGCTGGCGATCGCACGCAACCGCCGTGCAGCGGGAGACCTCCCGGGATCCCTCGACGCGGCCGAGCGGGCGGTGCGCATGAACCCCTTCGACGCGTCGGTGCGCGAGCTCGCTGCAGCCATCGCGGTCGAGGCGGGGCAGTTGCCGGCGGCGCGCGTGCATGTGAAAGCGCTCACGCTGCTCGAGCCAGATCGCGACATCCACCGGCGTCGGCTCGAGCGCGTCGACCAGCTCCTCGGGCGCCAGGCGCCCGCGTCGGCGGGCTCAAGCGCCGAGAAATAGTCCGTTTCCCCGTCGAGAGCGGCGATTCGCGGTCGTGTCACTTGGATTGACGCCGTTTGGCGATACCTTCTCGGGGTATGGGACGCCCAGGGGTGCGGCTGTTTCCGTCGTCAGGGCAGAGCCTGCCACACCGTACGAGGTCGCGATCAACATGAAGAACAGCACTATGAATCGTTTCTCCAACGCGGCGAGCGTCGCATCGCTCTTTGCGTGCGCCGTCGCTTCGGCGCAGTCCTTCAACTGCACCGTCAATTCGCAGGCGAGCACCCTCTCCCAGACGACCACGATCACGGCGCCCTTCGCCGGAAACCTGATTGGCAACTACGACGCCACCACGAATCCGACGGGCACGCAGACGCGTCCCGGCGTGTTCGGCGGCAGCGGCAACCAGCCGATCCCGTACACCGCGTCCTTCGTGCTCGATGGCGATCTCAACTCGAATCCGCTGGGTTCCTTCGTCGCCGATGTCGACGCTGAAGTGCTGCAGGTTTCGATCTCGGGATTCTCGCTCGACCTCCTCGGCGCAAGCATCGGAACGCTCCCGGCCACGATCAACATCAACTACCAGACTTTCCGCACCTTCTCGCCGAACTCGCTGTTCCCGGGCGGCGTGACGATTCCCGTGCCGATCGGTGACGCAACGATCTCCGAGCTGCAGGCGTTCCAGAACACCGAAGCCGTGACCGGCGTGCTGACGCCGGTCAAGGGCGGAGGCTACTCGTTCGTGGCCGCAGTCCCGGTCGACCTCGTCCTCTCCGCCGAGGTGATGGGAGCGCCAGTCGCTCAGAAGTCGATCATTCCCGGCGTGGTGCCCATCACGGGAACCGTGCAGTTCACGCCCGCCGGCGTCTCGTTCAGCTTCTCGATCTCAAGCAGCGATTCGCAGACGCAGCCGGTCACCGACGGCGCCTTCACGAACCAGCCCTTGGCGCTTCCGACGGTGCTGCCGACCGGCGGCACGGCCAACCTGCTCATCAGCGGTACGGTTACTTCCGTGAGCACCGCGACTGCCCTGACCGCAACGGTGGTCGGGACAGGCGTGGCGCAGGCGGTTCCAGGCGACCTCGATGGCGACGGCGCCGTGGGCGGAAAGGATCTCACGATCCTGCTCTCGAACTGGGGTGCGTCGGGTGAGGGCGACATCAATGGAGACGGCACCGTGGGTGGCGCCGATCTCGCGATCTTGCTTTCGAATTGGGGCTGATTGCAGGTCGTCGGCGTATGGATGCTCGCCTACCGTCGGCAGCACCCGCATGAGCTCCGTGACCAACAGGACCGACTTCACTCGCAGCGCGGCTGTCGTCGCGTGCACGCTGTCGCTGCTGGGAGGGATGCCTGTCCAAGCCGACGAGGCGCCACTTACCTTCAGTCCATCGGTCTTCACCACGCTGCCGGGGGAGTTCTTCCCGACGATGTTCCGCGCCCGCGACTTCGACGGCGATGGATTCGTTGATCTCGCGGTGGCAGGTCGCGACCCCGACAACAAGCTTTACACGCTGAAGGGCGGACCAGGCGCCACCTTCACGGTGCTGCAGGCGCTCGACACCGAGGGCTTCACGGACTGGCTCGAGTTCGCGGATGTCGACCGCGACGGCATCGACGACATCGTGACGGCGTGGCGCGGCGATGTGCCGCGCGTCGTGTATCACCGCGGCATCGGCGACCGGCTGTTTGCGCCCGCAGAGGTCCTCGTGAATGTCGAGATGGGGATTGGCCGCGACCCGCAGGGGCTGACGGTCGGCGACTTCGACGGCGATGGCGACATCGATCTCGCCGCCACCCAGTACTCCGGGCTTTGCGTCGACATCTTCACGAACAACGGCGTCGTCGCGGGGTCGCCATCGTTCACGCGCACGGGTCGCGTGCGGCTCGGCACTTTCCTCGGGGGGCTGTCGCTTCCGCGCTTGGTTGCCGCGGCCGATGTCGATGGCGACAAGGACCTCGACCTCGTGGTCAATGAACTCGGCGGCGGGCGACTCGCGATGATCCGCAACGAAGGCGGACGCTTCGTGCGTGCGATCGAGACACGCGCGCCGATGATCGGCGAAGAACGCCCTGGAATCTCAAGCCTGCAGCTCGTCGACCTCGATGGCGACGGCGATCTCGATGCCGCGCTGCCCGGGCTGTTGATCGGCGGGCCGCAGAAGGTGGTCGCGTTCCTGAACGACGGCACGGGCGGATTCGCCGAGCGCGCGGTGGGAACGGGTGCCGATGTCGGCTACGCGTTCTCGATCGTGTGCGCGGACTTCGACGGCGATGGCGATCTTGACGCCGTGACTGGACAGGCATTGCCCGGCGGAATGGCCGTGCTGCGGCGTGTGAACACGGCAGGGTTCGACTTCGAGGTGGATCTTGCCCCGCAGTTCGGCCAGTTGATTCGACATCTCGATGCCGTGGATGTCGACGGAGACTGCGACCTCGACATCATCGGCATCGACGGGCCGAGCCGCTTCGTCTTCGTGCGGCGCAACACCACGCCGCAGCAGTCCGGCTGCGGTGCGCTGGCGGGCCGCTCGTCGACCGCGCCCTCGTCGGACGCACGGAACGCGAAGCGCGCGGAGGCTTCGGGCGAGGATCCGGCGCGGACACCCGTTCCTGCGCACGACTTCGATCAGGATGGCGTGCATTCGGCGGCCGATGTCGCGGCATGGCTCAACTCGCTCACGCGCATGCCTTCGGTTGGCCCGGCGCCTGCGAAGGAGGCGAAGCGATGATGCGCGCGCTTGCCTCGGGTTTCCTCGCGTGGATCGCGGCGGTCTCCGCGTCGGTCGCGCAGTGCCCTGCGCCCGGCGATTGCCGTCAGGTGCACGAGACGCCGGGCTGCGAGATGCCGGACTGCTGCGAGATCGTCTGCAAGATCAATCCGCTCTGCTGCGACCTGACATGGGACCAGGGCTGCGTCGACATCGCGCTCGATGAGTGTGATGGGATCAACTGCCCGGCACCAGGCGATTGCGAGGTCGCGCATCCGACCCCGGGCTGCGACGACTACTCCTGCTGCGACCTCATCGTGACGATCGACCCGTGGTGTACCTACGCGTCGTGGGACGAGATCTGCGCGCGCGAGGCCGCGCGGTACTGCGGCAAGTCTCCATGCGAACTCGCGGCGTCGAGCGCGCCTGATGAGAACGAGCCGTGCTACGAGCGCCTCAACGACGGATGGGCGAGCGGAATCGAGAGCACGCGCGTCGAGATCCCCTGCGGACAGAGCCTGCAAGGGCGGCTCTTCTCGGGTGGCCCGCGCGACCTCGAATGGTTCAGGTTCGACGGCACGGCTCGCACGCGCTATCGCTTCACGGTGAGCGCGGAGTTTCCGATCGAGCTCCAATGCCTGCTCGGCGGCGAGGAGGGACCGAACGAGGTCCCTTGGCTCGCGTCGCTTGGACTTTGCGATGGCGAGCGGGCGGTCAACTTCATCGCCGAGGCGGGCGCCGTCACGCTGATCCTTGGCGTGGGCGACGCCGACCGCGCGTGGCGCAGCGCGCTTGACTGCGACCAGATCGACCCGGACAACCCGCCGGACCCGGAGGATCCGCCACCGGTGCAGGTGACGGGAACGCGCTGGGTGGCGCGGGTCGACTGCCTGCCGCTCGGGGACATCGACGGCGACGGGGCTGTGGGAGCGGCTGATCTCGGCGCGCTTCTCAATGCCTGGGGGCCGATCGATCCGGGCTTGCCGGTGGATCCCCTGGCGCCGGACGCCGATCTCAACGGCGACGGGGAGGTCGGTGCGCAGGATCTCGCGCTGCTTCTCGGCGCCTGGTAGGGGTCTTTCGTTCGAGCGTGGACGGATTCCGCGGGGAGGCGCATCCTGTGGTGCGTCCCTCGGTTCGGGACTTGCAAGTCATGAGCGATCGCACCACCCACTCTTCGGACGAAGAGCCCATTGGTCGGGTCTCTGCCGGTCCCGCCGATCTCATCGGCGAGGATGCCGGTGCGCCTGGGCTCGGGGTCGACCGCGCGGTCGTGCACGATCTGCGTGAGGCGCGGCTCTTTGCGCGCGCGGCCGAGGGCGACCGCGATGCGATCGCGGAGGTGTGGCGCTCGAACCGGCGCTGGATCGCCGCGGTGCTCGCGGCACATGCTCCGCGCGACGCCGATGTCGACGACCTCCTCCAGGAGGTGGCGGCGACGCTCATCGCGAAGTCGCATCACATCCGCGATGCAGCGAGCCTGCGCGGCTGGCTGCGCGTGGTGGCGATCAATGCGGCGCGCATGGCCGCACGCAGCCGTTCGGTGGAGTCTCGCGTGGTGCGCGGTCTCGCCTATGGCCGAGCTGGTTCCATGACGCGTGAGGAATCCGAGCGCGAGGCGCGCGAGACGCTTGCGCTTCTCTCGCGGTTGCCCGCGCACTACGCCGAGCCGCTGCTCCTGCAGGCGACGCAAGGGTTGTCGCAGCGGCAGATCGCCGAACTGCTCGATGTGCCGGAGACGACGGTCGAGACGCGCCTGGCGCGTGGCCGCCGAATGCTGCGGCAGATCCTTCAGGAACTTGAGGTGGGCGACGAGCGCGTGGCGCGCCGCGCGGGGGGCGCGGGGACAGCGCATAACGACGCAGCAAGGATGAGACAGCCATGACGCACCGAGACGAACACATCCACGACGGGACACCCGACGATTTCGCGCGCCACGATCACGCGGGCGACCTCGACATTCTGCTGTCCCGGGCCGTCGCGGGCGACCGTGAGGCGCTCGCCGCCGTGCGCGCGCGCGCGGCCAGCGAGCCGGCGATCCTCGAGGAGCTCGCGATGTGGCAGGCCGACGAGCTGCGAATGGCGCGTGTGGCGCGCGAGCTCGAGTCGGTCGCCGACCGCACGGAGCTCCCTCCTGCGAAACCTGCAGGTGAGCGCGCGTGGCGGCTCGGCCTCGGTTGGGCTGTCGCGGCCGTGATCGCGCTTGCCTGGATCAGTCAGACGGTGTTCCCGCGCAGTGCGGAGCCCGTGCGTGCGAATGTCGCCGGGTTCCCGGGTTTCGCCACCGCCGACGACGCGTTCGACGCCTATGTCGACAAGGCACGCGCGGACGGCGTGATCTACGGCAATGTCGCGCCGCCGGCGATCATCGGTTCGCGCGAGCTCGGCGGAGACGAGGGGTTCGAGATCATCGTCGTGCGCCAGGTCGTCGAGCGCCGCCGCGTGCCGGAGATGTTCCGGCTCGTGCCCGTCGATGAGTCCGGCGTGCTCGCACCGGTCGTGATCCGTCCTCGGACGGAAGAGATCCGCTGATGCATCCGACTGACACACACGCTTCGCGCTGAGGAAACACGCACACGCAACGCGCTGCATTCAGGACTTCGCACTCAAGACTTCGCACTTTAGGATTTGGGGCCATCATGCTTCGCCAGAACCTTCTCACCGCCGTCGCTCTCACAAGTCTTCTCGCCGTCACGCCCGCGCTCGCGATTCCGCAGGACGGCGCCGTGCAGACGCGCAGCACGATGTCGCTCGCCTCGCGCAACGCCGATGGCACCGCGTACGAGGTGCGCGTCGAGGACGGCGCGGTCCGTTCGCTCAAGATCAACGGCGAGGATGTGCCGACCGATCGCGCCCGCGTGACCGACACGGGCGTCGAGGTGCTTGACGAGGACGGCGAGGTCGTCCATCGCTTCGCCGTGCGCACGAGCGTCATGGCCGGTGCGGCGGGTGCGGCGGGAGCGGCCGCGACGCGCGAGCGTCCTGCGAATCCCGGCGGCGTGCAGGTGCAGACCTTCGATGCGCAGGAGGCGCCGCGTGCACCGAAGCCGCCGAGGGCTCCGAAGCCTCCGAAGGCGCCGAAGCAGGCGGCGACGGCTTCCGCGAAGTCGATGATCGGCGCCGGATTCGGCGAAGTCGACGAGGCGGTCGCGCATCACCTCAAGGTCGATCCGTCGAAGTCGACGATGATCACGAGCATCGTCGACGAGCTGCCGGCGAAGAAGGCAGGGCTCGAGAAGTTCGATGTGATCGTCGGCGTCGACGGTCAGGAGGGCGCAGGCCGGGAAGCGCTGCGCCTCGCCATCGCCCGTGCGGAGCCCGGAACCAAGATGAAGCTGTCGGTGCGCCGCGGTGCCGAGACGAAGGAGATCGAGATCGAGACCACGGCGTTCGACGCGAACAAGCTTGAGCGTGGCGCCGCATTCCCGGCGCAGGCAGGCGACGATGCGATCGATGCGTTCGCCGACATGAATCTCGGCGGGCTCGAGGTCGACGAAGACAGGATCTTCGTCATCGGTCCCGATGGGAGGCGCCAGGAGATCCGCGTGCCGTCGGTGCGCGGGCTGCCGATGCCGCGCTTCGACCGCATCGACCCTCGCGAGATCGAAGGCATGGAGGAGGCCATCGAGGAGATGGTCGAGCGCATGCTGCGCGATGCGGGCGTCGACGAGAACGGCGTGATCGAGGTTCGTCCCGAGGCGGGCGCCGCGGCTGAGAAGCCCGCGCCGAAGCGCGGCGACGCGGGCGACGAGCGTCTTCGCCGGATGGAGGAGCGCATGGAGGAACTGCGGCGCGAGCTCGAGCGCGAGCGCGCGGCGCGCGGCCAGAAGCCGGCCGACGCGTGACGCGCGTCAGGCGAACGGCAGGGCCGACAGATCGACATTGCCACCACAGAGGACCACGCCCACATCGGCGTGGTCCTTCTGCTTGCGCATCCAGTCGCTGCAGGCGACCGCGACGCCGACGGCGGCGCTCGGCTCGATGGTGAGCTTCATGCGTTCCCAGACGAGGCGCATGTGCGCGGCGATGTCGGCTTCGGAGACGAGCACGATCTCGTCGACGAGGTCGCGGACGACCGGGAAGGTGAGCGGGCCGAGCGAGGTGCGGAGGCCGTCGGCGATGGTGACGGGCTTCATCGGCGGCTGGATGGCGCCGATCTGCTTCGAGGCGGCTGCGTCGCCTGCCAGTTCGGGCTCGGCGCCGATGATGCGGATCGCGGGCTTGAGCGCCTTCGCGGCGAGGGCGATGCCCGAGATGAGACCGCCGCCGCCGAGCGGCACGACGATCGCGTCGAGCTGGGGGCATTCGTCGAGGAGCTCGAGTGCGATCGTGCCTTGGCCGGCGATGACGCTCGGGTGGTTGTAGGGGGGCACCATCGTGCCGTTCGTCTCGGCGAGCACGCGAGCGGCGGTCGACTCGCGCGCCTCGAGGGTCGGCTCGCACTCGACGATCGCGCCGCCGTATCCGCGGACAGCGGCCTTCTTGATCTCGGCCGAGTTCGACGGCATGACGACATGCGCGGGAATGCCT
>JBEAUK010000150.1:0-39304 GCA_041161465.1 Planctomycetota bacterium | reverse complement strand
GCCCGCTCAGCGAACACCCGCGACGCCCGACGCAGCGCTCGCACCGCTCGCGTTCCTCGAGGGTCACTGGGTCACCACGCTTCCAAACGGCATGGTGAGCGAGGAATCGTGGCTCCCTGTGCGTGGACGGTCGATGCTCGGCAGCTTCCGCCAGACGCGGCCCGACGGCACTCCCGCGTTCTTCGAGTTCACGCAGATCGTGTCGGGCTCGAAGGGCGTCGTCCTCCGCCAGATCCATGTGCACGGCCGATTCGAGACCGACGACCGGCGCAAGGAGCCGATGTTCCTCAAGCTCGCGAAGGCGGAGAACGGCTCCGCGACCTTCGTGCCCGTCGCGGACGGCGAGTTCGGCGAGGGAACGACTTCGCACGCCGCCGACCTGTCGAGCGTCACCTACTCGCGCACCAAGGCCGAGGACGGTTCCGATCGCCTCACGCTCCGAATCGAGTCGAAGCCCGTGAAGGACCCGAAGAATCCCGACGCACCGGCGAAGCCGCAGGTGATCGAGCTCTCGATGAAGCGCGCAGACTGAGCGCGAAACCCCCGCACCATGCAGCCGTTCCGTCTCTTCATCGCGCTCCTCGCCTCGATCGCCGTCCTTGCGTGCGGAGCGCTGGCGTGCGCGGAGTCGCAGCCCCCCCTGAAGGTGGGCGTCGCGCTGTCGCCGTCGTTCGTCGAGAAGCCGAAGACCTCGGGCGGGCCCTACGAAGGCTTCGCGGTCGACCTCTGGCGCGCGGTGGCGTTGCGCATGGAACGCACGAGCGAGTTCGTCGAGTACCCGACCTTCGACACGCTTGTCGCCGCCGCTGCGAAGGGCGAGGTCGACATCGCCGTCGCCGACATCTCCGCGACGGCCGAGCGCGCCGCGAAGGTCGACTTCTCCTATCCGATCGCGGACGGCGGACTGCGCGTGATGGTGCTCACCGCGCCCAAGCACTCGCTCGCCGAGCTGTGGGACGGCCTCGTCGCCCGCGGCCATGTCGAGGTCGCGCTCTACGGCGGATTGATCATCCTCGTCGCGAGCATCCTGATGATGCACTTCTTCCGCAAGGTCGACAAGGAATTCCCCCAGCCGATCCACGAGGGATTCGCGGAGTCGCTCTACCGCACGGTGTCGATCACCATGTCGGGAAAGACGAAGGTCGTGTCGACCACGAACTGGATCACCAAGATCCTCGCCGCGCTCTGGCTGGTGTGCGGCGTGGGAATCGTCGCGTACATCACCTCGAGCGTCACCGCCGTCATGACCGCGCAGGCGGCGGCCGGCACGGTCAATGAGGTCGGTGACCTGAAGAACAAGCCCGTCGGCGTGCTCGCCGGCACCGTCGCCGAGCGGTACTGCTGGCGCGCGGGTTTCGCGACGCACTCGTATCCGTCGATCGAAGATGCCGTGCAGGCGCTTGTCGCCCGGAAGGTCGTCGGAGTCGTGAGCGACGGCCCCGTGCTCGAGGCCTACGACCATGCCCACCCCGAACTGCCGATCGCAGAGGTCGGCCCGCTGTTCGAGAAGCACAAGTATGCGTTCGCAATGCCGAAGGGCAGCCCCCTGCGCGGCCCGGTCGACCAGCAGTTGATTGGCTTCGAGGAAAGCGGCGATACGGCGAAACTTGCCGCCAACTACTTCGGCTCCAACTGACCGAACGCCCGCGCGGGCTGCGGAAGCCCCCCCGCTTCGGCCGATGTAACTGGACCGGAAACGCGCGCACGGCGCCCGGCCCCCGCATGGCGATCTCGATCCTCATCCTCACGCTCAACGAAGAGACGAACATCGGAGCCTGCCTCGATGCGCTCGCGGGGTTCGACGACATCGTGGTCTTCGACAGCCTGAGCAAGGACAGGACAGTCGAGCTCGCGCGCGCCAAGGGCGCTCGCGTCGTCGAGCGTCCGTTCGACAACTGGGCGGCCCACCAGAACTGGGCGATGGACAACATCGACTTCAAGCACCCGTGGGTGTTCTACCTCGACGCCGACGAGCGCATGACCCCCGAGCTGCGCGAGGAGATCCTTGGAATCGCCCGCGATTCCAGCCGCCCCGAGGTCGCGTTCTACTGCGGCCGGAAGAACTACTTCCTCGGCAAGTGGATCCGCCACGCGATGCCGCCAGGCATGATCATGCGGTTCTTCAAGCCGAAGACGATCCGCTTCGAGCGGCTCGTGAATCCCGTGCCCGTGATCGACGGGCCGCACGGATACCTCCGCAACTACTTCGAGCACTACAACTTCTCGAAGGGCATCACGGAGTGGTTCGACAAGCACAACAAGTACAGCCTCTTCGAGGCGATGGAAGGCATGAAGCTGCGCGAGAAGCCGGTGGGCCTCGGCGCGCTCTTCTCGGGCGACCGCTTCGAGCGGCGCCGCGCGCTGAAGGAGCTCAGCTTCCGCATGCCGCTGCGGCCGCTCCTCAAGTTCTGCTACATGTATTTCCTCAAGCGCGGATTCCTCGACGGACGCGCGGGATACACCTACTGCAAGCTGCAGTCGATGTACGAGTACATGATCGTGATCAAGATGCGCGAGCTCGAGCGCAAGCAGCGCGGGCTCCCGATCTGAGCGAGATGACGCAGGCGCGCCGCGGTCGCGGCGCCGCGTCAGGCCTTCGCGGGCGGCTTGCCCGCGGCCACATCCTCGAGGATCTTCATCATGCGCAGCGCGAGGTTCGTGCGGTCGTAGTTCTGCGCGCCCTTGAGGCAGCGCGCCTTGAACGCGTCGAGCTCGGCCGGATTCGACTTGAGGCGCACGAGTGCCGCGCAGAGCTCGTCGACGCTCTCCGGCTCGAACGGGATTCCCGCGCCCTCGTCGCGCACGATGTCGGCGCTTTCGCCCGCGACGCCGTGCAGGACCGGCAGCGCCATGCCCATCGACTCGAAGAGCTTCGACGGGATGACGGTCGTGAAGAGGTCGGTCTTCTTGAGGTGGATCACGCTGACATCGAGCAGCGACCAGTATCGAGGGACATCGGCCTTGGAGACGGTGTCGACGAAGATCGCGTTGTCGAGCTTCTTCTCGGCGGCCATCTGCTTGAGCGCGTCCTTGCGGGCGCCGTCGCCGAGGAAGAGGAAGACGATGCCCGTGCCGCGCAGTCGATCGGCGGCCTCGACGAGCGTCTCGAGCCCGTGCGCGAGGCCGTGCGTGCCGATGTAGCCGGCGACGAACTTGCCCTCGAGGCCGAGCTTCGCGGTGAGCTCAGGATCCTTCGCGCGCGGCTTGAACTGCGAGATGTCGACGCCGTTGGTGATGACCTCGATCTTCGCGCCGTCGATGCCGCGGCGCACGAGGATGTCCTTGAAGCTGCGCGTCACCGAGACGACGCGCGCGCTCTTCCGGTAGAGGAACATCTCGACCGCCTCGAGGAAATGGATCGCGCGTTCGTTCTTCATGGCGCCGACGGCCTTGATCGACTCGGGCCAGAGGTCGCGCAGCTCGAAGATGTACGGGCGGAACTTGAAGCGGCTGACCGCGTAGGCCGAGCACGCCGTGAAGAACTGCGGGCTGGTGCCGACGATCACATCGACCTTGCGCACGAAGAAGCTCGCCAGGAACGACGAGAGCATGTAGCTCTGGTAGTCGAGGATGCGGCGCACGAAGCCCTCGTTCGCGGTGATGTACGACCACACGCGGATGACCTCGATGCCCTCGAGCTTCTCGCGCTGCCACAGCTTGTTCTTGTAGCCGTCGAAGACCTTCCCCTTCGGGAAGTTCGGCGCGCAGGTGATGACCGTGACCTTGTGACCGGCCTTCACCCACTCGCGGCAATGCTCGAAGGTACGGCTCGCAGGCGCGTTGACTTCTGGGGGAAAGTTGTCGGTCAGGAAGAGGACGTGCACGACGGCCACCCGATTCGGACAGCGGCCGTGCGACCCGTGAATCGGGCAACGGCCTTCGCGTTCGGCAGGGACAGGCCGAACTGTGGAGAGTATTTCGACTGACTCAGCCGCCACGCTGCACCCTCAACTCTCAATTCAACTGTGAAAGATCCGTTGGACGCGCGAAGGACGCTCGGATCGTCGCCGAGGCTGAGCTCAAAGCCGGGGGCAAAGTGCCAATGTGACTCTATGACCCCCTTGGTTTCGACCTCGTCCTCGACCACCAGGCCGCCCGCGGCGTAGTCGAAGGTCCAGCTCCGCCGATGGAGCCCGGTTCCGCTCAGGCGGGTGAAGCCATCGTGCTCGGCCTCGACGATCGCGCCATGGCCGCCCTGCTCGACGATGCGCACCACGCGGGCCTGCGCCCTCCGCGCCACGCGGAAGCCACCCCAGACCTCGGAGCTATCCGCGCCGTCCACGGTGACCGTGTTGTGTGCGGCGGTACCGCGCTGTCGCAGGCGTTCGGGACCAACGCCGTACTGCGAGATGCCCGAGTTCACGAGCACGCGGCGGCCGCCGAGCGACAGTTCAAATGAGAGCGTGTCGGCGTGCGCGTGCCCCGGCAGGTAGTCGGGGCCCACGGGGCCGACATCGAGGATCGCAGCGGCGCCGAGGTGCGACTCGTCGATGCGGATGAAGCCCGAGGGCTGCAGCACGCGCATCCGCGGACCGTTGCGGTTCTGCAGGCAGACCGGCTTTCCTGGCTCGACGGGCGCGGGGAGCCCGGGCTCCGCGGCCTCGGGCAGCCCAAGCCGCACGGCATACGCCTCGAGTTCCGCGGCGGTGGGCGCTACGCCCGTCACGCTGTCGTTGAAGAACGCGACCTCGCCGTCAGGGTGGCACATCGCGCGCAGGAACTCGCGCATCGGCGGCAACTTCTCGCGCAGGTGCGCGAGGTCGTCGTCGTCGCACGCAACCGGATAGGTGCGCGCGGCGTTGAGGATGTCGAGCATGTCCTCGAGCGCGAGCGCGTGGTACATCGGCGAACGCTCGAACTGCCCGCCGTCGGTCAGGATCTGCTCGGGAATCTCCGTGCGGAGGATGCCTTCGCCGAGCTCGAACCACTCCTCGGCCTCGTCACCGCCGAAGAAGAGTCCGGCGATCATGAGCGCCTTCGCGTTGACGAAGAGATGGTTGCCCAGCAGATGCCACTCGAGCCGCTTGGCAAGAAAACGAATCTGCGCCGCAAGGCTGTCGAGCATTCCGGGCACGGGCTCGTTGCCGGCGCGCAGCCACTTGATCCAGTTCACGATGCGCAGCGAAGTCGGGTATGGCTCCCACGCGGTGCCCTTTCCCGGCGGGCATTCACGCATCCAGCGCGCGATGAGGGCGCGGTGCCAATCCGTCCGCTCCGCGGCGCCGAAGGCGCAGAGATCGTCGAAGTAATGCTGGTTGTAGCGCCAGAGCTTCGCGAGTTCCTTGCTGTCCCAGCCGTGGACATCGAGGTCGCGCTCCTCGTTGAGGAACCGCATCTGCGTCGGCGTCACGAGGCTCTGGACGCGACGCGCCGGCATCACCCACTGCCCCGTCGCGAGGCGAAGTCGCGGTGCGGGCCGAAGATCCGGGGTCGGCCTCGAGAGGCGGAAGCGCACGCGGCCGTACACCTGCACAGGCTTGAGCCAGCGCACGGTGTTCCAGAGCCGAAGTGCCTTCGCGATCGGGTTCATGTCGACACGGCCTCGCGAATGCGATGGTCAGGCGAGCAGCTTCTCGAGGTGCGCGACGATGCGCTCGCTCGTCTTGCCGTCCCAGAGCGGCGGGATGCCGCCCTTCTTCCACTCGCCCGCGAAGAGGCGGTCGAGCGCGGGCTTGAGCGCCGCCGGGTTGGTTCCGATGAGCTCGTTCGTGCCCAGCTCGATCGTCTCCGGACGCTCGGTGTTGTCGCGCATGGTGAGGCACGGCACGCCCATCACCGTGGTTTCCTCGGTGATTCCGCCCGAATCGGTGATGACCGCCTTCGCGTGCTTCACGAGGTAGTTGAACTCGAGGTACGGCTGCGGGTCGACGAGCTTGAGGCTCTCGGGCAGGCCGCCCATGTCGCGCATCGTCTTCGCGGTGCGCGGATGCACGGGGAACACGACGGGTTCGCCGCGCGTGCCGGCGATGATCGCGTCGAGGAGCTTGGTGAAGGTGCTGCCCGAGTCGACGTTCGCGGGGCGGTGCATCGTCATCACGAAGTACGACTTCGGCTTGAGGCCGAGCTCATCGAAGAACGCGGGCTTCGAGAGACGGTCCATGTTCGCGCGCAGCGTGTCGATCATGGTGTTGCCGACGAAGAAGATCCGGTCGTCGGACACGCCCGCGCCGCGCAGGTTGCGGTTCGCGTGCTCGCTCGTCGTGAAGAAGTAGTTGGTGATCGCATCGGTCACCATGCGGTTGATCTCCTCGGGCATCGTCCAGTCGCCCGAGCGGATGCCCGCCTCGACATGCGCCACCTTCACCCAGAGCTTCTGCGCCGCGATCGCGCACGCCATCGTGCTCGTCACATCGCCGACGACGAGGCAGAGCGCGGGCTTCTTCTCGAGGAGCAGCTTCTCGTAGCGCGTCATGATCGACGCGGTCTGCTCGGCGTGCGAGCCCGAGCCGACCTCGAGGTTCACATCCGGCGCGGGGATCCCGAGCTGGCGGAAGAAGTCGCCCGACATCTTCTCGTCGTAGTGCTGGCCCGTGTGCACGAGCCGGTAGCGGACCGGGCCGCCCTGCTTCTCGCGCGCCTGGATCGCGTGGATGATCGGCGCGATCTTCATGAAGTTCGGGCGGGCGCCCGCGATGATGTCGACGAGGATCGTGCTCATAGGTTCACCGTGTCGTGGTTCTTCCGCACTTGCCCGCTCAGTGGCTCGTGCGCGCGAGATCTGCCGCCGCGATGGTCGCTTCCGCGACCTCGATCAGCTCCTCGAACGGAATCGGCGATGCGCCGCCCGAGGCGATCGCGTCGACGAACGCCGCGGCGCAGGCCTTCTGGCCCTTGTCCTGGCGCCAGAGGTTCATCTTCGAGAACTTCGGCCAGCCGAAGCCCGTCATCTTGCGGAAGTTGTCGAGCTGGATGACGCGCCCCTGCGCGAAGACCTCGAGGCGCTCCTTGGGGAAGGCCTTCGATCCGTTCGCGAAGTAGTGGACCGTTCCGATCGATCCATCGGCGAAGCCGAGGTCGATCGAAACCGTGTCGCCCGACTTGCCTTCCATCGCATGCGCCCGCACCGAGGTGATGCGCTCGCCCGCGAGGAAGCGGAGAAGATCGATGAAGTGGCAGCCTTCGCCGACGATGCGGCCGCCGCCGACATCGCGGTCCTGCGTCCAGTGCTCGGCGGGAATCGCGCCTGCGTTCACGGTCATGATGAAGGACTTCGGCCCGCTCGCACCCCTGAGGAGCGACTTGAGCTTCGCGACCTGCGGCGCGAAGCGGCGGTTGAAGCCGACCATCACGATCGGCTTGGCGCCGTTCTTCACGGCGTCGGCGCGCGCAGCCTCGATCTCGCGCAGTTCCTCGGTCTTGAGCGCGATGGGCTTCTCGACGAAGACATGCTTGCCCGCGCGCAGCGCCTGGCACACCATCGATGCGTGCGAGTCGTGGCGCGTCGAGATGACGATCGTGTTGACGGTGTCGTCGCGGAACACGCCATCGGTGTCGGTCGTGGTCGACTCGAAGCCGAACTTGCGGCCCGCATGCAGCCCGCTCACGCCGCCGCTCGAGGCGACGGTGCGCAGGCGCGCGCCCGACTCCTTGAACGCGGGGATGAGCACGGCGGTCGCGTAGTTGCCCGAGCCGATGAAGCCGATCGACGCGGCGCCCTTCGCGGGCTGCGCCGCGGGCTTCGGCAGCTCGACCGAGGTACGGCGCACCTCCGCGTCGGGCTTCACGGCGGGCGTCGGATACTCAAGCAGGATGCCGAGGCTCGGTGCGGCGCCGGCGACGAGTTCATATGCGCGCTCGGCTTCGTTGATCGCGAAGCGGTGCGAGATCAGCGGCTTCACATCGAGACGCCCGTCCGACATCATGTCGAGCACGGCCTCGAAGTTGCGCTGCTCGGTCCAGCGGACGAATCCGACGGGATAGTCGTTGCCGCGCTCCTCGTAGCTTGGGTCGTAGCGGCCGGGGCCGTACGAGCACGAGACCTGGAAAGTCAGTTCCTTCTCGAAGAAATCCGCACGGGAGAGCTCGAGGCCCGTCACGCCGACGAGCACGATGCGACCGCGCTTGCGGCACATGAGCGCCGCCTGGTGCATCGGTTCGTTCGACTTGGTGGCGGCGGTGATGATGACGGCGTCCACGCCGCGGCCGCGCGAGAAGGCCTGCGCCGCAGCGACGGGGTCTTGCCCAGCGCCGAGGTTCACGACCTCCGCGCCGAACTTCTTCGCCATCTCGAGCTTCTCGGGATCGAAGTCGAGGCCGAGCACTCGGCATCCGTGCGAGCGCAGGAGCTGCACGGTCACGAGGCCGATGAGGCCAAGTCCGGTGACGACGACGGTCTCGCCGAGCGTCGGCTGGACGAGGCGGATTCCCTGCAGCGCGATCGCGCCGAGCACGGTGAACGCAGCCTCGTCGTCGCTGACATTGTCAGGAACGCGCGCGGTGAGGTTGATCGGAACACAGACGGCCTCGGCGTGCTTGCCGTTCGAGACGATGCGGTCGCCCGACGCGTAGCCGACGAGTCCGCTGCCGACCTCCATGACGCTGCCGACGTTGCAGTATCCAAGCGGGAGCGGCTGGTCGAGCTTGTTGAACACGGCCTCAAGCGTCGGCATGAGTCCGTCGGTCTTGATCTTGTCAAGCACCATGCGAACCTTGTCGGGCTGCTGGCGCGCCTTCTCGATCCAGCCGGCCTTGCCGAACTCGACGAGCATGCGCTCGGTGCCGACCGAGACAAGCGTGCGCGAGGTGCGGACAAGGAGGTGGCCGCGCTTCGCAGCGGGGCACGGAACCTCGGCAACCTCGGTGGAGCCGTTCTTGAGGGACTGCAGAATCTGTTTCACGGGGATCTCGCTCTGGCGAGGCAAATGCCGCCTCGTGGGCGTTGTTCTATCGGCGCTTGGAGGGGGGCGCCATGCCCGAAACCGCGAGGACGGGCGCGATTGTGGCGCAAGCTCGGAAGTTCACGCGCACGCACGACTGCTGTTTCTCGGACACAGCCCGCAACAGTGCGCCTATTTGACGCATTCGACCAGCATGAAGAGCCCACGGTCCTTCGCGAAGGTCTTGAAGAACCATCGCGGCCAGACACGGCGCGCGATGTCGAGGGCGCGGCCCTGATGCCGCTGACCCGCGCCAGAGGTGAGAAGGTCTCCGTGTGTCAGCACCGTGCGAATGCGAACCTCGCCGAAACCGGTGCAGAGTTCACGCGCCTCGGCCACCGTGTACGCCTTGGTTCCCGGGCTCTCGAGGTACTTGCCGTAGAGCTCACCGAGACCCGTGAACGGTCGGCCGCGCAGAAGGCCGTAGCGAATCCAGAGCATCAAGCCGATCAGGCTCCACTTCGAGTAGATCATGATGCGCGCCTGGCCGCCCGGCTTGAGGACGCGCAGCACCTCTTGGAACGCCCTCGGCGTGTTCGGGCTGTGATGCAGCACGCCCCACGAGTAGACGAGGTCAAAGGTGTTGTCGGCAAACGGCAGATTCTCGGCATCGCCGACTGCGAGCGTGGACGAGAGACCGAACAGCCCAAGGCGCCGCGTGGTGTGCTCGATCGCGCGCGGCGTGAGGTCGATGCCGTGGAGATCCGCGCCCCCTTCGGCGAACGATTGGTGGTCTGCACCGAGTCCAACGCCGATCTCAAGCGCCTTGAGGCCGGCGCAGCGATCGAACCCCGCGAAACCCGGGATGTAGGGCTCGAGGCGATAGCGTTCGGCCCGCTGCGCTTGGTATCCGTCACGCTCGACATTCGGAAGGAGCTGCTCCTCTCCGCAAGACGCACGGTTCCAGAAATCCTTGACCTCGCTCTTCTCAGCGTTCATTCGGTTCCCCCGCGGATGAACAACCCCCGTCGATGAAGCGACGGCACCAGATCTCGATCGAAAGCAGCGAAAGCAGGGTGTAGGACGCATCGACCCGCCCTGCGTGGTTCGCCTCGATCAGGCGACCGACTGCGGCTGGGTCAAAGAGACCTCGTCGCCGCAGGCTCGCCTCGCCGAGCAAGTCGCCGACAAGCGGCCGGAGCTCGCGCTGCATCCAACGACGCAACGGTGCCCCGAAGCCGGACTTCGGACGGTAGATCACATCGTGCGGGAGATACGGCTCCATCGCCTTCTTGAACACCCACTTGCCGACGCCTCCCTTCTGCTTGACGCTCGTCGGGATGCGCGCAGCGAAGTCGACGAGCTCGAGGTCGAGAAGCGGCACGCGCACCTCGACGCCGACCGCCATCGACATCTTGTCGGTGTACGGAAGGTTGTGATCCGCGAGGAAGAATCGCTGCTCGAGCGCGAGCATCCTCTCGAGCGGCGGAAGCGCCGCGGGGAGCGGCTTCATGAAGTCCAGCATCGGCGCGAGCGCCGTCTCGCCGCCGAGCGCTTCCCGCGCGGCCGGCGTGTAGAGCGAGAGAAGATTGTCTTCACGCGCCCATCGGAAGTAGTTCGCGATGCGCTCGTCGCCGGAGAGGCCGGCACCGTCGAACAGCTTGGCGAGCCGACGCGAGCTGGCGCGACGCTGGTCGAGCCGCGAGGTCGCGCCCTCGAGGCCGCGTCGCACGCCGGTCGGGAGCCAGCTCCACCACCGCTCGAGTTCGACGGCGCGATGACGGCGGTAGCCGGTGAAGAGATCATCGCCGCCCGCGCCCGAGAGCAGCACCTTCATGCCGTTCTGGCGCGCGAGTTCGCAGATGTAGAGGACATTCAGCGGCGCTGGATCCGCGAGCGGCTCATCGAGCTGCCAGATCATGCGCTCGAGGTCGCCGGCCATGCGGCTCGCCTCGATCTCGACGGTGTGGAGCTTGACGCCGAGGTGCTTCGCGACGGCCTCCGCGTAGGGGAGGTCGTCGGTGACGCCCTGCTCCGCGCCGCCGAGCTGGCGGATCGTGAAGCATTGAAGATCTGGCGTGGTTTCGCGGGCAAATGCGACGACTGCGCTCGAATCGAGTCCACCGGAGAGGAACGCACCGACAGGAACATCGGCCACCATCTGGCGCTGGACGGCCGCGCGCACGAAGCGCTCGGTGCCTTCGACCGACGCGCGCTCGTCGAGATCGCGCGCAACTCCGCGGAATGCGGGCAGCCGGTACCAAGTGAAGCGACGCTCGATCTTCCCGTTCCGCAGCACCATCGCCTCGCCGGGCAGGAGCTTGCGCACGGCCTTCAGCGGCGTGCCCTCGCCTGGGCACCAGAGGAAACTCAGGTAGCGGTGCAACGCCGCGACATCGATCTCGCGCAGGCCGGGCACGAGGCGAAGAAGGCCCTTGATCTCGCTGGCGAACGCGACACCCTGCGGTTGCTCCGCGTAGTAGAGCGGCTTGACGCCGAGCGCATCGCGCGCGACGAGCGTGGTGCCTGTGCGCGCATCGAAGAACGCGACGGTGAAGATTCCGTTCAGGCGCGACAGCATCTTCTCGCCTTCCTCGAGGTAGAGATGCAGGATCACCTCGGTGTCGGAATGGCCGCGGAAGGTGTGTCCCTTCGCCTCGAGTTCCTTGCGGAGCTCGCGGTAGTTGTAGATCTCGCCGTTGAAGACGAGCTGGACCGCGCCGTCGAGCGCCTGCATCGGCTGGTGGCCGAGCGGCGAGAGATCGATGATCGAGAGTCGCGCGTGCCCAAGGCCGACGCCAGCGCCATCGTCGAAGAACGCGCCGGAGTCATCGGGCCCACGATGGCAGATCGCACGGATGCCGCCCTCGAGCGACCCGTGTTCGAAACGGCCTGAGTAACCGATGATGCCGCACATCTCGAATGAAGCTCTTGAAGGCCGAAGGGGGTTCTTGGACTGCAGCGCCGAGACCGCGAGCGCAGGAAGGGGGACGAATGTACCCCTCCATCGGCAGGTTCGGTTCGTGAATCAATCAAATCACGACCATGAAAAGTCCCCTATCTGCGCGATTTTCGCGCATTAGGCCGTGAATGCGAGCTCTGGCCCGCGCAGGGAACTGCGGCGGTCGAGCTCGGGGATCGGGTACGAGAACGGCTGCGGCTGGGCGCCTGCGGGCACAAGCCGCCGCGCGAGGAAGGTGATCTCGACCATGCCGGGGAACCCGTCGGGCGTCAGCGGCTGCGAGTTGTTGCCATGCAGATGGACGGGCACGAACAGCCGGGCGATCGTGCGCATCAGCCCGTTGAAGCGGGCGGGGTCGTCCTGGATCCCGTGAAACTCGACGAGGAGCAGGTCGACGGATTCGCCCCACTCGTCGATGCGCGGAAGCACCTCGTACTCGCCGCCCTCGATGTCCATCTTGAGGATGATGCGCGTGGCGCCCGCCTCGCGCAGGCGCGCCACCGCCGTCGCCGGGTCGACCCAACCGGGCTCGGCGCGGTGGCCGATCATCTCCGGATAGTGGCGCACACCGCCGCGGAAGAAGCGCGTGTAGCGGAACGGCGCGGTGAGACGGTTGACGCCGTCGCGCATGCGTCGCGGCTGCGCCGACAGCGCGCCGCCGATCAGGCGCAGGATGCCCATCGGCATCCGGCTGACGAGCCACGGAATCGTCGTCGTCGCGTCGTAGAGATGTGCGTGCCGCGCGCCCGCGAGCGCGAGCGCTTCCTGCTCGAACGACCAATCGGCATGGACCCCGAGCCCGAGGATGCCGTCGCATGCGGCCGCGAACGACCGTGGCACGACATAGCCGCCGTCCGAGTCGCTTCCGACCCGCACGAGGTCGGGCAGGCGAACGGAGTGGGTCAGCGACCGTTGGATCGGTTCCTTCGGTTTCGGAGAGGGCACGCCGCGATTCTACTGCGTTGGGCTACGCTGTTCGGATGCAGCGATTTCTCGCCCTTGGCCTGTCGGTCCTCGCGCTCGTCCTCCCGGCGTCCGCCCGTGCGGCAGACGACACCGCCCCGCTTCCGAAGGTCGACCCGGCCGCGATCAAGTCCGACATCGCCGAGTTCGCCTCGGACGAGATGAACGGCCGCCACTTCCAGAGCGAGGAAGGCAAGCGCGCCGCGCAGTTGCTCGCCGACAAGCTGGCCGCCGCGGGCGCCGCGCCGCTCGAAGGCCGCGGCTCGATGCTCGTTCCCGTCGGGCGCTTCCCGAACGCGGCGCCGAATGTGGTCGCGTGGCACGCGCCGAAGGGACCGAATCCGAGCGGCGAGTTCATCCTCGTCACGGCGCACTTCGATCACCTTCCACCCGCGAAGTCGGGCGAGGACCGCATCTACAACGGCGCAGACGACAACGCGAGCGGCATCTCGGGCATGATCGCGGTCGCGAAGGCGCTGCGCGACGAAGCGCTCGATGTCGGCGTCGTCTTCGTCGGGTTCACCGGCGAGGAGATGGGACTCATCGGAAGCCGCGCATTTCTCGACGAAGAAACGCTGCAACCCGCGCGCATCCGCGGACTCTTCAACATGGACATGATCTCGCGCCAGCCCGACGGCGCGATCCGCCTCGACGGCGGGCCGAAGGGCAAGGTGCTCGTCGACCTTCTCGTGCGGCTCGCGCCCAAGGTGCCGATCGAGATGAAGGTCGACACGCATCCGGACTGGCTCGACCGCAGCGACCAGGGGCCGTTCCTGCGGGCGGGAATTCCCGCGGTTCTGTTCAGTTGCGAGGATCATGAGGACTACCACAAGGTCACCGACCACGCGGACAAGGTCGACGCGGAACTCGCGGCGCGCACGGCGACGCTCGTCGCGCTCGCGGTGCGGACCTATGCAAAGGAGATGACGCCGCGATTCAATGTGTCGCCGGTGCTCGGCGCCGACGGCAAGCCGACGCGCGCGATCCGCGTCGGCCGCACGCTGCCGAACGCGCCGTACTGGCAGGCCGCGACGCGACGCAATCCCGACCGCGGCCTCGATGCCGCCGTGGTGGCGGCGCTCGCGAAGGCGACGGGCTGGAGCTTCGAGGAGAAGCAGGTCTCGCTCGGTGAACAGGCGTCGGCGCTTGCCGCTGGCGAGATCGACATCGTGCTGAACGGCGCGTCGGCGACGCTTGCGCAGGCTGCCCGGCTGTCGCGGCCGATCGCCGCGGTCGAGCCGCCGTACCTCTCGTCGAGCGGCCCGGCGCTGCTTGTCGCCAAGGACTCGCCGATCACGGCGGAGACCGATCTCTCGACGCTGAAGGTCGCGGTGCGCGCGAACACCGCCGCCGCGATGTACCTCGCCGTGCAGCGGCCGAATGCGAAGCCGGTCGTCGCGACCGAGCCCGAAGGCGCGATCGCGACCAAGATCACGAAGGGCGAGCTCGACGCCTTCGCGGGAGACGCGCTTGCGCTCGAGGCGCGCGCGGCGCGCGACCCTGCGTACCGCGTGGTGCGCCTCGCGGCCGAGCCGACCGCGATCCTCTGCCGCGCAGACGACGCGAAGCTGCGCGAGGCGCTCGCCGCCGCGCTCAAGGGACTCGTGGACTCGGGCGAACTCGTGCGAATCCGCGAGAAGTACGCGACCGGTGGCGAGGCACCGTCGAAGAAGTAGTCCGTTCCAAGAGGCGCGCGATGCCCGACGCACGACGAGAACCGCCGACCTGGCTGCTGAAGACCGTGATGGCCGTCTGCATCGCGTGGTGCGCGATCGGCGTCCTTGCGCTCCTGCTGCCATCACACGACACGCGACGAGTCGTTCGGCTCGGGGACTTCAGCCACGACGCCACGCTTGGCGCCCTGCCCTGGCGGGTGACGCTCGAGGATGTCGATGGCAGCTTGGAACAGGGCACGATGCAGGGAAAGCTCGTCTGGAAGCGGCGTTCGAACCTCGGGTTGCCAATGCCGATCTTCGGGAAGCGTTATGAGTTTGTCCTCGGTGGAGACGCGCCTGCGGGCGTGGAGCCTCTCTCGCTTGAAGACGCGGAGTCGCTGCTGCAGGCCGCCTACGCCACGCTCCCGACCAACCCGGAACCCAAGCATCTCGTCTACCGCAACGAGTTCCTGCGCGCGATCCAACCTCGCAGCGCGCTTGATGAACTCGAGGTGGGCTACCTGCTCGTCAACGCGACCGTTCCGCTGGCGGCCATCGGCGCGTTGCTCTCGGTCGCTGCGCTGCGCAAGCGTCGCGCCACGCACACCGCGTAGCCCTCACGCGATCACGCCGTCGACCACCCTGCCGTGCACATCGGTCAGGCGGTACTGCCGCCCCTGGTGCCGGTAGGTGAGCCGCTCGTGGTCGACGCCGCAGAGACGCAGCACCGTCGCCTGCATGTCGTGGACATGCACGGGGTCGCGCGCGATGTTCCAGCCGAAGTCGTCGGTCGCGCCATGCACATGGCCGCCGCGGACGCCGCCGCCCGCCATCCACATCGAGTAGGCGCGGCCGAAGTGATCGCGCCCGGTCGGCGCCTCGCTGGGACCTTGACCGAACGGCGTGCGGCCGAACTCGCCGCACCAGATCACGAGCGTCTCGTCGAGAAGCCCGCGCTGCTTCAGGTCTCGCACGAGCGCCGCGCTCGGCTGGTCGGTGTCGCGGCACTGGACGGCGAGGTGCGAATGCAGGTTGCCGTGCTGGTCCCAGCCCGAATGCATGAGCTGCACGAAGCCGACGCCACGCTCGGAAAGCCGTCGCGCGATCAGGCAGTTGTTCGCGAAGGTGCCCGGCACGAGCGCATCGGGGCCGTACATCTCGACGACCGACTTCGGTTCGCTCGAGAAGTCGAGGAGGTCGGGCACGCTCGCCTGCATGCGGAACGCCATCTCGTACTGCGCGATGCGCGTCTCGACGGCGGGGTCTTCGGCCACGCGCTCCTCGTTGCGTGCGCGGTTGAGCGCGGCGAGGTCGTCGAGGAGATCGCGGCGCGACTCGCGCGAAGTTCCCGACGGATTCGCGAGATACGGCACTGGATCGGCACCCGGCCGGAAGCGCACGCCCTGCAGGCGCCCCGGAAGGAATCCGTTCGACCAGTAGTGCTCGTAGAAGAGCTGGCCGCAGGATTTCTCGCGGTCGGACGAGGTCATCACCACGAAGCTCGGCAGGTCGTCGGCTTCGCTACCGAGTCCGTACGCAAGCCACGCGCCCATCGCGGGGCGACCCGGCTGCTGCGAACCCGTCATGAAGAAGGTGACGCCCGGCGAGTGGTTGACCGCCTCGGTGTGCATCGAGCGCACGAGGCAGATGTCGTCTGCGATGCCGCCGATATGCGGCAGGAGTTCGCTGATCTCGGTGCCCGACTCGCCCCACGCGCGGAACGGCTTGATCGCGGGAAGCGCCGGCCACTTCGCGTAGTTCGACGACATCGTCGAGAGCCGCGTCGCGCCGCGGATCGACGCTGGGATGTCGGTGCCCGCGTGGCGCGCCAGCTCGGCCTTCGGGTCGAAGAGGTCGACATGCGACGGGCCACCGCCCTGCCAGAGGCAGATGACGCGCTTCGCGCGCCGCGGGAAGTGCGGAAGCCCGGCGAGCGCGCCAGCGCCCTTCGCGGCCTGGCCAGCGATCGCCGCACCGAACGCATCGCGCGCGAAGAGCGACGCAAGCGCCACCCCGCCGATCCCGTGCAGCGACGAGCGCAGGAAGTGGCGGCGCGTCAGCGATCGGAGGATGTCCTCGGGGGTTTCGTCCATCGCATCATCCGCGCGTGAGCGCCTCGTCGAGGTTGAGGATCGCGAGGCACGCGCTCGCAAGCGCGGCCTGCTCGGCAGGATCGAACGATTCATCGCGCGGCGTGGCGCCGACCGAAAGCAGCGCGATCGCGGCGGCCCCGTCGCGCGCGTAGCGCTCGTGCTGCCGCGCGAACATGCGCGCGAGCAGTTCGCGCTCGACGGCGCCCGGCGCGCGCCCCACCACGCGCTCGAACGCGGCGGCGAGACGCGCCTCAGGCGTCGCCCTCTCCCGCGACACCTGCTCGGCCAGCACGCGCGCGGCCTCGACCCAGGTCGGATCGTTCAGCGTGACGAGCGCGTGAAGCGGCGAGTTGGTCACGGGCACGCGCACGCGGCACGACTGCCGCTGCGAGGTGTCGAACATGTTCGCGGGCGCGATGGTTCGCCGCCAGAAGGTGTAGAGACTCCGGCGATAGAGCTCGCGGCCCTGCGACGCGGGGTAGGTGAAGTCGCGCTCCTTCGTGATCGCAAGCGGCTCCCACACGCGGTCGGGCTGGTACGGATAGACGGGCGCGCCGCCGATCGATGGGTCGAGCAGCCCGCTCGAGGCGAGCGCGATGTCGCGCAGCACCAGCGACGGCAGGCGGAACCGCGGCGCGCGCGCGAGCAGCCGGTTCTCGGGATCGCGTGCGTAGAGCACGGCGCTCGCCTCGCTCGCCTGGCGATAGACGGCGCTCGTCACGATCAACCGATGCAGCGCCTTCGTGCGCCAGCCCGATTCGCGGAACTCGACCGCAAGCGTGTCGAGCAGGTCCTGGTAGAGCGGAACCTCGCTCTGGACGCCGAAATCCTCGGGCGTGCGCACGAGTCCGTCGCCGAAGAAGACCTGCCACGCACGGTTGACGGCCACGCGCGCGACGAGCGGATTCTCGGGTGAAAACAGCCACTGCGCGAGACCAAGCCGGCTGCGCGGCGCATCGGGCGCCAGCGGCGGCAGGAACGCAGGCGTGGCAAACTCGACCTTCCCGCCCGGCGCGAGATACTCGCCGCGCACGAGGATGCGCGTCTCGCGCGGCTGCGCATCGCTCATCACCATGACCCTCGGCCACTCGTCGAATCGGTAGCGGTCGAGCGCCTGCTGCGCAGCCTCGCGCGCGGGCTTGTGCTCGTCGCCTTCGCCCGCATCGCGCACGGCCTGCTCGAGCGCCGCCCGGCGCGCGCGCTGCTCGGCGCTTGCGTAGGCGAGCGTCGGCTCGGCTACGCGGATGCGGCTCGCGGCGCCCGGCGCAAGCCCGTCCTCGGGCACGCGGTTGAACGCATCGAGCAGCGCGTAGTAGTCGCGCTGCGTGATCGGATCGAACTTGTGGTCGTGGCACTGCGCGCACGACATCGTGAGGCCGAGGAAGGTCGTGGCCGTCGCGTCGACGCGGTCGAAGAGCGTGACCCAGCGGTTTTCCTCGGGGATCGCGCCACCTTCGCCGTTCAACAGATGGTTGCGGTTGAAGCCCGTCGCGAGGCGCGTCTCGTCGGTCGCATCGGGCAGGAGATCGCCCGCGAGCATTTCGGTCGCGAGGCGGTCGTACGGCGTGTCCTTGTTCAGCTCGCGCACGAGCCAGTCGCGCCAGAGCCACTGGAAGGTGTCGCCGTCCTGCTGGAAGCCGTTCGAATCGGCGTAGCGCGCGGCGTCGAGCCACGGCAGCGCCATCTTCTCGCCGTAGCGTGGGCTCGCGAGCAGGCGGTCGACCACGCGCTCGTACGCACCGGGCGCGGTGTCCGTAAGAAACGCATCGATCTCCGCAGGCGTCGGCGGCAGGCCCGTGAGATCGAGCGTCACGCGGCGAAGCAGCGTGGAGCGGTCGGCTTGGGGCGAAAGCGCGAGTCCCTCCGAGCGGAGGCGGCGCGACACGATCGCGTCGATCGGATTCTCCGCAGCTGGCGTCGCCGTGCGCACAGGCGCGACGAAGCTCCAATGCGCGTCGAACTTCGCGCCCGCGTCGATCCAGCGCGCGAGCGTGCGTCGCTGCGCCTCCGTCAGCGAACGGTGGGAATCGGGCGGCGGCATCACGCGCCGAGGGTCGGTCGACTCGATGCGGGCGATCAGCGGACTCGCCGCCGCGTTGCCGGGAACGACCGTCCCGCGCGCGAGCACGCTCGCTTCATCGTCGAGGCGGAGGTTGCCTTGGCGCTTGGCCACATCGACGCCGTGGCAGTGCAGGCAGTTGTCGGCCAGGATCGGGCGGATGTGGCGGTTGAAGCTCGGTGCCTCCCCTTCCGCAGCGGCTTGCAAGACCGCACCCGCCACACCGAGCGCTCCGAACAGAAGGAAGATGCTCGCGAGACGCGCGCCCATGGGCGCATCATGCCACGGATCGCGCCATCTTCCAACCTCTGGTCGGCGCGGTTGGTTGATGAAGTACGATCCCGCCATGCCGATGACCCCTGGGCTCGACCAACAGGCCTTCGCCTCGCGCGTGTCGCTCATGCGCACGCTCGCCGACCGCGCGGGCACCGTGGCCATGCGGCACTTTCAGTCCATCTCCCTCTCGGTGCACACGAAGAGCGACGCCTCGCCCGTGACCGAGGCCGATCTCGAGATCGAGTCGCTTCTCCGCAGCGAGATCCGCGCCGATTTCCCGAACGACGGGCTCCTCGGAGAGGAACACGGCGCAGAGAATGGAACGAGCGGCTACCGCTGGGTGATCGATCCGATCGACGGCACCATCTCGTTCGCGGCTGGAGTCCCGCTGTTCGGAACGCTCATCGGGCTCGAGTTCACGCGCGGCGAGACGCGCGAGGTGGTCGCGGGAATCTGCGCGATGCCGGCGCTCGGCGAAAGCGTCTGGGCTGCGCGCGGGCGAGGCGCGTGGTGGGAACGCAACGGCCCAAACGGCGCGACCCACCGCACGGAGGCGCGCGTGCGCGCGGCGGTTCCGCTGGCGGAAGCGCTCGTCTGCACCAGCGGTCTCGAGTACTTCGAGCGCGCCGGTCGAACCGACGCACTCGTCGCCGTCGCCCGCGCCGCGCGCCGCATCCGCGGCTGGAGCGACTGCTACGGCGGCATGCTGGTCGCGACGGGGCGCGCCGACGCGTGGTTCGACCCGGTGATGAACCCCTGGGATTCCGGTCCGTTCCCGGTCATCGTCGAGGAGGCCGGCGGTGTCTTCACCGATTGGCATGGCCGCGCCGACATCCACGGTGGCAGCGCGGTGGCCGCTGCGCCTGGACTGCATTCGGAGCTCCTCGGGCTGATCAGGCAAGCCTGATCGGGCGCGGCCGAGACGCGTCCGCGCCCCGCGATCTGACCCCGGCGCAGTGGCCGGGCCCCCTCCACTCCATCCAACTCCGGTTGACTACATTGCAGCGATGCGATCAGTCGAGTCAACGATACGGATGCACCTGCGTCTCTGGCACTTCACGATCCTCGCCGCCGCGATCCTGACGGTTGGCGCAGGATGCGCGCGTCACCGCCCGATCGAGAGCGAGGCGCAGCTCCTCGAACGCCGCGATCATCTCGCCGCCCGCAACAACGAGGTGATCTCAGAGCTCTCGCTGAAGCTCCTCGACCGGATCCGCTCGGAATACGAGCTGAAGAAGCAGCAGGGTTCGAACGAACCCCCTACCTGCGACATCCTCGTGATCTCCGGCGGCGGCGACTTCGGTGCGTTCGGCGCCGGCTTCCTCAAGGGCTGGGGCTCCGTGCGCGAGGGCGGGCTGCCGCGTCCGCAGTTCGAGATCGTCTCGGGCGTATCGACGGGCGCGTTGATCGCGCCGTTCGCGTACCTCGGCGAGAACAAGGACATCGACGATGTCGTCCACCTCTACACGAACCCGAGGCCGGACTGGGTTCGCGAGCGCGGGATTCTCTTCTTCCTGCCTGCGAACGAGAGCTTCGCCGAGGTGCCCGGCCTCGAGCGCGAACTCGAGAACGCGATCGACGGCGCGCGCATCGCACGCATCGCCGAGCAAGGCCGCCTCGGGCGCATGCTCGTCGTGAACACGACCGACCTCGACGACGGCTCGCCGCGCGCGTTCGAGATCTCGCGCGTCGCGATCCGCGCGGAAGAGACCGGCGACCCGACGCGCCTCCACAAGCTGCTGCTTGCGAGCTCCGGAATCCCCGGCGCGTTTCCTCCGCGCGAGATCGACGGCGGCCTGTATGTCGATGGCGGCGTGACCGGCAACATCCTCTACGGCGGACGCCTGCGCCGCGACCAGTCGGTCGGGGCGCTGTGGGCGCGCAACGCGCCCGATCTGCCGAAGGTGCGCATTCGCTACTGGGTGATCCTGAACAACTGGCTCATGACCCCGCCGAAGACCACGCAGCCGAACTGGGTCGATGTGATCGCGCGCAGCGTCGACCTTGCGGTGCGATCCTCAACGGTGACGGGCCTGCGTCACCTGCTCACCATCGCGGAGCTCGAGAACCTCCGTGGCGATTTCGGCGTCGAGGTGCGCATCGTGGCGATTCCATCGGCTTGGCGACCGCCCGTCGAGGGCGTGTTCAAGGAAGAAACCATGCGCGACCTCGCGCGCGTGGGCGAGGAACTCGGGCGCGATCCGAACGCGTGGATCCGCGAGCTCGCGGAGTAATCGGATCACAGCAGCAGCGTCGCCATCGTCACGATCACCACGATCGCGATGAGGTCGAGCACGATGCCGGCCCGCATCATGTCCTGGGCACGGAGCCGGCCGGTTCCGTAGACAAGCGCGTTCGGCGGCGTACCGACGGGCATCGCGAAGGCGAGGCTCGCGGCGAACGCAGCCGGAATCACGAGCGTCTTCGCCTCGATCCCGAGCCCCGGCGCGAGCGCGCCGACGATCGGCACCGCCATCGCCGCGAGCGTGGTGTTCGAGGCGACCTCGCTCGCGAACACAAGCGCGACGACCATGATCGCAAGCACGACGACGGTCGGAAGCACGCCCGCGCCGGCGATCATCTCGCCGAGCGAGGCGGAGAGTCCGGTGCGCTCCATCGCCGCCGCGAGGCAAAGGCCGCCGCCGAAGAGAACAAGCACGCGCCAAGGGATGTTCGCGAAGTTCGAGGGTTCGAGGATGCGCTTGCCCGGCCGCGCGCTGCTCGGGATCAGGAACATGACCATCGCGGCCGTCACCGCGATCACGCCGTCGCTCACGATCGGGAAGCGATCCGCGTAGAGCGGCCGCGTCACCCACGCAAGTACCGCGAGAAGGAACACGACGAGCGTCAACGCCCCGTCGCGGCCGATCGGCTTCGAATGCAAGTCGAGGCGCGGCACGCGGATCTCGCGCGCGGGAAACAGCCATCGGCCGAGCACCAGCACCGCGATCGGCAGGAACAACGCGACCGTCGGGAGGCTGAACTTCAGCCAGCCGACGAAGCCGATGTCCTCGCCGTTCTTGCTCAGCCAATCGACCGCGATCGGGTTCGGCGGGCTGCCGATGACGGTGAGCGTGCCACCGATGCTCGAGGCGAAGGCGACGCCGAGCAGCAGCGAGGTCTGAAAGCGGCACGCAGCCGCGCGCTCCGCGTCGGTTCGTGCGTCGTCGCGGGTGCGCACGCCAAGCGCCATCGCCAGCGGCAGCATCGTTGCGGCGGTGGCGAGGTTCGAGACGAACGCGCTGAGGAGCGCGGTCGCCACCATCAATGCGGCAAGCACCTTGAACGGCGATGAGCCGGCGAGACCGACGAGACCACTTGCAAACCTCGACGACACCCCGGTGCGATCGAGCGAGAGGCCGATGAGCGCGCCACCCGCGAACAGGAAGATCACATCGTTGGCATAGGGTGCGAAGATTTCCGCAGGCTTTCCGATGCCGAGGATCGCGAGCGCGACGAACGGAATGAGACCGGTCACCGCGGGCTCGACCGCAAGCGTGACCCACCACACCGCCATCAGCGAGAGGAGCGCGAGCGTCCACGAGGCGTCGGCGCCGAGTCCACCGAGTCCGAGCATCGCGGGATGGGTGAGACCGAGCGCGGCGCACGCGAGAATGGGCCCAAGGATGCGGCCGATGGAGGAAGCGACCGTCGAGCCGTCGTCGATCTCGTTCTCGAGCTCGCGGTCGAGGGTTGCTGCGTCCGCAGCATCGGAGCTGTGTGCGTGCGGAGGCACGCTCCCTCGGTCAGGCATGCGCGAACGATACCGTGGATGAATCAGCGGGATTCTCGTCGAATGAGGGAATCATTCACTCCTGCGCCCCGTCATCGCATCCAACCAGCCGGGTTCCGACGAACACGGCCTGCCCGATGAGATGCTCGTCGGGCAACCCCAGGACGCACCTGCGATGGGCAAGGGCCAAGGCCCCGCGCTGTCTCGTTGCCTCTCGGGATTTCAAGCATCGCCGTCGCCTCCCCGGATGCGGAGGTTTCGCCAGGGGCACTCGTCTGCCCGACTCAGAGAACGACTCCAGATGAACAACACGATCTCTCTCATCACCGCAAGCTTCCTCGCCATCGGCGTCGCCACCATCGCGACCGCCCAGAACGCGCCGGCCAAGGCCGCTCCCGCCACCGCCGCCTCGACCAAGAACATCGTCGAGACCGCAGTCGGCGCGGGCAGCTTCAAGACGCTCGTCGCAGCCGTGCAGGCCGCCGGCCTCGCCGAGACCCTCTCGGGCGGCAACTTCACCGTCTTCGCCCCGACCGACGAGGCGTTCGCCAAGCTCCCCGCTGGCACGCTCGAGATGCTCCTGAAGCCGGAGAACAAGGCGAAGCTCGCCGCGATCCTCACCTACCACGTCGTCCCCGGCACCGTGAAGGCCGCCGATGTCGTCAAGCTCAACTTCGCCGGCACCGTGCAGGGCCAGCGCGTCGACATCGTCGCGAAGGACGGCACCGTCACCGTCGACGGCGCCAAGGTCGTGAAGACCGACATCACTTGCTCGAACGGCGTCATCCATGTCATCGACTCGGTGATCCTCCCGACCGACAAGAACATCGTCGAGGTCGCTGCCTCGAACGGTTCGTTCAACACGCTCGTTGCCGCCGTCAAGGCCGCCGGCCTCGTCGAGACCCTCTCGGGCAAGGGACCGTTCACCGTGCTCGCGCCGACCGACGCAGCGTTCGCCAAGCTTCCGGCCGGCACGCTTGAGAACCTCCTCAAGCCGGAGAACAAGAAGGCGCTCGTCGAGATCCTCACCTACCACGTCGTTCCCGGCGTTGCCGCGTACTCCGACCAGGTCGTGAAGATGCCGGAGATCCCGACCGTGCTCGGCAGCCCGATCAAGGTCACCGTCAAGGACGGCAAGGTCATGCTCGGCAACGCGACCGTCGCGATCGTCGATGTCGAGACCTCGAATGGTGTGATCCACGCGATCGACACGGTGCTCCTCCCCGCGGCTCCCGCGAAGAGCGCGCAGTCGAGCGCCGACACCTCGAAGTGACGCCTGACGCCGACCGCAAGGTCGGAGCAAGCTCGAATCTCGCCCGCCCCGGGTCCGTTCGCGGACCTCGGGGCGGGTGTCTTTTTCGATCTCAGACCTGTCGTCGTTGATCGGGCAGCGCTCGATCCGCGATTCCCCCGCGTTTCTTGCCATCCCTGCAATCGCCCAATGGGCTTCGCGTTCGAGTCGCGCCAAGTTCACCCAACAGACCCATGGTCGCCTGTCGGAGTCTCCGCGTGAAGAACCCTCGATGTGAAGTTCGTGTCCGCCGCCTCACGCTCGCCGCGGTCGCCTCGACCGCCGCGCTGCTGGCCGCGCTTGCTCCGCAGCCCGCACAGGCCCAGTCCTTCGTCAACTTCGAGTCGCCGCAGGTTCATCCGATCGACATCACGCCCGACGGCACCACGCTTCTGGCGGTGAACACGGCGGACGGACAGCTCGAGGTGTTCGATCTCGTGGGCGGATTGCCTGTCCGCCGCGGCTCTGTCGCCGTCGGCGTCGACCCCGTGTCGGTCCGCGCGCGTTCGAGCACCGAGGCGTGGGTCGTCAACCAGATCTCGGATTCGGTCAGCGTGATCGACCTGCCCACGATGCGCGTCACGCGCACGATCCTCGTGGGCGATGAGCCGGCCGATGTCGTCTTCACCGCCAAGCCTGCGCGCGCATTCGTGTCGCTCGCGATCCCATCGCGCCTCGTGAGCTTCGATGCGAACGCCGCTTCGCCCACCCTCACCTCGACCGCCATTCTCGGCGCATCGCCGCGGGCGCTCGCGGTGAGCCCCGATGGAACGAAGGTCTATCTCGCAGTCTTCGAGTCCGGCAACAAGACGACCGTCGTTCCGCGGCAATCGGTGAACAACCCGGCCGGCCCCTACGCCGGACAGAATCCGCCGCCGAACAGCGGAACGACCTTCGATCCGCCGATCGCCACCGGGCTTCCGACGGCGCCGCGCGTCGCGCACATCGTGCGCCGCAACTCCGCCGGTCAGTGGCTCGACGACAACAACCGCAACTGGACAAGCCTCGTCACCTGGGCGCCCGTCGACAACGACATCGCGATCGTCGATACCGCGACGCTGTCGACAAGCTATGTCACGGGACTCATGTCGACGGTCGCCTCCGTCGGCGTCGCGCCCAATGGAACGATTCTCGCGGTCGGCATCGAGGCGCGAAACGAGATTCGCTTCGAGCCGAAGCTGGACGGGAAGTTCGCGCGCATGGTCGCTGCGTTCGTGCCGGCGGGCGGCTCAGGAGCCCCCGCGATCGCCGATCTCAACCAGCACCTCGACTACTCGTCGAGTTCCGTGCCCGAACTCACGCGCCTGCAGTCGGTCGGCGATCCGCGTGGCGTCGCGTGGATGCCCGACTCGAGCATGGCGTTCACCGCAGCGCTTGGCTCGAACGCGGTCGTCGCGCTTTCTCCGAGCGGAGCCCGCCTCGGCCGCGTGGCGGTCGGCGAAGGACCGACCGGCGTCGTCGTCTCTCCGAACGGTGCCTTCGTCTACGCGCTCAATCGCTTCGACGGCTCGGTGAGCGCGATCGCCACCGCGACCCTCGTGGAGACCGGCCGCGCGACCTTCCACGACGCCACCCCGGCGAGCGTGAAGGCAGGCCGCAAGTTCATCTACGACACCCACCTCACCTCCGGGCTCGGTCATGTCTCCTGCGCGACATGCCACATCGATGGCCGCAGCGACCGCCTCGGCTGGGATCTCGGTGATCCGCAAGGCGTCGTGGAGGCGTTCGACGAGGTGTGTCAGGTCGGTGCGCCGGGCGCATGCATCAGCTGGCACCCGATGAAGGGGCCGATGACCACGCAGACGCTGCAGGGAACGATCGGCAACGAGCCGTTCCACTGGCGCGGCGAGAAGGACGATCTCACCGAGTTCAATGTCGCGTTCACGCATCTCCAGGGTCGCGGCTCCGAGATCTCGGCAACCGAGATGGCTTCGATGACCGACTATGTCGCGTCGCTTGTCTTCCCGCCGAACCCGAACCGCAACATCGACAACACGCTCAAGACCTCGCTGGTCGTCTTTGGCGGCACGCAGACCGGCTTCAATGTGACGGGAAACCCGCTGAACGGCCAGACCGTGTTCAACACCGCGCAGCTGTTCGCCGGTCCTCCAGGCGCACCGGGGCTCACCTGCACGGCGTGCCATGTCGGGCCGATCGGCACCAACAACCGCGTCGACATCCCCGCGCCCGGCGGTGAGAACCAGAACCGCAAGAACGCGCATCTGCGCGAGATCTGGCGCAAGGTCGGCGCGAACGGCGGCTCGACCGCCGCGCTGCGCGGCTTCGGCTTCGAGCACAACGGCGCGAAGTTCACCTTCCAGGATTCGATCACGGAAGGCTTCAACATCGCGAACAACGCGACGGGCCAGCAGCAGCGCCGCGATCTCGAGGCGTTCTGCATGTCGTTCAACTCCGGCACCCACTCGGGCACCGGCCAGCAGGTGACCGCCAACGGCGTCGCCAACGACACCGCGCGCATCAACCAGTTCATCGCCCTCGCGAACCCAGGACCGCTCGGCCTCATCGTGAAGGGACGCGTGAACGGCGAGGCGCGCGGCTATGTGCTTCTCAACGGCGCGTTCACGCCCGACCGCGTGGCCGACCCGAGCCTGACGCCCGCCGCTCTGCTCGCGCTTGCCGCACAGGGCAGCGAACTCACCTACACGCTCGTGCCCTTCGGTGCCCGGACACGGCTCGGCATCGACCGCGACCTCGACGGCTTCCGCGACCGTGACGAGATCGACGCCGGCAGCGATCCGGCCGATTCGTCGAGCGTTCCCGGCGTCTGTGTCGGCGACATCTCGCCTGCCGGTGGCGATGGAACGGTGAATGCCGAGGATCTTGCGCTCGTGCTCTCCAGCTGGGGCGCACCGGGCGTCGGTGATCTCGACGGCAACGGCATCACGGACGCGGCGGATCTCTCTGCGCTCCTTGGCAACTGGGGCGCATGCAAGTAACCGTCGAATGATCGTTCGCGCGATGCAATGACCGGAATGCCCGCGCGTTTACCCTTCGGCCACATGGCCTCAAGGAAACTCCCATGAAGCTCAAGCACACTTGCTCGATCGTCGCACTCTCGTTCGCATCCGTCGCCCTCGCGCAGCAGGACGGCACTTTCCCGCCGCAGGGTCCGGGGCCGGGAGGCCAGCAGGGCGAGCGCCCGCGCCAGCCGATCGACCCTCAGCAGTTCATCGACCGCATGATGCAGAACGATGCGAACGGCGACGGCATGCTCTCGAAGGATGAGCTTCCGCCAGCGCTCGCCGACCGTCTCATGGAGCGCGCCGACACCAACAAGGATGGCTCGATCGACCGCGGTGAACTCGAGGCTGCCGCGAAGAGCGGCGCCATGGGTGGCGCGCGCGGCGGACAGCGCGAAGGCGGTCGTCCAGGCGCGGAAGGCGGCATGAACATCGAGACCTCGATGAAGCAGCTGAACCGCGCATACAAGGCGCTGGGCAACTCGAACCTCGATGCATCGTCGCGCTCGGCCGATCTCGGCATGATCCAGTCGCTGCAGGCAGCGCTGATCGCTTCGAAGGGCGCCGGCGAGCGGCTCAAGATGTCGGATGCAGCCAAGGCGAAGTTCGGCGAGGACCGCGCGAAGTTCGATGCCGAGTTCCGCGGCATGATGCTCGAGACGCTCCTTGTCTCGATCGAGCTCGAGAAGGCTGTGCTCGAAGGCGATTCGGCGAAGGCCAAGAGCCTCGTGACGAAGCTGCACGACATGGAGGAGAAGGGCCACGAGCTCTTCCAGCCGAGCGAAGGCAGCAGCGAGGGCGATCGCGGCGGTCGCGGTGAGAACGCTCCCCCGCCGGGCGGTCAGCCTGGCCAGCCCCCGCGCGGTGGTCGCGGCGGACGCGGACAGGGCGGGCAGGGCCAGTCCGGACGCCCGCAGGGCGGTGCGCCGAACGGCAGCTAACGACGATTCCACGAACCGATGGAGCCGCGGCGCGCAGATTTCCCCCTGCGCGCCGCGTGCCTTTTTGGGAGCCGCGCCGACTCAGGCAGGTGCCCCGTTTCGCGCGGTTTCACCGAAACAGGAGCCTATTCTTGATATGTTTATCCGCGATTCGCGTACTCTCTGGATGGCGGCACCTCCGCCGCCCTCTCCGCCATCACCCGACAGGAGGCAGTCATGTCCAGCCACCACCAGAAGACGCTTGAGCAACTGTTCGCGCACCCGACCTCCCACAACATCCACTGGCGGGATGTGGTGCGCATGTTCGAGGCACTCGGCGGCAGCTGCGTCGAGACCAAGCAGGATCACCTCAAGGTCGTGCTGAACGGCCAGGAGATGACCTTCCGCATCCCGCACGGCTCCCATGCGCTCGACAGCAACCACGAGATCGCTGCGATCCGGCGCTTCCTCCGCCAGTGTGGCGTCGAGCCCGTCGGATCGACCTGAGCCTGCGCCACGCCTGATCGCGTCATCTCTTCACGCGAGCGCCGCGGTGAGCGCCTGCTCGAGCTTCGATCGGTCCACGACGAAGTCTCTCGAGCTGGCGGCCGCGGTGTTCGCGGTGTTCCAGCTGGTTTCGCCCTCGCCCGCGAGCGCCGCGTAGCGGATCCGACACGCGCCCGCGAGCACGAAGAAACTCGCGTTGCAGTAGCCGGGCGGCATGCACTCGATCACCGTCGCCCCGTCGCTTGCGTGCAGGAGGTGCGAGAGCGCGGCGCCATGCGGCGCGAGAACGACCTCTGCGCCCGCGACCGCCGCGACCTGGGCATCGAGCGAGAGCCCCTCCATCGCCACCGTGGTGAAGCCGAAGCCCTCGAGAAGACCGGCGAACTCCGCCTCGTTCGCGATGCGACGCCGTCCGCGCCGCGCGATGTACACGCGCTTTCCCGCCACGCGACGACGATCGGCGGGCAACACCGACCGCAGGAAGTCGACCGTGCGCGGGGTCGGCTCGCAGACCTCGCCCGGCGCACTCGTGACCACGAGTTCATCGCACACGACATGATCGCGGCGGCCAAGAGGCTCGAGCTTGCCCGCATCGATGCCCGCGCGCGCGAGGAGTTCGCGCGCGACCGCAAGTTCCGTCGCCGGCACGATCCAGCGGTCGACCGCATCGAGTCCCGCGTCCCGCACGAGGCCGATGCGCGGCAGGCTGTCGAACAACCAGTGGTAGAAGTTCCGGTGCCCGATTCCACCGACGAGCGCGCTCCGTCCGAGGAGCCGCCGCGGCTGCCGCGCAACGATGCTCCCGCTCAGCGCGCGATGAAGATGCAACGGAACGCGCGCGTGCGGACTCACATCGGCAAGCACGATCCCGCGTGGCGCGATCGCCGTGCAGGCGTGCGTATGCACCCGCCCACCCGGTATCACCGCCGCGAACACCCGTCGCGGGCGCGCGAGGCCGAACACCTCCGCGTGAAGCCGCGCGAGCAGGGTCGGCTCCGTGCAGCCGAGCACCTCCGGCAGGCACTGCACGCGCGGACCGAGGTCGACGAGCGGCCATCCGCGCGCGTCACAGAGCTCAGCCGTCTCGTCGATCGCGCGAACGGGCAGCGCAAAAACGCGGTCGTTCACCGAGGCCGGGAGAAGACCCCTGGCCTCGGTGAACAAACCGACAATCGTTCGGCGAAAGTCGTTCACAGCGCGAAGCGGATCAGCGTCGTCCGCCGCCGCCCGAGCGCACCGCGCCGCCACGCATGCCGCCACCCGTGTTGCGGTAGGCGGGGTGGAAGCCGCTCGCGCCCGAGCGCGGATACGACTGCCACGCGTTGCTGGAGGGCGCGTTCCACGCGTTCGAGGTATTGCCATACATCGAGCGCGTGCTGTTGCCTGCGAAGTTGTAGCCCTGGTTGCGGTAGAAGTTCGTGGGCTGTCCAACGGGGCGCTGGTTCTGCGGCTCGTCGCCGCGATTGCTCGCAGCGTTCCACTTCTGCCAATCCGGGCTCTCCTGGTTCTGTGGCTCGTCGCCGCGATTGCTGGCGGCGTTCCACTTCTTCCAGTCGGCGCTCTCCTGGTTCTGCGGTTCATTGCCGCGATTGCTCGCGTTGTTCCACTGCTTCCAGTCGTTGCTTTCCTTCCACGCACCGGACTGCGGCTGGTTGTTCAGCGCGTTGCCGCCGCGACCGTTCTCGTAGAGGCGATGGTTGCGCTGCCAATCGTTGTGCCAGCTCGGATTCCAGTACGGATGGAAGTGGTTCCAGCACGGACCCCAGTGATTCCAGTTCGACCAGTTGTTCCAGCCCCAGCCCCAGCCCGTCGCCCAACCGGCGCACCAGCCCCAGCCGGCCCAACCGTTGGTCAGGTAGTACGGCTGCACATAGGGATAGTCGTACGGGTAGCCGTCGTACCAACCCGGCGGGCTGTAGGTGCCGGTCTGCTGGTCGTACTCGACCGGGTTGTCGTAGGTCGAGGGATAGGCCTGGTAGTTGTTCGGATCAGACGAGTTCGCGTAGTCGTAGCCGGTGCCGTAGACAGGCGTGCCCTCGTTGAGGTAGGTGCCGAGGTAGCCGCTGCTGAAGCCGAAGGTCACGCCGGTGAGCGCGCCGGACGCATCGCGCGTGCTGCCGTAGACGCGTACATAGGTGACCGGATAGACCGGCGACGACGCGGGGATTCGGTAGATCGCGTCGGGGATCGACACGCTCACCTTCCACGGGCCGTTCGGCTGCGACGCCTCGAACCAGATGCCGTTGGCGCAGCAGTAGAAGCCGCGGTTGGGAACCTGGATCACGGGATTGGTCGAGTTGACCGCGTACGAGCACGGCGAACCCGAGATCGAGGCGAACGCCGGCGAGCCGTTGAAGCTGACGGCGCAAGCGACATCGGGCTTCACGGTGACGGTGCGGATCTCATTGGCTGCAATCGCAGCGTCGCTCGACTCGGTCGTGCCGGGGACGCTCGCACGGGCGACCGCAAGGCGACCCGTCGAAGGCAGCGACTGGAACGACGCGGGGAGCGCGCTCGGCGCGACAAACGACCACGGGCCGTTCAGGCTTGCGGAAGTGAACCAGCGCCCTGCCGCGACCGTCCACCAGCTGGTGGTGTCGCCGCTCTGCATGAGGAGGATGTTGTTCGCGTTGGTCACCTCGAAGAGGCCGTTTCCGACGCTGTTCATCGAGGGAGCGCCGTCGATCGCGATCAGCACCGTCGGCTTCATCGCGATGATGAGGTTCGAAGGAAGCTTCGGAGCGCCGTGCGAGGGCGCGGGCGGCGTGCCGATGGTCTTGGAGGAATCCGGCGCCGCGCCGAGCGCTGCGAGCGCGTCGGCCGGGGGCGCGGTCACCGCCACGAACGGGCCGGTCGCGTTGGGAGAACCCATCCAGGTCGACGCTCCGACCTGCACGACCCACGCACCGGTCGGGTCGGTGAAGACCGTGTACGGCGTGTTCTTCACGAGCGACCATCCGCCCTTGCCCGCGGGAACCGTGATCGGCTTGCCGTCGATCGCGACGAGCACGGCGGACACCGGCGAGAAGTAGAAGTTCGGCACATCGGTGCTGAGGCCGGGCGTGCTCGAACCGCGCGGGTTCGCAAGCGCCATGTCCTCGACGAGCGTCGCGCGGTCGACCGTGAAGGCCATTCCGATCAGCGCGCCCGTGAGGTCCGCAGCGGCCATGTCGTCGACCGCATCGCCGAAGCTCACCGAGTTCACCTCGAGGCCGTTGATCTCGATCTCACCGGGGACATCGGACGGCGTCGCGCTGCCCGTCAACGACGCGACACCGCGGCGCACGCTTCCGTCGGGGGAGCTGATCTCGACAGCGGCGCTCATCGTGACGGTGCTGGCCGACATCGACTCGAACTGCGGCTCGAACATCTTGTACCCGCGGTCGTTCACCTGGGTGGTCTGCGGCCACTCCGAGTTGGTCGCGGCGCTCTGTCCGGCGCTCTCGGTCGGCGCAGCGTTCTGGGCTTGGGCTGGGCAAGTCCAGAATGCGGGAGATGCGAGGGCGAGACCGAGGGACGCTGCGAGAAGCGATGGAATGGTCATGTTGGGATTTGTAACCGACATGCGGGAGGTTCGCCACGCGGACAGGTACGGCACGCGCCTGTTGCCCAGTTGTTCAGTTAGTCTTCCCCTGTGCCGGACGCCCTGCCCCCCGACCCTCGCGACGCACGCCGCAGGCTGTTTGTCCTGCTGGCCGCGACGGGCAGCCTGTCGATGATCTTCGTCGACATCACCGTGACAGCGATCGCGGGGCCCGACATCGGGGATGCGTTCGGGCTCGGTCCCAGCGGAGTGTCGTGGATCACGAACGCCTACCTCGTGACGCTCGCCGCCCTCATGGCGATCGGCGGACGGCTCGGCGACCTCCTTGGCAAGCGAAACGCGTTTCTCGCCGGCATCGCGACCTTCGCCGCGGCGAGCGCCATGTGCGGCATCGCCACCGATGCCTCGATGCTCTACGCAGGCCGCGTGCTGCAGGGAATCGGCGCCTGCCTCATGCAGCCCGCCGCATCGGCGCTCATCATCGAGACTTTCCCCTCCGGCGAACGCGGGCGCGCGATGGGAATCTCGATCGGGATCTCGATGTCGTTCTTCGCGCTCGGTCCCGTGATCGGCGGGCTGCTCGCGAAGCACGCGGGCTGGGAGTGGGTCTTCTTCGTCAATCTGCCGATCGCCCTTGCCGCGATCACGCTCGCCCTCCTTTCGCGCGCACCGAACCGGATGTCGGGCGACCGTTCATTCGACTTCCTCTCCGCCGCGCTCATCGTGGTCGGGCTGCCGCTCGCGATCTACGCGCTCGAGACCGATGCGCGCGCCGACGAGCAGGAGCCGTTCCGCCTCTTCCAGCCCGCGTTCCTCGCCATGCTTGGCGCCGGAGTCCTGCTTACCTCGCTCTTCGCGTACCGGCAGCTGGTGGTGCAGCGCCCGCTCGTGCATCTCAGGCTCTTCGCGGACGCGCGGCTTCGCTCGAATGTGCTCCTCATCGGCATCATGCAGTTCGCGATGGCCTCGCTCGTGGTGCAAGGGTCGATCTATGCGCGGGATGTGCTTCATTACCCGAGCGATCAGGCGGGCGCGAGCCTCATGCCGCTGCTCATTCCCGTCATCCTGCTCGCGCGCCGCGCGGGCAAGCTCTACGACCAGCACGGCGTGCGGCCGCTTGCGCGGATCGGCACGGCGGTCGCGACGACCGGCCTCGTGGTGTGGGGCGTGGGCTCGTTCGCCGAGCGGTACGCAGTGATCGCCACGGGCATGGCGCTACTCGGCGCGGGTCTCGCGTTCATCATGTCGCCTGCGAACACAGACACGCTGTCGCGGGTTCCCGACGAGATTCGCGGGCAGGTCTCGGGCCTCGTGCAGACCGTCCGCCAGGTGGGCGGCGCGGTCGGCGTCGCCTTCGCGGCGGCCGTGAGCGGCGGCGCGACCGCACTGGGCGAGGACCTCGCGCACTCGATCGGCTGGGCGATCCTGTCGGGCGCGGCGGTTTCCGCGCTCGGCATCATCGTGGCGCTGTACATGCCGCGCATGGCCGGCGCCGGGCGCGGCATGGACGCGCGGGGCTCGGCTAACTTGCGCGCATGAACGCGCGACTCGCGATCTTCCTGACCCCTCTCCTGCTCGTCGGCAGCAACATCTTCATGACCTACGCGTGGTACGGTCACCTCCGCGACCTGAAGGCGAAGCCGCTGTGGATCGCGATCGGCGTCAGCTGGCTGGTGGCGTTCTTCGAGTATTGCCTGCAGGTGCCCGCCAATCGGATCGGCGCGACCGAGGCGGGCTACTCGCTCGCGCAGCTCAAGGTGATGCAGGAAGTCATCACCATGCTGGTGTTCGCTGCCTTCGCCGTCTTCTACATGCGCGAGAAACTCTCGATGAACTTCGTCTACGCAGGACTGTGCCTCGTGGCCGCCGCGTGGTTCATGTTCCGCGACTTCAAGCCGACCACATGAGCAATCGCACCTCATCCGCCTCGACCCGTCTGCCCGCGCTCGCGCGTTCGCTCGGCCCGGAGATCCCGATCGTGCTCGGGCTCGCGACCGGCGTCGCCGTGCTCGCGCACTGGTCGCCGGCCGGCGCCGCCGATTCGGCCGCGGGCGTCGCGTGGAGCCTCTGGCTCGTCCTGTGCATCCTGGCATGCGCGTTCCGCGCCATGTCGCATGCCGACGCGCTCGCCGAGCACCTGGGAGAACCGGTCGGCACGATCGTCCTCACGCTGTCCGCCATCACCATCGAGGTCGCGTCGGTCTGCGCCGTCATGCTCGGAAGCGACGGCGACCCGACCGTCGCGCGCGACACGATGCTCTCGGTGCTGATGCTGACGCTCAACCTGCTGCTCGGGCTCTCGATGCTGCTCGGCGGCCTTCGTCACACCGAGCAGGAATTCAATGCGCAGTCGTCGCGCAGCTACCTGCCGCTCATCGTCGCGCTCGCATCGATCACGCTCGTCCTGCCGAGGTTCACGCGAAGCGAGGAAGGCGGCTGGATGAGCGACCCGATGGAGATCTTCGTCGGCGGCGCCTCGATCGCGATCTACCTCGTGTTTCTCGTCATGCAGACGACGAGGCACCGCGAGTTCTTCGCGCACCATGGCTCGAGCGAACGCGGGGTCGAGGCGCGGCGCGACGCGCATCGAGGAGGCAGCGAGACCCACTCGGCGTCTCCGTGGCGCTCCGGCACGCTGCTCGTCCTCGCGCTCGTCGCGGTCATCATGCTCGCGGAGGGCCTCGCTGGCCGCGTCGGCCCGCTCCTCGGCGCGCTCAACCTGCCGAGCGGGATCGGCGGCGTCTTCATCGCCGCGCTCGTGCTCGCGCCCGAGGGGCTCGCCGCCCTCGCCGCCTCGCGCCGCAACGATGTCCAGCGCACGATCAATGTGCTTCTTGGAAGCGCGCTCTCGACGATCGGCCTCACCGTGCCTGCCGTGATCGTGGTGCGGTTCATCACGGGTTCGTCGCCGGAACTCGGCCTCGATGCGCCCTACATCGTGTTGCTGCTCACGACATTCATCGTCACATCGATGAACCTCAGCCGTGGCCGCACGAACGCGATGCAGGGCTGCGTCCACCTGCTGATCTTCGCCGCGTGGATCGTGACGATCCTCGACGAGGCGAGCGCGGGGTAGGTTCCGCATACACTGTGCCGATGCGCTTCGGAACCGCCCTCGTCATCGCGTCGGCACTCGCCGCCACAGCACCCGTGGCATTGGTGCACGCCTTCAACCCGCCCTCCACCGCGACGGCGCTCGCCGCGGCCGGCGCGAACCGCGCGGAGATCGAACGCGCGCTTGCGGAGGTTCCCGCCGAGCAGCGCGCGTCGATGGAGTGGCTCGTCGCGCACATGCCGGACGGAGACCTCGCCAATCTCGATGCAGCGTTCCTCCTCGCGCATGTCGATGGCGCGTACAAGGCATGGAAGTCGGCGCCGTGGAGCGCGCAGGTCGACGAGGAGACCTTCCGCGACGCGATCCTGCCGTACGCGAGCGTGAGCGAGAAGCGCGAGCTGTGGATGCCGATGCTTCGCGAGAAGTGCCTGCCGATGGTCGCCGTCGCGAAGTCGCCGGCCGAGGCCGCGGTCGTCCTCAACACGCGCATCTTCCCCGAGTGGAAGGTGCAGTATTCGACGAAGCGCAAGCGCGCGGACCAGTCGCCGAGCGAGTCGATGGAGTCCGGTCTCGCGTCCTGCACGGGGCTCTCGATCCTGCTCGTGAACGCGTGCCGTTCGGTCGGCGTTCCCGCGCGTTTCGTCGGGGTTCCGATGTGGACCGACGAGAGCGGCAACCACTCGTGGGTCGAGATCTGGGACGGCGAGCGCTGGCGCTACACGGGCGCCGCCGAACCGACGGGCGACCGACTCGACGAAGGCTGGTTCAGCGGGCGCGCCGCCACGCAGAACCGCGACAAGCCCGAGTACGCGATCTACGCCGTCACCTGGCGCAATTCGGGCGTCGACTTCCCGATGATGTTCGACCGATCGCGGCCGCGCGCGCGTGCGGTCGATGTCACGGACCGCTACACGGCGAAGGCCGTGGCGATACCCGACGGCCACCGCCTGCTGCGGTTCGTCGTGCGCGATCCGGCGACGCAGGCGCGCGTGCGCGCCGAGGTCGAGGTTCTCGACGCGAGCGGCGCAGTCATCGCGAGCGGACGCACGAACGACGAGACGCGCGACACGAACGACCATCTCGAGCTCGTTGTTCCGACGCGCGGCCCCGGGACCCTTTCGTTCCGCATCGATGGCCAGGCTCCGGGCGCGGTCGTGTCTCGCACCGACGGCGTGGCCGAACTCCTGCTGGCGGGCCCCGGCGGCGCGCTCACGAAGGAGGGCGCCGAAGGCTTGCGCACGACGCTCTGGGAGGAGTTCGCCGCGAAGGCGCGCGCAGACGAGAAGGCCGAGTTCGACTCGAAGGTGCTCGTCGCGCGCGACGGCACGAGGATGCCCTTCTGGTACACGGTCTACGGCGACGCGCCTGCGAATGGCCGCAGCCTCTACATCTCGATGCACGGCGGAGGCGGTGCACCCAAGGAAGTCAACGACAAGCAGTGGGACAACCAGAAGAAGCTCTACAAGCCCGAGGAGGGCGTCTATGTGGCGCCGCGCGCGCCGACCGACACCTGGAACCTCTGGCACCAGGGCCACATCGACGAGCTGTTTGCCGAGCTGATCCGCGACATGGTGCTGTTCGAGGGGGTGAATCCCGACCGCGTCTACCTGATGGGCTACAGCGCCGGCGGCGACGGCGTCTATCAGCTTGCGCCACGCATGGCCGACCACTTCGCGGCCGCTGCGATGATGGCAGGTCACCCGAACGAAACGCGGCCCGACGGTCTCCGCAACCTGCCGTTCGCGCTCTACATGGGCGGCAAGGACGGCGCGTTCAAGCGCAACCAGATCGCGCGCGACTGGAAGGTGATGCTCGCGGACCTCGCCGCGAAGGACGCGGGCGGATACCCGCACGAAGTCACGATCTTCGAGGAGAACGGCCACTGGATGGAGCGCAAGGACGCCGTCGCGGTGCCGTGGATGGCGAAGCACACGCGGAACTTGCGCCCGGCGAAGATCGTCTGGCTCCAGGACGATGTGACGAGCCCCCGCTTCTACTGGCTGGCGAATCCCGATCCAAAGCAGGGGCAACGCGTCGTGGCGAGTCGCAGTGGGCAGGAAGTCCTGATCGAGGAAGCGACCGGGGTTTCGAGGCTGATTGTCAGGCTTGACGACTCGATGGTGGATCTCGACAAGCCGGTGACGGTACGGATGGGTGGAAACACCATGTTCGAAGGCATCGTCCCCCGCTCACTCGATGTCATCCGCCGCACGCTCGCCGAGCGGGGAGATCCGAGCGGAGTATTCACCGCCGAGATCGCGATCGACCTGCCGGGCCAGGGCGCGCCGTCGATCGAGCGGAACCCCTGAGGAGCACCCGTTGAATATCCGCCTCGTTCTCTCCCGCGGACTGACCGTCGGCGCTGTCGCGCTGTGCATCCTCGGTGCGACGCGCTGGCATACGCACTCGCCGGTCTCGCTCGCCCTTGAATCGACCTCGGTCGGGTTCCTGCTCGCGGGCGCCATCGGTCGCATCTGGTGCTCCGTGCACATCGCGGGGCGAAAGAACGCCCTGGTGGTGGCGCAGGGGCCCTACTCGGTCTGCCGCAACCCGCTGTACTTCTTCAGCATGTTCGCGTTCATGGGTGCAGGACTCTCGTTCGAGAGCTTCACCGCCTTTGCAGTCTTCACGGCGGTGTTCTTCCTCACCCACTGGCCGACGATCCTCAGCGAGGAGCGGTACCTGCGCGGCGTGTTCGGCACCGACTACGACGCCTACTGCGCGAGGGTGCCGCGGTTCTTCCCAAAGCTCTCGCTCTACCAAGCTCCGCCGACGCTGACGGTCGACACGCATGTGTTCACGAAGTCTCTGCGCGAGTCTGGACTGATTCCGCTCGCGTTTGTCGGCGGGCAGGCCGTCGTCCTCGCCCATGAGGCGGGCGTGCTGCCATCGCTCTTCATGATGTGGTAGCGATCACTTCTCGGCCGAGTCACCGGATCCTGTCGGACGCGTCGAGCCGGGCTTCGCCTTCGCTGCGGGCTGCGCCTTGATGATCTCGTTCGCAACGCGCTCGGCGGATTCCGTCATCGGACCTTCGAGCAGCCCGGCTGCGCGAGCGGCGTCCATGACTTCCTTCGCGGTGACACCCGGCTGCTTCGCGAGAGCGCCGCTCCACACCATGGCGGAAGTCGACGCCGATCCGCAGTGCACGAGCACCGGACCGTCGCTCGCGTTCAATGCCTTCACGAACGCGTCGACATCGGCGGCGCTGTAGGTGTCAGGACGCACCGGCAGCACGATCAGTTCCATGCCGAGCCGCTTCGCGACCACCCGCGGGTCGTAGCCGCGCGCGTGGAGCACCTCTTCTGGAGTCTTGAGCGCGATGACACGCCTGACGCCCCGCGCCGCCATCTGCTTGAGCCCTTCCTCAGTCGGCCAACCCGAGAGGTAGACATCGCCGGTCGAGAAGATGTTGTTGAACTCGTCCGCCAGCGCTGGGTCGGTCACCCGCACGGCGACCGTTTGTCGCTTTGGAGCATCGCTTGCGGGGGCCGTGGTTCCCAAGGGGGTTCCCTCGGGCGCGGTGAGCCCTGCGGCGGTACGGCCGGTGCCGGGGCCACCTGTTGCGGAGGGCTCCACCCGCGCCGAGGGCTTTGACGCGCAGCCAGACTGTGCGAGGAGGCCCGCCGCAAGCACTCCCAGCGCAACGATGGCGGCCTTCTGCTTCGAAAGACGGGGCGCGCGCCGGGTGCAAGCGTCGGTCGCAAGCGAGGAATCGTGGTTCATGCGCGCTCTATCGGCGGTTCGTTCCACCCACGCTTCAACGAAGTCGCGATCGTTCCGCGCTTGCAGCCCTTGAGCGCACGGAAGTCCCTTCGCCACCTGATCTTCTGCCCGAAACCCACCCCACTCCTCGCCTCGACCGCGAGTGAAAACTGTCACCAAAACAAGTCTCTTGATCGCGCAGATTAGATTTTATAGGACTTTTATGTGCTCATTCGCCCTCAGCAATCGTTCAGAATCGTGGGTGAAATCGTTGCCCCCTTCGATTCCCGCAGTAACTTCTGACTGTCCCCCTCCCTTGTACCCCAAGGGCTTCCGTATTCGTCTCAGGAGAGTCTGATGCTTCGTTCCTCCCTCGCGGTGACCGCTTTGGGTCTCGCTGTTTCCGGCGCCGCCAACGCCACCCTCACAGACACCATCGCTCAAGTCAACGCCTTCGCGTCTGAGCTTGATGAAGCCGGCTACACGCGCGTCGGCGTCGGCCCGTTTGTTTCGGGTCCGAGCGGCGAGTGCTCGATCAACGGATGCTTCGACCTCGTCGGCGCCTCGGGCGTGCTTCCGACGAAGGGCTACTTCCAGTTCCAGTTCAACAACTACCAGTACAGCCCGACCTACTACAGCGGTCTCTTCGCGGTCCTGAACATCAACTTCAGCGGCTCGACGATCACCCCGACCAGCTTCATCAACCAGGTCAACGCGCAGACCGGCATCACCGGCGTCACCGCG